>JAKPPP010000106.1 GCA_029547265.1 Bacteroidota bacterium
GTAGAAACACGCGATAGCTTAGGTGCCAACTTAGATACATCGTTGTTTGGTATGCCTTCAGAAAACGATTGGATCTTAAATGCAAATTACACCGACAAAACATTTCTAAGAAATACATTAACTTACCAATTGGCCAATGAAATGGGGCATTATGCTTCGCGTACACAATACGTAGAAGTATTTTTGAATAATATCTATCAGGGAGTTTATGTTTTTATGGAAAAGATAAAACGCAACTCCGGACGAGTGAATATTTCAAAGCTAACTCCTTCAGATACCAGTGGAAGTGATGTTACAGGAGGGTATATTTTAAAAGTTGATAAAACAACGGGAACAGGAACAGGAGGATTTTCATCTGCCTATCCTCCAACAGCGGGAGGCCAAGTACCATTTATCCTTTATGACTATCCCGATGATGTGACAATAGCTCCACAGCAAGCTAACTATATTCAGAGTTTTGTTGACAGCTTCGAAAATGCATTACATGGATCACAGTTTACAGATCCGATGGTTGGGTACAGCAAATACATTAACGACACGTCATTCATCGACTTCTTCTTAACTAATGAACTTTCCAGAAATGTTGATGGGTACCGTATCAGCTCTTATTTATACAAAGAGAAAATTACTAAAGGAAATAAATTAGTTGCAGGACCTGTTTGGGATTATGACATTGCTTGGTGCAATGCCGACTATTACAACGGTCAATATTTTACAGGTTGGGCTTATGTAACAAACAATTCGGGAGGTGCGGGATACCAAGTACCATTCTGGTGGGCACGACTATTGAACGACCCTAATTATGCGAATAAACTACAGTGCAGATATGATCAATTAAGAAGTACTGTATACTCCACAGCAAACATCAATGCATATATTGATTCGATGGCGGCATACTTACAAGAAAGTCAAGATAGAAATTTTCAAGTATGGCCAATACTAGGAGTATATGTTTGGCCGAATCCTTCTCCTATTCCGACAAGTTATGCAGGAGAAATTTCGAAATTAAAAGGATGGATTAACTCACGATTATTATGGCTAGATGCGAACATGCCGGGCACCTGTTCAGTTGCAGGAATAAATCAAACAGTAACGGTTAATGGCATTAGTGCATTCCCGAATCCAACTTCGGATAGGCTTACCGTTAGTAGCGGATATAATTTAATGTCTTCTGTAACAGTAATGGATTTAAGCGGTAAAGTTATAAGCGATTTTAGAGATATTAATGGCGGACAATTTGAGATTAACACATCAGCTTTAAGTGCCGGAATTTATCTCGTAAAGATAGTCACCGATGCAGGTGCCGCCACCCTAAAATTCAGCAAGCAATAAGCGTAAAACAAGCGCGAAGGCAAAAAGAATATTATTGCTTGAGCACATCAACTATTTGTAAATGAAACAGTTGATGTGCACATATTTTTATAAGCCTATTCTCTTTTAACATTCACAGAACCACTAATTTTGTGGTAAATCATCATGCAACCATGAAAAAGACTTTCTTCTTAATTCTATCACTTTATGCAGTGATACAAATACCGGTTATGGCTCAGGAATCAATTAAATATCCTGCTACAAAAAAAGTAGCGCAAGAAGACAACTACTTCGGGACAATCGTTAAAGATCCATACAGATGGCTAGAGAATGATACAGCAGCTGAAGTTATTGAATGGACAAAAAATCAGAATGCGGTAACATTCGGATATCTCGATAAAATTCCTTTTCGTGCGGGAATGAAAAAACGTTTAAATCAAATTTTGAATTACGAACGTATTTCGGCACCGACGCGCATTGGTGAATATTATTTATACAGCAAGAACGACGGATTGCAAAATCAATCGATTACTTATTATACCAAAGGACTTACGGGAGAACCGAAAGTATTTATGGATCCTAATAAAATGAGTAGCGACGGAACAGCAGCGGTGAGTATATTAGGAGTCTCGCACGATAAAAAATATTTAGCATACGGGATTAACCAATCGGGTTCAGACTGGCAAACTATTAAAGTAAAGAAAGTAGAAGATGCTACTGACCAAAGTGATGTTTTAAACTGGGTAAAATTCTCAGGAGCATCTTGGTATAAAAACGGATTCTTCTATTCACGCTATCCAACCCCTGCAAAAGGAACTGAGTTAAGTGCGAAGAATGAATTCCATCAAGTGTGGTATCATGAATTAGGAACCTCACAAGACAAAGACAAATTAGTATATGAAGATAAAAATAGTCCGTTGCGTTATTATGGAACCCAAGTTACCGAAGACGAACACTATTTATTCTTGTATATCTCTCAAGGAACATACGGATCGGAAATTCTTTATAAAGATTTGACGAAAGAAAATGATACGTTCAAAGTATTATTCAAAGGTTTCGATTTCGAATACGGCATCATCGACAATAGCGGATCTACACTTTTTGTTTCTACCAACGACGGAGCACAAAATAATCATGTAATCAGTATTGATTTAAACAACTATGATTCATCGAAACCGGTTGCATCGCAATGCAAAATTGTTGTTCCGGAAACTAAATCACTTTTAGAATCGGTAACAGCTGCAGGTGGTAAGTTATTCTTGAACTATTTACAAGATGTATCATCGCATATTTATCAATACACATACAGTGGAGTTAATGAAGGAGAGATTTCATTACCTGCCATTGGAACAGCGGCAGGATTTGATGGAGAGAAAGAAGACAAAGAAGTATTCTTTACCTTCAACTCATTTACATATCCTCCAACAATCTATCGTTACAGTATTGCCGACAAAAAAGTAACAGAGTACAAAAAATCGAACGTTGCATTTAATCCTGCTGACTATACTACAGAGCAAGTATTTTATCCGAGTAAAGACGGCACAAAGGTTCCGATGTTTATCGTTTACAAAAAAGGAACGATGATGAACGGAAAAAATCCGACGTTACTATATGCTTACGGCGGATTTAACGTAAACATTACTCCATCATTCAGCGCGGGGCGATTAGCATTTCTTGAGCAAGGCGGAGTATATGCAATTGCCAATATTCGTGGAGGTGGCGAATACGGAGAAGCATGGCACAAAGGTGGAATGTTGTTAAACAAGCAAAATGTATTTGATGACTTCATCGCGGCAGGAGAATATTTGATCAATAAAAAATACACCTCATCAGATTTCCTTGCTATTCAAGGAGGATCGAATGGAGGATTATTAATTGGTGCAGTAGTAAATCAGCGTCCTGATTTATTTAAAGTAGCCTTCCCTGCAGTAGGTGTAATGGACATGTTACGTTACCATAAATTCACTGTAGGTTGGGGATGGGTTGTTGAATACGGATCATCGGACGACGCAGAGAACTTTAAAAATCTTTACAAATACTCACCGGTACACACTGTAAAAGATGTAAAATATCCTGCAGTGATGGTTACAACTGCAGACCACGACGATAGAGTTGTTCCTGCACACTCTTACAAATACATTGCAACATTACAAGAACACAATACAGGAAATAATCCTAAATTGATTCGCATCGATATGAAAGCGGGACACGGAGCCGGCAAGCCACTCAGCAAAACGATCGACGAATTAGCTGACATTTACTCTTTCTTATTCTATAACATGGGGGTCACTCCGAAATATTAAAACATGAATATTTTATTGCTGGGATCCGGCGGTCGCGAACATGCATTTGCATTATCATTAAGTAAAAGTGCTTTATGCAGTAAGCTATTTATTGCACCGGGTAATGCCGGAACATCGTCGTGCGGAACTAACGTTAACGTACAGCCGAACGATTTTGAAAGTGTAAAAGCATTTGTATTAAAAGAATCGATAGCCTTAGTAGTAGTAGGACCGGAAGATCCTTTAGTAAACGGCATAGTAGACTTTTTTGAAAGCGATGTGGCTATTAAAAACATTCCGGTAATTGGTCCGGGGAAAACCGGAGCTCAACTGGAAGGCAGCAAAGACTTCAGCAAAGCGTTTATGCAACGCCATGGGATTCCGACGGCGGGATATGATACATTTACCTTTGCCAAATTAGAAGAAGGGTATAAATTTCTAGAAACATTAAATCCTCCTTACGTATTAAAAGCCGACGGACTAGCAGCAGGCAAAGGAGTACTAATCATTAACGACCTTGACATAGCTAAGCAAGAATTAAAATCGATGCTTAGCGACGGTAAATTCGGCAAAGCCGGAGACAAAGTAGTGATAGAAGAATTCCTTTCAGGAATTGAGTGCAGTGTATTTGTATTGACTGATGGCAAGCACTATAAAATTCTTCCTGCTGCCAAAGACTATAAACGCATTGGCGAAGGAGATACTGGATTAAATACAGGTGGTATGGGAGCAGTTAGTCCTGTGCCATTTGCAGACGCTGCCTTTTTGAAAAAAACCGAAGAACGAATTGTAATCCCTACAATTGAAGGACTTAAAAAAGAAGCAATCAACTACAAAGGATTTATATTCATCGGACTCATGAATGTAGGAGGAGAACCAATGGTAATTGAATACAATTGCCGAATGGGAGATCCTGAAACAGAAGCAGTATTGCCTCGTATCAAAACCGACTTCGGTGTATTAATGCAAGCCACTGCCGACGAAAAGCTCGATACAATACAACTAGAGATCGACGAAAGGACAGCAGCTACAGTAGTAATGGTTTCGGGAGGATATCCGGGTAATTACGAAAAAGATTATGAAGTACGAGGAATAGAAAAAGTAGAAGACACACTAGTATTTCATGCCGGCACCGCTGTTACTAACGGTAACGTAGTAACGAACGGAGGAAGAGTCTTTGCCTTAACCTCATTAGATGAAACCTTGCAAGGTGCATTAAACAAATCGTTTGCTGCGGCACATCACATCAACTACGACTACGCATATTATAGAAAAGATATTGGTAAAGATCTGATGTAACATGTTACAAAAGACCCGCGCCGTAGTACTTCACACTACCGAATACGCTGAAGCCAGCTTAATAGTAAAAGCCTATACCGCCGAGAGCGGATTACAGTCCTTTTTAGTAAACGGAGTACGCAAGAGTAAGGCGCGATATGCTGCGAATTTATTTCAGCCGCTATCGATCATTGAAGTAGTAGCCTATATTAAAAAGCCGGGAGGACTGCATCGAGTATCGGATGTATCTGCCTCCCCTGCCCTCTCAAACATACCCTATGACATTGTTAAAACAACGATGGCAATTTTTCTTGGCGAGGTATTATATCGATCAATAAAAGAAGAAGAAATCAATCCCGAGTTATTCACCTTTATTGATCATGCGGTACAGATACTTGACGTTCATCAAGAAACGGTGAGTAGGTTTCACTTATGTTTCATGTTACAGTTAAGTAGATTTTTAGGCTTTTTCCCGAGTGGAAAATACGATGCGGTAACGGCATGGTTCGACTTAAAAGAAGGAACCTTTCAAGAGCACCGACCGAATCATCCCTACTATTTAGATCCGACATTAAGTGAACGCTTTCAGGCGTTGTTATCGGTATCGTTAGAAGATGTAAGTGAGATAAAGTTATCTGCGCAGCAACGAAAAAATATATTAGAAGCACTTATTGGATATTACGAGCTTCACCATACGCATGGCAGCAGAATAAAATCGCACGAGATATTGAATGAGGTGTTGAGTTAAACATTAGAATTCTATTTAACGATTGTTACTTTCATTGTACCTATCAGGTTAGTTGGATTTATTACAAATGCCAATTTCGGATCAGCGTGACCAACAATCAATAAGAAACCTTAAAAGGACCTACAATCCCATCTTTTTCCTATTTTCGTTGAAAATAATTACGAATGAAAAAATCCTCAGCCAAAGGTGGTTTAAAATTCGACACGAAATGGTCGTATGCGCCGGCACCTGAAACTCCCGATCATATACAACTGAAAGAGAAGTATGATCTATTTATCAACGGGAAATTTACTGCTCCTTCATCTAAGAAATACTTCGACACTATTAATCCGGCGACGGAGAAAAAAATAGCTTCGGTAGCTGACGCCAACGCTGCCGATGTAGATAAAGCCGTTACTGCCGCTCGTACTGCACAACAAAAAGTATGGTCAAAAATATCGGCTGCAGAACGAGGCAAATACATCTATCGCATAGCGCGGGTGATGCAAGAGAAAGCGCGTGAGTTAGCCATTATTGAGAGTATCGACGGAGGAAAACCAATTCGTGAGAGTCGCGATATTGATGTTCCTTTAGCTGCTGCTCACTTTTTCTACTATGCAGGCTGGGCTGATAAACTGGAATATGCATTTCCCGGGAAAAAACCGGCTCCGTTAGGAGTTGCAGGACAAATTATTCCTTGGAACTTTCCATTATTAATGGCGGCATGGAAAATTGCTCCGGCCTTAGCTGCAGGAAATACTGTTGTATTAAAACCGGCAGAGACAACACCGCTTACCGCACTTAAGTTAGCAGAGATTTTACAAGAAGCCGATTTACCTCCCGGAGTAGTAAATATTATTACCGGAGCTGGAGCTACAGGTGCAGCCATTGTAAATCATCCGGGTATTGATAAAATTGCATTTACAGGATCTACCGATGTAGGAAAGATTATTCAGAAAGCATTAGCGGGTACTGATAAAAAATACACACTTGAATTAGGTGGAAAAGCTGCTAACATCATCTTTGAAGATGCAGCTATCGATCAAGCGGTAGAAGGAATTGTAAACGGCATATTCTTTAACCAAGGACATGTATGTTGTGCAGGATCACGTTTGTTTGTGCAAGAAGGAATTGCCAAAGAAGTAATCCGCAAATTAAAAGACCGTATTCAAACATTAATTGTTGGTGATCCGCTCGATAAAAACACGGATATAGGTGCTATCAATTCAAAGGCACAACTCAATAAAATTAAATCGTTAGTACAAATCGGAATTAAAGAAGGCGGCGAATGCTGGCAAAGCGATTGCGATGTTCCATCGAAAGGATTTTGGTTCCGCCCAACATTATTTACCAACGTAGCTCAATCGAGTACCATTGTACAAGAAGAAATTTTCGGACCGGTACTAGCGATTCAAACTTTCCGCACAGTAGAAGAAGTAATCGAAAAAGCTAACAACACCCCTTACGGGCTTTCAGGAGGCGTTTGGACCGACAAAGGATCGAAAGTATTTAAAGTAAGTTCGAAACTAAGAGCGGGCGTTATTTGGGCCAATACCTACAATAAATTTGATCCTACCAGTCCTTTTGGCGGATACAAAGAAAGTGGAGTTGGAAGAGAAGGAGGATTACACGGATTAAGTCCTTATTTAAAAATGTACTAATCTTTTTTTCGCAAATTAAATCAACAACACATGGCAACTAAAACAGCTATTAAAAATACAAGTGCATCTACATCGAAAAGATTAGATGTAAAGAAAACATATAAAATTTACATCGACGGAAAATTTCCTCGCACTGAGTCGGGAAGATTTTATGCATTGAAAGATACTTCCGGAAATGTGATTGCGAATGTTTGTCGCGGTTCCCGCAAAGACTTACGCGACGCAGTTGTTTCGAATCGCAAAGCACAGAATGATTGGAGCAAGCGATCGGCTTACAACAAAGCTCAAATACTATATCGTATTGCAGAAACATTAGAAGGACGCAAAGCTCAATTCATCGACACGATGATGAAAGAAGGGTATAAAGAATCGAACGCGAAAGCAGAAGTAGAAGCAGCAATCGATTTATTAGTTTATTATGCAGGATGGAGTGATAAATACATTCAAGTATTCAGTTCAGTAAATCCGGTAGAAAGTTCTCACTTCAACTTTTCATATCCTGAGCCAACCGGAATTGTGAATGTAATTTGTCCTCAGAACCTAGCATTACTAGGAATTATCAGTCACGCAGCACCGGTAATAATTGGCGGTAATACGTGTACGTTAGTAGTTGCTGAAAAGCATCCATTAACAGCTATAGAATTTGCGGAAGTAATACATGCATCGGATCTTCCGGGAGGAGTAATAAATATTATTACGGGCTATCGCAAAGAATTCATCGCACATGCATCATCGCATATGGATGTGAATGCAATTATTTATTCAGATGTTGATCAAGAGCAACGAAAAACGATTCAAATAAACGCAGCATTAAATGTGAAGCGTGTTGTTGATTACAGCAAAGAAGAAGCTTTATCACCGTATAGAATAATGTCGTGCCAAGAGATAAAAACGACTTGGCATCCTATTGGCATTTAATTAAAGTGAACATCTAAAAACCCCGGATACTTCGTTGTGTCAATTTTTCAAAATCCTCATTTACGATTTGTAAACTCCGGTTTTAAAAAACTTCCACGCCTCGTCTGCAAGGTTTTTAGATGTTCAAAATAAGGGTAAAAAAATAAAAAAAGGGACTAAAAATTAGTCCCTTTTTTTATTTGTATCAAATTCTAGTACGCTCTTTCATTACTTCCTTCTACGAAATAAGTAAATGCTTTACACACTACTCTATTTCCTCCCGGTGTAGGGTAATCGCCACTGAAGTACCAGTCGCCGGCATTATTAGGGCAAGCCTTATGAAGATCCACAATAGTTTGGAAGATTATTTCTACCTCTGCATTACACTCTTTAGGCGTAACAATTTTAGCGATGCGTGCTGAAACTTGCTCATAAGTAAACGGAGCATAAATTTTCTTCACCACATTTTCGGCAGGATGTTCATCTTTCTCGAGTAACGCTTTACACTCAGCATAAACCTCATCGATGATATGTTCCAAATTATTTTCTTCGAGTAATTCAACAGCCGCTTTAAACGCAACGAGATCTCCGATTTTCGCCATATCGATACCATAGCAATCGGGGTAACGAATTTGCGGTGCAGAAGAAACGATGACGATCTTCTTTGGATTTAATCGGTCGAGCATACGAATGATACTATTACGTAAAGTAGTACCTCTCACGATGGAATCATCGATCACCACTAAATTATCGACACCGGGTTCAAGTGTTCCGTAAGTAATATCATAAACGTGTGCAACCATATCGGTACGATCGCTATCGTTCGTGATAAACGTACGAAGCTTCGCATCTTTAATCGCAATTTTTTCAGCGCGTGGTTTAATCGACAAAATTTCTTCCAACTTCGCTTCATCGGGATGAGCACCTAAGGCAAGAATTTTTCTCTTCTTCACCTCACGTAAATATTCCTCCATTCCGTTTACCATACCATAAAAAGCAACTTCGGCAGTATTAGGAATAAATGATAGAACAGTATGGCGAAGATCTTTGTCGACAGACTCGAGAATAGCAGGGCATAATAATCGTCCTAATTCTTTACGCTCTTTATAAATATCGGCATCACTACCACGAGAGAAATAAATACGCTCAAACGAACACGATTTACGCTCGAGAGGCTCCTTAATCATCTCTTCGGATACACGTCCATCTTTTTTAACGATGATTGCATGTCCCGGTTTAATTTCACGTACAGCATTCATTGGCACATTAAACGCCGTTTGAATTTGCGGACGTTCAGAAGTAACCACTACTACTTCATCATCGGCATAATACCAAGCCGGGCGAATACCAGCAGGATCGCGCAATACAAAAGCATCGCCATGACCAATTAATCCGGCCATCACATAACCTCCATCCCAACGTTTCGAAGAGCGACGAAGAATTTTTGCGATGTCGAGGTTAGCAGCGATTAGCGGACTAATTTGTTGCTTAGTAAATCCTTCCTTTTTAAAGCGATAGTACAACTCATCATTCTCCTCATCGAGGTTATAACCGATATTCTCCATTACGGTAACAGTATCGGCTTTCTCGCGAGGGTGTTGACCAACGGCAACAAGATTATTAAATAACTCCTCCACATTCGTCATGTTAAAATTACCTGCAACAACGAGGTTACGAGTCATCCAATTGTTTTGACGAAGGAAAGGGTGACAACTTTCAATATTATTTCCGCCGTAAGTACCATAACGAAGGTGGCCGAGGAGTAATTCACCGGTAAAATCGGCATGCTCTTTCAACCATTCAGGATTTTGTGACTTTTCAGGGAATTTTTTGCGAAGTTCCTCGATAGGGCTATTAATAACACCAAAAATATGAGGGATTGCATTTTTCTCGACAGAACGATAGCGATTGATATACGGCTTACCGGGAGCTACATCGAGCTTGATAGAAGCCACACCTGCACCATCTTGCCCGCGATTATGCTGTTTCTCCATCAGGAGGTACAACTTATTTACGCCATAAAGAGAAGTACCGTATTTATCTTGGTAATACTGTAAAGGCTTCAACAAGCGGATCATAGCAATTCCGCACTCGTGATGAAGGTGGTCGCTCATAGTATCTATCTAAGGTGCAAAGTTACGATAAGGAAAAAGAATTTGAGCTATAAGAAATCAAAAAAACCGAGAAATCGACAACGGAGAAGGTTTCCCGTTCAGATACTGCATTTACCGGTCAGGGGTTAAGATTTCGGGGCTAAAACCAATAAATTCGGATTCAGCCATTTTAGGCCCTAAATTCACTGAAAATTGACCTGAAAGCCATAGGTTTGCAGGATATTGCACGAAATATGAAGAAAGTATTAGTTTGGGCTATTGCTCTAACAGGTATGATAGCAGCGTTCAGCTCATGCACCAGAGATCCGGATTTATCGAATGTTGCGGAAGTAAAGTTCAGCGGTGACGTTCAGCGAATATTATCTGCTAACTGTAATTTTAGCGGATGCCACGGCGGCGGGGGACATAATGAAGGATCATTAACTTCATATGATGATGTAATGTCGTATGGCGATGTTAAAGCCGGCGATGCACATCGAAGTAAGTTATATCGAGTGATTACGAATCGTTCATTTCAAACGATGCCTCCATCGGGGTATTCGGAAGTTAGTGCAGCCGACATCAAGCTCATTTATTTATGGATTGAGCAAGGTGCAAAAAACAATTAAAAATCGAGTATGAAAACTATAAAATATTTGAGTTTATTAAGCATAATAATATTTGCCGCAAGCGGATGTTATTATGATAATGTTGAAGAATTACATCCCGGAGTAACAGATAAAAGTTGTGCTGACACTGCAGGAGTTGTTGCATTTAATCCGAAGGTTAAAACAATCATTGATGCTAACTGCGGAACGACAGGAGGATCAGCAGCGGGATGTCACGGAGCATCATCATCGAGTGGAATTCCTCTTGAAACATATGCTGACATGCAAGTTGCATTAACAGATTATCCATTTATGGATGATATTCGCCAAACACCGGATGCGGGAAGTGTTATGCCAAAAGGAGGCGGAAAATTATCGGATTGTCAAATTCAAGTAATTCAAAATTGGATTGATCAAGGACAATTAGAAAACTAACGTTTATGAATAGCCTAAAATACTATATTACCCTTATTTGTACAGTTAGTATACTATCAGTACAAGCGCAAACCGACAGCACCAAAAGCTGGGGAAGTGAAGCAGAAGATAGTGGTCCGTATGTTACCAAAACATTTAAGACGACAAGAGTAATCAACTTCCAAACGATTGAGACATCCGGAGCAAAAGTACTTGACTTTACCATTTCACATCGATTTGGACCGATCAATAGTGGAACATATGATTCGTGGGGAATTGACGGTGGAGCAAGCATTCGATTAGGATTAGACTATAGTCCGAATAGCCGATTAATGTTTGGACTTGGTCGTTCATCGTATCAAAAAATGTTCGACGGATATGCAAAATACCGTTTATTACGTCAAACAAAAGAAAGCGGAATGCCGATCAGTTTGACTCTATTTTCGGGAGTGTATTGCATCGGAATGAAAGACCTTGCGAAAGACAACAACGGTTACGATAAATTCCAGCATTTCGACAGCCGACTTTCATTTGTACATCAATTACTAATTGCACGAAAATTCGGCGAACAATTCTCATTAGAAATTGCGCCATGGTTTGTTCACTACAACCAAGTAGATGTGATTACCGATTTAAACGATATGTACGGAGTATCGGCAGCGATGCGATTTAAGTTCAGCAAGAAATTCGGAGTAACGGGTGAGTACTCATATCGCATTAACAAATATTCGCGAGGAGACTATTACAACAGTATGGGCATCGGATTAGAATTACAAACTGCCGGACATATTTTCCAGGTATTGTTAACGAATTCAATCGGCTTAGCAGAGAGTCAATATTTACCATATACGAACAACCGTTGGACAAACGCCGGTATTCGTTTAGGATTTAATATTGGAAGATCATTCCAATTATAAGAAATAAGCTTTCTCCATATTCAACCATTCGAGAGCGGTTCCGTGAAGGAGTCGCTCTTTTGTTTTTAGGTCGTATGGCATTGAATCGATAAGTTTACCGGGTTCTAGTTCACCAAGTGGGAAAGGATAGTCTGTACCGAGTGCTAATTGATCTGCGCCCATTAAATTAACGAGGTAATCCATCATCATTGGATCGTGCACAAGTGTATCGAGATAGATACGTTTTAAATACTCGCGAGGATTTACTTTATTATCGACAGCAACAAGATCGGGGCGAACATTAAAACCATGTTCAATGCGACCGATGGTAGCAGGAAAAGAACCACCACCATGAGCGAAAGCCACTTTCAAATTAGGAAGGCGTTCGAGAACACCACCAAAGATCATTGAACAAATAGCGAGAGAAGATTCGGCAGGCATTCCTACGAGCCATGGCAGCCAATACTTCGACATTTTATCTTTCGCCATCATATCCCATGGGTGAACAAAGATTGAAGCATTCAATTCCTGTGCAGCCTCGAAAACGGGGAATAATTCAGGAGCGCTTAAGTTCCAATCGTTCACATGCGAGCCTATTTGAACTCCTTTCAAACCAATTTTCATGCAACGCTCGAGCTCTTTAATCGCCATATCGGGATGTTGGAGAGGGATTGTACCCAAGCCTACAAATCTTTTCGGATAGGCGTTAACGATAGTAGCGATATGATCATTCAAAAACATGCTAACATCCAATGCATCTTGAGGTTTTGCCCAATAACTAAACATCACGGGAATGGTGCTTAGCACTTGCACATCGATGTGATGATGATTACATTCTTTAATACGCGTTTGAGGATCCCAGCAATTATCTTGAATCTCGCGAAAGAATTTATCATCAACCATCATCCGAGCGCAACAAGGCTTATGATGATCTAAGCTTATGAAACCACCATAACCAAATTTCTCTCTGAAATTAGGAAGATGTTCGGGGATGATGTGAGTATGAATATCGATTTTGAGCATGACGAAGTAAATTAATTAGAACACAGATCCGATAGCAAGCTATCTAAAAGGATTCGCCTGTTGGCGAAAGAGGATTAAAGAGGATTTATTCGCGGTTCTCTTCAATTGTCTCAATTACTTTATTAGTTACTATTTTCCTTTTAAACTGTGGCGACTTTCCAAAGTTAAGCAATAAGCCGATTTCAATTTCTGTGGCACGTAAGTAATTTATTAACTGATATTCATGTTGTTCGCATAAAGACTCGGCAGCTTTAATCTCAATTATAATCGAATTCTCAACAATTATATCAGCCATGTAAAAACCTACTTGAGTATCACAATAGAAACCCTTTATTTGCTGTTGTGGTTTACAAGATATTCCATTTCTGCGCAGCTCAAGAACCAAGGCATTTTCATATACCTTTTCAAGAAAGCCATATCCAAGTTTATTGTAAACAGTATAGTAAGCTTTAATTATTCTACTTGTAAGGTGTTCTTGCATTTTAAAATCATTAAGATTTTTATGAGAATCGGATAAATCCTTTTTATCAAGCCTGCTATTTTGCAGGCGATTCATTCGCGTTCAATCTGAATTTTTATTATTGCAATTATAATCAAAGAAGTATTACGTAATCGGGAGTAAGTAATTACATACGCTTAAAATAAAAACGGCTCATCAGAAGACGAGCCGTTTAAACGTATTATTAATTATAAAACCAAGTATCCAAGGTTATAAAATTTCTATTAAATGTCGAATTTAATACCTTGCGCCAATGGTAATTCTGTAGAATAATTCACTGTATTAGTTTGACGACGCATATATACCTTCCAAGCATCAGAACCAGATTCACGTCCACCGCCTGTTTCCTTCTCACCACCGAATGCGCCACCGATTTCAGCACCTGAAGTACCGATATTCACGTTAGCGATTCCGCAGTCAGAACCTTCAGGAGATAAGAACGCTTCAGCCTCTAACATATCACGAGTGAAGATAGAAGAAGACAATCCTTGAGGAACATCATTTTGCAATGCGATAGCCTCTTCGATAGTACTATACTTCATGATATAAAGAATCGGAGCGAATGTTTCTTCTTGAACAATATGATAATGATTTTGTGCTTCGATGATACAAGGAGTAACATAGCAACCGCTTTCATAACCTGCACCAGATAAAACATCACCACCTACTAATACTTTTCCACCTTCGTTGCGAGCCTTTTCAATTGCATTTGTAAAATCAGTAACAGCACCTTTATCGATTAGTGGTCCTACTAATGTTTTAGCATCTAACGGGTGGCCAATACGAATTTGTTTGTAAGCACTCACCAATTTCTCTTTGAATGAATCGTAAATCGAATCATGAATAATTAAGCGACGAGTAGAAGTACAACGTTGACCTGCGGTTCCAACTGAACCGAACAACACTGCTGTCATTGCCATTTTAAGATCTGCCTTTTCAGAAAGGATGATAGCATTGTTACCACCTAATTCTAATAACGAGCGACCTAAGCGTTCTCCAACAATTTTACCTACTCTCTTACCTACACGAGTAGATCCTGTAGCAGAAATTAACGGAACACGTTTATCGGCAAGGAAATTATCACCAACATATTTCGATCCGCCGGCAACAAGATTTAAAACACCTTCAGGAACATCGTTAGCTTTCAATACATCAGCGATGATAGCATGAACAGCGATAGCACATAGCATTGTTTTTGAGCTAGGCTTCCAAACAACAACATCACCACAAACCATTGCTAACATAGCATTCCAGCTCCATACAGCAACCGGGAAATTGAAAGCAGAGATAACACCTACAACTCCTAATGGTTGATATTGTTCAAACATACGGTGACGAGGGCGTTCACTTGGCATAGTTACACCGTACAACTGACGAGAAAGACCTACTGCAAAATCACAGATATCGATCATCTCTTGAACCTCACCTAATCCTTCTTGATAAATTTTACCCATTTCATATGAAACAAGTTTACCAAGAGGTTCTTTATATTCACGTAAGCGATCACCGATTTGGCGAACTACTTCTCCACGTTTAGGAGCGGGAACCATTCTCCATTTTTTGAACGCCTCTTGAGCGGTTTGGACAATAGTTTCATAATCGTCGGCTGTAGCCTGACGAATTTTACCGATTAAAGCACCATCCGAAGAAGAGTAAGACTCAATAATTTCTCCTGTAGTATCAAACCACTGAGTACCGGTACATGCACCTTTGTTTATATCCTTGATACCCAATTGTTTAAGCATTTCTTGAATGCCAAAATCGTTTGCTGTTGAAGTAGAACTCATAGCGTTTTTAAATATTTGTGCAAAGGTACAAAACCGAATTGTTTTTTTTCACAAAATGAGGGAGAAGTAATAATATAGCTTAATCACCTCGTTTTATGTGCTATTCATCCAGAAATATTGCTTGGTGCAATATTTTTCACGACTTTTAAAGTCCGAAACAATTAATCCCTTCCCCAAAGAAAGTCAAATGACTGGCCTAAAGTTTTTTAGGCTTAGAGAACACCTTCTTTTAAATAATTGAAATCATGAAAAAAGCGCTGTCGTTACTTGCCTTCTTTTTTCTTTTTATTTCTGCTAATTTATTTGCCCAAGGACCACAACTAAGTGTGGTTTCTAGCAATTTTGTTTGTCTAAGTGGAGGTTGCCAGCCGATTGCCCAAACAGTTACAATTACTGCTTCAGCCGGCACTACATTAGATGGCGTAAATATATATATTTATACAGGATATAATCCTAATCAAGATTCTCTTACATTTACTCCGATGTTCGGAATTTCCGGATCATGGAGTTCAGCAACCGGGGTATTAACATTATCTGGTGTTGCGACAACAGCACAATATGAATTAGCAATAAAATCGGTTAGTTACTGTGGTAAAAATTCAAGTTTAATTAGTGGACCACGAACTATTTTTTATGTTTTAGGCAAATTACTTTATAACCCGTCTAACAATCATTATTATCAAAAGGTTTCTTGGCCAAGCGATATCACATGGCATGATGCAGTAACCGCAGCAGCTTCTGCAAACTATTTAGGTATGCAAGGATATTTAATTACGATTACGAGTTTGCAAGAAAATAATTTCATAAGTCAGTTAGTAAATTCTAACACGTGGATTGGCGCTACTGACGAAGCAATAGAGGGACAATGGAGATGGGTTACAGGATGTGAAGGATTAGAAAACGGGGGCCAAGGTCGATATTTTTCTGACCAGCAGAACTTTAATTGTGGTGCATCAGGTTTCGGAACAGGAACTCCTGTTTCCGGATATTTTGTCAATTGGGCGCAATATGAACCCAATGGATGTAACAATGGAACTGAGAACTATGCTCACTTATCTTTAACCGGCCAATGGAATGACTTTGTCGATTCAGGCTTTGTAAGTTCATATATTGTCGAATATGGTTGCATGCCAAATGATCCTGTTGTCCAAACTTACTACAGTATAAATTTATATCTGAACGATTCCATTAAATCACCTACAATTACTAGTAACTTGCCAATTTGCAACGGGAGCACAGCTACTCTCACTGCAAATGGAAGTTACTCATCAAATGCTGTTTTTTCGTGGAGTGGCCCGAGTAGTTACACAGGAAATACACAAAGTACAAGCATTAATAATATATCGCAAAGTTTAAATGGAAATTACACAGTTCAAATTAACGATAGTGCGTGTGTGACTTCAAAAACATTTAGTTTAAATCAAAGTGCTCCAGTAGCATTAACTCTTGTATCAAAGACAGATGTACTTTGCAATGGCGGTGCCACCGGAAGTATTTCAACGACCGGCAATAATGGTAATCCAGTGTATTCTTTCCTATGGAACAATGGTCAAACAACTGCAACGGCTCAAAACTTAATTGCAGGAACATATACAGTGACAGTTACAGATGCAATTGGATGTACTGCTAGTGCAAGTTATTCGATAAGCGAGCCTACTGCATTAAATTCTAATATTACAAATACAACAGGAGTATCATGCCAAGCAAATGACGGACAAGCCACCGTTTCTGCGAGCGGCGGAGTTGGACCTTATATTTACTTATGGAATAATGGAGTAACCAGCGCAAATTGTACAGGATTGTCATTGGGTAATTTTACAGTCACGGTTACCGATAATCATGGATGTACATCAATTAAAACCGGAAGTTTATCAGCAATTCCTTCTTTAACAATTGCAGCAAACAGCAATCCGACAATATGTATAGGACAATCTACAACCTTAAGTATTGTTCCTAGTGGAGGCAAAACTCCTTATTCGTATTTATGGAGCAATAGCGCTGCAGCCCCTAATACAACTGTAAATCCTATCATGAGTCAAAATTATTCAGTTACAGTAACAGATGCGAATAATTGTACAGCCACATACACTTACTCAGTTACAGTAAATCCTCCTCTTACTAACCATGCATTAGGAACTACAGGTGTATGTAGTGGAACCCCTACGTCATTAAATGTTACAGCAGGTGGTGGTAATGGAAATTATACATACTTGTGGAGTAACGGAATAACATCAGCCTCACAAATTGTATCTCCGACAAGCACTACAACTTACTATATTACTGTGTCTGATTTATGCGGTACACCGTCTAAATTAGATTCAGTTACTATAACAATTTATGATTTTCCGGTAATCAATATTACAACTACACCAAGTAGCGGGTGTATGCCTCTTGAAGTTGCGTTCAGCAATAATGCTACAATTGCTTCGGGATCGACGTACACTTGGGACCTAGGAAATGGAACTTTATCAAGTAGTAGTAATCCGATAGAAACATACAGTGACTCCGGGCATTATGATATTTCACTTTCTATTACAACACCTCAAGGATGTACCTCAGCTGATACAATTCTAAGTGCTGTAAAATCATTTTTTGTACCAATTGTAGATTTTGATTATTCACCCGATAAGGGCTGTATGCCTTTAGAAGTCACATTCAGTGATCAATCACAAACAACTGCCGGGTCGGCTTATAATTGGAGTTTTGGAAATGGAGAAGAATCGTCAATAGAAAATCCGGTTGAAATTTATACTGATTCGGGTTATTACGATATTTCATTAACCGTATCAACCTCGGAAGGTTGTACATCATCTGATACAGCATTCAAAGCAATAACATCATATTCTACTCCGGTGGCCGACTTTTCATATTCCCCACTCACTCCAACAATTATGTTAAACCCTGTTTATTTCGTGGATCATTCGGCAGGAGTTATTGATCATTGGAATTGGACATTAGGAGATTCGTCAATAACATCCACAGACATCAATCCGGTTCATTCATTTATGGTTGAAGCTGACTATGATATAGTACTAATTGTAAGTAACAATTATCTCTGTAGCGATACAATTGTAAAAACTATTTCTGTAAAAAACGATTTTTCATTTTTCATCCCGAAAGCATTCAGCCCGAACGAAGATGGAACGAATGATTTTTTGGAAATGTCCGGATTTAATTTCGGCGAATTTGACTTTAAAGTTTACAACAGAATGGGACAGTTGATGAAAGAATCAACCAACAACCCATTATGGGATGGCAAAGACCGCAATGGTAATTTATTGCCTGAAGGAGTTTATGTTTATACTATAAAATTAAGAGAGAATTTAAAAAAGCGCCCACATGAATACCAAGGAACGATAACATTAATAAGATAATAATATTTTAATTTATAAATCGTTCAATCTAGTCTAATGAAAAAAACATATTGAAATACTTGATCCCAATTATTTTGTTGATTGTGATATCCGACTTCAACGAAAGAGGTTTCAATTGCCAATTTTGGGAAGATCGGCTTAGTGGTTATCCGTACTCGATAGCAATTGTTTTCAGGCTCAATGCCTACTCTAATCAATTTTATCTCATTTAACCTCTTTTTTAGCCATTTCACAAACAAAATCTGCAAAATATTGAATAATTGCAGTAAATTTCGTGATCAAATCAATCAGTCATGCTAATGAAAAAAAGCTCCTTTAGAGCTTTTTTATTCCTCCTTCTGTTATTTCCAACATTAGCAAATGCGCAACTCACCCTTTCATCTGGGTTAAGTGCTGCGCAAATGGCATCTATTTTAGCAGGTCCCGGTGTACAGATTAGCAATGCGGTTATTACAAGTCCTACAAATTATTACAGTTCATTTAATGCTTCAGGAACAAATCTTGGTTTAACAAATGGTTTATTACTTACCACCGGAGATTTCTCTGTCGCTGTTGGACCTAACAATCAACAAGGTGCGGCAACCGTTGATATTAATCCGGGAGATGCCACATTACAAGCAATCGCAGGTGTTAACACTTATGATGCTGCTGTATTAGAATTCGACTTTATTCCACAAAACGATACTATCGAATTCAAATATATTTTCGCCAGTGAGGAGTATCCTGAATATGTTTGCTCCACTTACAATGATTTATTCGGATTTTTTATTTCCGGCCCCGGCATAATGGGAACTCAAAATCTAGCAATCATCCCGGGCACTTCAACACCTGTTGCAATCAATGCCGTAAATAGTGGTACATCGGGATCAAATGCTAATCCGAATTCACCATGTAACTTATCCTATTCTAATTATTATGTCGATAATACGAATGGCACAACTATTCAATACGACGGGTTTACAACTGTTCTAACAGCATTTGCCATTGTAATTCCTTGTCAAACTTATCACTTAAAAATTGTTGTTGCTGACGCGGGTGATGCCGACTATGACTCCGGCGTATTTTTACAAGCAGGAAGTTTAAGTTCTAGGCCAAATGTATATGCCGGTATTGATGTATGGTATTGCACAGGAGCAACGCATCAATTAGGTATTCCTCCTGCACAAGGGTGGACTTATTCTTGGTCTCCAACAACAAATATCAGCAATCCGAATATTTCCAACCCTACAATTAATTTAGTAAACACCGGGGGTACAAATAGTACTAGTGAATATGTCTTAACTGGGACAAATGGTACTTGTGTATTAACTGATACGGTGGAATTAACAACAATTCCTGTCCCACCTTCAACTTTCACGCCAGTTGGAAAAATATGTGCTGGCGATACCATATCTGTTTCTTATACCGGCACCGCCTTAGCGATCGCTAACTATGCTTGGAGCAGTCTTGGAGGTATCGTACTTCAAGGGTCAGGGCAAGGTCCGATAAAAATAAAATATCCTAACGCGGGTAATTTCGCAATTACATTAAATGTGAATTACAATGGTTGTCCAAGTAGTCAAACATTAGATAGCTTGGAAGTACTTGCAAACCCATTGTCATCATTTGTATTACCTGATTCGATTTGTGTTGGAGAAGAATTAATACTTCAAAATACAGGAGTTAGTTCTGCCCAGTTTTCATATACTTGGAATTTTGATTCAGGCAGTTCAGTAATTAGCGGAACAGCCGGAAATCCATATAAAGTTAAATGGCTAACCGGGGGAATGAAATACGTAACTTTAACAATAACAAATCAAATATGCAGTGATGTGCATATTGATTCAATTTATATAAAACCAAATGCAACGGTATCATTTAGTTCACCTAATTCAATGTGTGCAAATGATACTGCTCAAATTACATTTACAGGGAACGCAGCTGTAGGTTCTACATTTACATGGGATTTTAACAATGCACAGATAATATCCGGAAGTGGACAAGGACCATATTTAATTCACCCGACAGTTACAGGAAACAATATATTTCAACTTGTAGTTAACCAAGATGGATGTTTGGATACTTCTACTAGAACTTTGGTAGCTATTGAAGAACCTATTGCTGACTTCACATATCCTACATCTATATGTGCAGGAGATTCAATACAACTAATTTTCACCGGTAGTACGGCAGGTGGAACTTTCAATTGGTTTATCACCGGAGGGTCCCCGGGACTTGTAAGTAATCAGTTAACTGCAACATCTCAGATCAACTCTGTGGGAACTCATTCAGTTTCGGTTAACGTTAACCATGCAGGATGTATCGACACAAAAATTTATTCAGTTGTGGTAAAGCCAAATCCCATTGCTTCATTATCGGGTGTTGCTACATTATGCTCGAATGACAGCTTACAAGTACTTTATAACGGTACTGCCGCTTCAAATTCAACTTATTCGTGGAATACAGGAGGCATGGTCCTGTTATCTGGCAGCGGATCAGGGCCATTACTATTAAAACCAACCAAATCCGGAGTTGATAGTATTGCAGTATTAGTTAATTCGAATGGTTGTTTTGATAGCACGATTCATTTTGTATCAATCATAGAACAACCAATTACGACATTTACTATCCCTTCTTCAATTTGCATGAAGGATACTGCTCAATTGAATTTTACCGGATTTAATCCTAACGGAGCATTAATTCAATGGAATTTAGCGGGAAGTAACCCGGCTTTCAGCAGTTCAGACAGTAGTATTGCAGCATATTATTCAACTAGCGGTTCCTTCCCTATATCACTTTTGATAACCAATGGACTTTGCCGCGATTCATTGGCAGATACAATTATCGTAAATCCATTACCATTAGCTGACTTTACTGCTGTCGACGTTTGTAACGGAGTACCTGTAACTATTCAAAATAATAGTTCGATTAGTAGTGGTAGCATTAATTCAAACAACTGGACATTCGGAGACGCTCAAACATCATCATTAGTTCAACCCGGAACACATATATACTCTACAAGTGGGGATTATACAATTATCTTAACAACTCTAAGCGACAAACTTTGCAAGGACACTTTTTCATTAAATTTAACTATCCATGATAACCCTGTAAGTCGTTTTAGTATCGATTCAGTATGCGCCGGCATTCCAAATACATTTACAGATAGCTCAACAATAGCAAGCGGAACAATCAATCATCGTTATTACTTGTATAATAATTCGATTATTGGAATTGATAGTACTTTCAATTATATCTTTAATGGTTACGGAAGTTACCCAACAATATTAGTAACAGAAAGCGATTTTGGCTGCCGTGATACTTCGTATGAAACAGCTATTGTTCATAGTCTTCCTGTGATTGACATTTCAGGGTTACCGAGAAGCGGATGCCAGCCGTTAGACGTATTATTCGAAAATCATTCTACAAACATCGATGGTCCAATCAATAGTATAACTTGGAATTTCGGTGATGATGATTCATCAAATATCGATTTGCCTTTACATACATATTTAACATCCGGATTATTTGATGTTTCAATGACGGCTGTTTCATCTTATGGTTGTGTTAATGATTCAACTTATACTGACTATATTGAAGTTTATCCGAAACCAATAGCAGATTTTATTCACGATCCTGCTCCCGCCGATATGTTATCACCGGTAGTATACTTTACTAATCAAACTACGCTAGCTGATAATTTCTTGTGGAATTTAGGCGACAGTACCTTTACTAATGAATCAGATCCTGTACATCAATACAATGCTCCGGGAACATATACTGTAGAGTTGATCGCAACAAATGATGAAGGATGTAAAGACACAGTATTAGGAGAAGTAATTATTAATCCTGCCTTTACGTTGTATGTGCCCAATGCATTTAGTCCTAATAATGATGGCAAGAATGATGTTTTTTTATGTCAAGGTACCGGAATCAGCCAATTTAAAATGAAGATTTTCAGTCGTTGGGGAAATCATGTTTGTACATTGTACAATATTGATGAACCATGGGACGGTACCGATGATGGTAAAATTGCTCAAGAAGAAACTTACGTTTACCTAATTGAAGTAACCGATGTATTAAAACAAATTCATACGGTTACAGGAAGAGTTAGCATCATCAAATAAATCAGAATTCAATTTTATAGCTGAATATCGGAATTAATGGCGACTGATAATAAGTTTTAACTCTTGCCGATTGTGGATCAAAAAATTCACCATAGATATTTTTTCTGTTCGTTGCGTTTTGAAGATCGAGCGACATTGTATGAGTAGAATGAGCCCTGTTCCTTTTCAAACTAATGCGTAAATCGGTTCGGAAATAATTTGGGTATTTATTTGTGAACGCTTGTTGTTCATAGTAAACAGTTTCTCCTTTCTCTTTTGAAGCATCAACATTTATCGGAGTAGATCTAAATCCTCCAGTATAAACTACTTTCACATTCACACCAATAATTCTATTCTTAAATCTTTGCCCGGTATTAAATTCTTTCCCTGAAGTAAATGTAAGAACAAAATTCCCGTTGTATCTTGAATTTCTCCATTTACCATCAAGCGCTTTATATTCGGCATTGTAAAGAGATGCAGAAAGCAAATAATACAAGTTATGATAAAGACTTTGCTCAAATGTAATTTCTGCTCCTATATTTCTTCCTTTCCCTTTATTTACCAATGGATCAGTTACAAAACTTCCCGATTCATTAATCATAGAATATGTTTTTGAAGAATCTGCGCTCACAGGAAGATTGGATAACTGCTGATAATAAACTTCCGTTTTAAAGTGAATATTTTCATTCAGCATTCTGTCGTATGACAAAACATAATGAGTAGCCTTACTGAAACTTAAATCGCGATTTGGAAATATTTTTTGTCCGGATGAATCTGAATAAGACGAAAAATAAACTCCAACAGGTTGCATTTGACTATGTCGACCATAGCCGAATGTTATACTCTGAATATTACTTAATTCATATCGCAATGAAGCACGTTCTTCGAAAGAGTTGGTATGATTATAAAAAAAGTTCATGGCATGTAATCCGGCTTGCAGCGAAAGCTTCTCTGTCATTCGGAAAGTATATCCTGCGAATGCCTGTGATAAATAAGAACTTCCGTTTGAATTAATCGTCTCGACTAATGTTTTTGTATCCGTATTAAAATCGTGATACTTGATATCATAACCCAATTTATTCATAATAATTCCTGTGCGTATGCTATGTCGCGAATTCCATTTATGGGTAAGTACTGTAGAAAAAGTCGCTTTATTTTCAATTGCATATCCATCAAAGCGCGTTTCAGGTTTCATCTCGTCACTTAATCGAGTAGTAATATCACTGACATCCTTTCTGCTCAACAATACAATTGATTTCAAATAGCTATTCTGACCAATCATTAAAGTATGCGTAATTCCTGCAGCGCCGGTTCCCGACTTAAACGTTTCACCATAACGAGAGTAATCATCTTCCCATTCAGCCGAATCTTTTTTTGCATCGAACTTCTGAGAACTCAATCCCCCGAAACCAAAAACAGTAAATGTTCCCAACTTCTTAGTAGGCAAATAAACATTAAATGATAAATCTTGAAAAATAGTATTCCCTACTCCCAAGTCAACCATTTTCCCGATAGCAGCAAGAGTCGAATAACGATAGTTAATCAAATAAGAGCCATTATAGTTCTTTTTAAAAGGACCTTCCATAGCAGCATCTAATCCTAAAAAACCCGCTTGAACTGTATATTCATTCTTCTCGTTATTCCCTTTACGTAAACGAAGGTCAAACACACCTGATAATGCATTACCGTATTCAGCAGGAAATGCCCCAGTTAAAAAATCTGAATTATACAGCAGCTGAGAACTCAAAATAGATATTCCTCCTCCAGAAGTTCCGGGTGCTGAAAAATGATTCGGATTAGGAATCTCTACGCCTTCCATTCTCCATTGCAAAGCATTTGGAGCATTACCTCGTATAGAAATATTATTATTGCCGTCATCAGTAGAAACAACTCCCGCGAAAGAGCTGGCCATACGAGCCGGATCATTCACTGCTGCCGCATACTTTTGCGTTTCTTCTACAGAAAATGTTCGAGTGCTAACCAATGCCATTTCGTTCATTGGTTTATTCTTTTCGAGATTAGCAACAACTGTTACCTCTTTACTTTGAATAATTTTTTCAGCCATATCAACTTTTAGCACCAATTCTTTTCCGGAAATAACATTTAAATTATTTAAAGTTTGCTCTTCGTATCCCATAAATGAGAACCGAAGATTAACCTTTCCTACCGGAATATTACTTAATCGAAATTGTCCATCAATATCGGTACTAACGCCAATAATAGGATTTGATCCGACAACAATAACAGTTACACCCGGAAGTTGTTGTTGAGAAATCTTATCGGCGATTGTTCCTCTTATTGTTTGAGTAAGTACTTGAGCTTGTAAGCAAGAAGCAGAAAGCAGTAGCAGTGAAAAAAGTAATCGTTTCATAATAGTCATTTATACTCCTATGACCATTCATTGAGCGCTTACCCCTATGCTATCGATTAAAAAAATCGAAGTGCAACTTTTCCTCCCACCCACATATCAACATGAGTTGATTTATCTATATCGTCTTTATAGAAAATATGCGGATGCATTGAATCAAAAATTGAAGGATAATGCGAATAATTCGTGTTTGTAAGTTGAGCGTTCAGTACAGGGCCTGCAGCAATATAAAACCCTTTACTGATTCTATATTCGGCACCAACATACAATTTATTCAACAAATTAATTTTCGGACCAACAGAACCTTTGTTGATTTGTTGAGCAGAGAGGTCAAAGTCCATTAACCATCTTTTACCTAATCTTATTGACGAACCTACACCGTAACCAAAAGACCAAAGAATAGAGTCACGTTTATCGGGACGCATTGATGCGAACAACATGGTATGAAAAGACTCAATCCCTGATCGTAGAGATGCATTGATTGCAAAAACTTCATCACTTGCAATTTCAAATCGATGATACCCTGTTCTTACAAAGCTCATAAAACCAATCGGTAATCCTTTGCATGAATCAGAAACATTAATAAACCCTATTTGTGTTCCGGTAATTTTTCTTGCATAGTTTACAAAACCTGCAACCTGAACGCCCGACATCTCTCCGGAAGTAAAATTATAAAATCCGGATAGCTGTACTCCTTTCATATTTCCTATTACATGATTGCCGAAGCCAGACATTTGAACACCATCGAAAGAACGATGTGCCGAGTTTACAAATCCAGCAAGTTGTACACCGGAAGATGTATCAAACATTACATTCGTGAATCCTGCAATATTAAAAGCATTCGATTTCCCTCTGTTCACGTTAAAAAAACCGCCGAGTTGAAATCCTGTAGTTGAATCACCATTTACATTTCCGAATCCTCCTATTTGAATTCCGTTAACCGATCGTTTATCTAAATTTAAAAAACCGGCCAATTGAAATCCGTTAGTAGTTCCCCCATTCGCATTTAAGAAACCTGCTATTTGTGCTTTTGATACATCACCTCTATCGAGGTTAAACATTCCGGCCAATTCAAACTTTCGTGTTCCGCGTGAATAACCACCAATCACATTAAAAGAATAGTCGTTAATGACATTCCCGCTTAGTAAAAAGTTAGTTCCAAGTTTTGGCAAAAAAGAAACTTGATACTTACGATAGATGGTGTCTTTAATATTCTCTGAATTGATGATTGATTCATCGGGGATTAAAAAAGTTACAGGACTCTCCTCCTCTTGAACTGAATCAATAAGGACATCATTTCTTTCAGGATGCAAAACAATCATCAAGTTTTGTGTCCCGGTATTTTTAACTGTAATTAATGTATCTTTATAATTTTGTTTACTAACCTTTAAGTTCAGCTGAACTTTAGTTTCGTCAATCTTAATTTTAAAATATCCGTACTTATTGGTGACGGTAGAAAGCATTTTAGCTCCTTCGTATATCGAAACAGAAGGGATTTTTTCTCCTGTAACGCCATCGGTAACATATCCGTTGATAATATAATACTCTTTATCACCTTGTTCAGTTTCTGCTTTTGGCGCAGCCGACAATATCAGATAGTTTCCTTTAGCTTTATACTTTACTTTATTTCCGAACAAGAGAAATAAAACTTCACGTACTCGTTTTTTTGCGACAGTTAATGTTACTTTTTTATCTGCATCAAAGAGATTCGAAGGATAAGAAAATATAAATTTTCCTTGTGCTGATATTCTGTCGAGGGCCGATTTTACCGGTTCACTATTAAAAGAAACTGTAACCTCTCTTTCAAGAACCGGAACTGAAGATTGACCGAATAAGTTAGCAGAAGCCACTACCAACAACCACAATAATAAAAGTGCACGATTTTTCATAACATTAATTACAAGCATTTCCCGAAAAAACAATTGTTGTATCTTGATGCTTAACTTCCAACCCTAATGTTTCACTGATAATTGACAATACTGTTTCGAGTGATTCATTCTCGAAGCGAACGGTTAATTTACAATTAGCTATTTTTTCATCAGCAATAACATTCACTCCATATAACTTACTGATAGCTGAAGCTACTTCCGACATTGGAGTATTATTGAAATTCAATATTCCATCACGATATGCAGTTGCATTCATTGGTAATTTATCGAACTTAGTAATACTTCCGTTTCCTCTATTATAAACAGCCGATTCTCCTTTCTTAAGATAAATACCTTCGCCTGTACTTCTATAGAAATAAACTTCACCTTCTTCAACAATTACTGTTACTTCACTGCTATCATTATTCGTTGATACATTAAAAGCTGTACCAATATCTTTTATAAAAACTCCATTTGTTTCTACAACGAAAGGAATTTTTTCATCATGAACAACATTAAAATATGCTTCACCTTTTAATACAACTCGGCGATTTTTCTTACCAAAATTATCAGCGTATTGAATTACCGAGTGTTTATTTAATGTAATAATGGAGCCATCGGGCATTGTATCGTGCATCACTTTATCGCTTGATATCACTGCTAACATATTTACCGATTGATTTAAAAACAGCATCCATGAAACTCCCACAACTACTAAAATTACAGCGGCAATACGGAACCAAGTTGATTCATAGAAATGCTTGGATTTCAATTTCACAACCTGCGAATCATTTAAGCTTAGTTTCACTTTTTCCCAAGCTTTATCAACTTGATAATCGTTTGTGTCGGTAGCCTGCACCGAGTCAAACACCTGCTTCATCTCTTCAAAATACACACGGTTTTCTTCTGAAGCTTGTCGCCAAAGTTCCACTTCTCGAACTTGTTCGGGATTAGCTTCACCGGAAAGCACCAGTGCTATTAAGACATCGATATGTTCGGTATTATTTAACAAGTTATAATTGTTTTAGAAGGAAATCGGTTAACAGTATAATGAAGGGGAGATATTCTTTCAATTCTTCTCGCATTATTCGCAATGCTTTCCCCATTTGATTTTCAACAGTCTTGATAGAAATTCCTAAATGAGAGGCAATCTCAGCATATTTCAATTCCTCATAACGACTCAGCCTAAATACTATTCTGCATTGTTCAGGCAGCTTTAGAAGTGCCAAGCTTATACGTTCCTGTAGTTCTTTATGTCGCAAATTTGCAACAGGATGCTCAACAGGAATTTCATCATTCATTTTTTCGTTTGCATACATTGATCTCACTTTTGACTGAGCAATGAAATTGAGGCAACGATTATGAACTGCTCGATAGAGATACGATTTTATTGAAACCTCTATTCTAAATTCGGATCGTTTTTCCCAAATCGCCACAAACACCTGTTGAACTAGCTCTTCCGCATCATCGGGATCGTTTACAATTCCGTTCGCATAGCGGCATAGGGCTTTATAGTAGGCACGAAAGATTACTTCGTAGACCTTCTGATCGCCGTTACTGAATGCCGTTTCTATTTCGCGGTTTGTATATTCCACTTTACGAATTTACCCAACATTGATAAATGTGGCTCGTTATTTAAGAATATGACAACCCAAAAGCGGGTTACCCCTATCCGAAACCTAAAAAATTTTCAATTTCTTTTAAAAAAAGCGAATTGAGTATGAATGCATAGCATCTTCCTCAGCTTCTAATGCACAAATTCCTTCTTTTTGGCTGATATCGCCGCTAGCATTTACGCTATCCGCTATTCCCCACCAAGGTTCAATACATACAAAATCGGCGTTCTTAGCCGCCCAGATGCCTAAATACGGGCAACCATTCAGTTCCATTGTAAATCCGTTACGGCTTCCAGGAACTTTTAACGTTACCGACCCGGCTTTTACGGTTTTAAATACTAATGCATCTTCCATGAACAACTCTTTGTTCAATTCAAGCATCGTTTGATCTTCAAGGAAAGGAACAGATTCTGTACTTATCAATCCATTATCCAAAAGCCAACGATTTGCAGTAACCGGTTGGTCGAAACGCAATTTATAATCGTTGTAAGAAGTTCCATTCACTAAAGGAATATTAAAAGCAGGATGTCCTCCGACAGAATAAAACATTGTTTGTTCTCCATCATTTTCTACTTTATGATGAATATGCAATGTGCTTCCTTCTAATTCATAAATCACATAAAAATTAAATTGAAACGGATATACGACTTCAGTTTTAGCATTACTGCTTAAAACAAAAGTAATCGATGTTGCATTTTGATCAAACACTTCGAATTCACTCTCACGAGCAAATCCATGTCGGTTTAGGGTATATTCGTTACCGTTATAGCGGTATTTATTGTCTTTTAACTGACCAACAATCGGAAATAATACAGGAGCATGCTTTGGCCACTCAGCGCCGGCTTGCCATAAGTATTCGAGGCTGTTTTCTTTGTTAATGATTGACGTTAACTCTGCACCGGCCGATTGAACCGACACTTTTAATTTTTCGTTTTCTATGCTGTAAACTGAACTCATAACTTAATGCAAATATTTTTTTCTTCTGTAAAGAATTTTAATGCTTCGAATCCGCCTTCGCGGCCTACTCCTGAATTTTTCACTCCGCCGAATGGCGTTCTTAAATCACGTAATAACCACGTGTTAATCCACACAATTCCGCTATGCAGATTAGCAGCAACACGATGAGCACGGGTAAGATGTTGTGTCCATACGGTAGCAGCCAATCCATACGTTGTACTGTTAGCATATTTCAACACTTCTTCTTCCGTATCAAATGGTTGAATTGTAACTACCGGTCCGAAAATTTCTTCTTGATTGGTTCTGCAATCGTAAGCTAATCCTTCAATTACTGTTGGCTGAATATAATATCCTTCCGAAAGTTCTCCTTCAGGCTTCACTTGCTTACCTCCGGTTAGTATGGTCCCACCTTCTTCTTGTGCCAATGCAATATAAGAAAGGATTTTCTCCATATGAGGTTTACTTACAATAGCACCAAGCCAATTTTCTTCTTTCATCGGGTCACCGATTTTCAAAGCTTTTACTTGTTCAACAAATGCTACTTTGAACTTATCATAGATCGAGCGTTCAACGAATACACGAGACCCGCACAAACAAATCTCTCCTTGGTTAGAGAATGATGAGCGCACAGTAGTTTGAACTGCTTTATCGAAATCGCAATCGGCAAAAATGATATTCGGATTTTTACCTCCTAATTCCAGTGATAATTTCTTAAACATCGGAGCAGCAATTCTCGAAATCTCTTCGCCGGTTTTTGTTCCTCCGGTAAAAGAAACTGCCGGGATGAGTGGATGCGAAACAATTGCTTTTCCGACTTTATGTCCGTAACCATGCACAATATTTAATACTCCGGCCGGCATACCGGCTTCAATCGATAATTCAGCTAACAAATAAGCTGTCATCGGAGTGATTTCAGATGGCTTCGCAACAACGCAATTTCCTGATGCAAGTGCGGGAGCAATTTTCCATGTAAATAAATACAAAGGAAGGTTCCATGGAGAAATACATCCTGCAACTCCAATTGGAGTACGAGTAGTATAGTTAATTGCTAGTGCTCCCATTGAATGGGACTCATCGTGAAGATGCAAAGCAGCGGTAGCATAAAAATGAAAATTAGAAACAGCACGAGGGATATCTACTGATCTAGATAACCAAACCGGTTTACCGTTATCGATTGACTCAGCTATAGCGAAGCGCTCGAGATTTTTTTCTATTAATTCGCTTAATTTAATAAGGATAGCAGAGCGTTTTTCTTTTGCCATCCCGCTCCATGCAGGAAAAGCTTTTCGCGCAGCTTCAACAGCAGCTTCAACATCACGTTCGTCGCTATCAGGAATTTTGCTGTAGACTTTTCCGTTCGCCGGATTATAATTGTCGATATATGCGCCGGATACGGGAGGTACCAACTGACCATTTATCAAATTCTGGATATGCTGCATTTGCCCTGATTTTTAAATTTTCCTACTGACAAATAGTGTCAGTATTCAATCTGCGGCAAAAATACAGAATTTTCCTACGTCTGTAAATTATTTTTGAATCATCACCTGCTGCCCTGTAGAATACCCGGGTCCAATCAAGTGAACAAAGTACATCCCGGCTGACAGCGCGCGCACATCGATTGATTCTCCTTTGGTATTATCAAAATCTTGGCTAAACACAAGTTTACCTTGCATATCCACAATCTCGACCTTTAAATTATCGTTAATTCGGTTTAAAGCGATGTTAATTTTATCTGTAGTCGGATTCGGAATTATCGAGAAATAAGTGTTTGCGATATTTTGCTGTAACGAGGTCAATATGGTATTGTGGGCAGTGATTAACCAAGTATCCGGATCAAGTGCTACTGTATCAACAGTAAATGGAAGGTTAACGGAATACGATTGTGCATTACTTGAATTATCGAAGCGTATAATGGTATCTTGCCCTTGGCCACTAAACTTAATCGGCAATGGTAATTCAAAGAAACTTACTGAAGGATCCGATTGCGTTTGAGAAACGGTAAAGTTCACCGACGATCCAATTTGATTCCACACAATTGTGTAAGAAGGATAACCTTGTCCGTAGTACCAATCATCGAAATACCAAGAGAGATTTTGTCCCGAAGCATTTTCAAAATGCGTTTTTAAATTACTTGTATGTGCAAATCCGTACGACAATTGCGGATCATTTATGTAATTCGAAAGAGCAGTAAAGAAATCTGTGTCACCAAGAATCCATCTTAACTGATGTAAAATCATAGCTCCTTTATTGTATGTCAATCGGCTGTTAAATATTCTTCCAACACTCGTAGTGTCGTCGCAAAATACAGAACCCCACGGTAAACTAGTGATGCTATTTACTCTTCCAATCTTAAATTGTTGCCAATAATTTATTGGGAATAAATGTTCGTATGATAATCCAGAAAGATAAGTCGCAAAACCTTCATTCAACCAAATATCTTCCCAGCTGGCGCAAGTAATTTTATCACCGAACCAATGATGCCCTAACTCATGTGCAATTAGTTCATGTCCGAAGCCTGTAATGAAAGTAATAGTTTGATGTTCCATTCCTCCACCCCATCCAAACTGTGCATGTCCGTATTTTTCATCCACAAAAGGGTATACACCAAATAATGAATCATACACTTGCATTGTTGAAACGATATCCGGTAAGGCACCTGCAGCTGTTACGGAATCTTCGGGATAAACATAATTCTCTACTAACGTATTCGTAGTACCGAAAGGAACATTTAAATCAAATTGCGCGTAGTTAGTAACTGCAAAACAAATTAAATAGGTTGCAATCGGATATCGGTGTTTCCAAACATATATATCTTGTAATCCTGTAGATAAATGCTCTGTCAATATTCCATTGCTTACTCCAGTATTTCCTGTAGGAACAATCAACGTAACATCAAGTGAGTCGGCTTTATCCGTTAATCCGTTTTTACATGGCCACCAATCGGAAGATCCATAAGGTTCAGATAATGTCCAGATGATTGGAGCACCGTTATGAGTAGATTGCTCGAAAGAACCAAAGCCTGTATTTGCCGGAGTACCTGAGTATGCAACAGTAATTGAATCGAGTTGTTGTGCAGGGCTAATTCCGGGAAGTATGCATGTTAAAACATCACCAATATGATTAAATGTAATTGTTGCTCCATGATAACTCACAAACGAAACACTTAACGAATTCGACATATCGAATAGTACAGTATCGAAATCGTTGGAAAGCGGTTTGTAAAAAGTAGTAACTGATCCAGAAATAGCATTCACTGCAGGATCGACAGTCCAGTTGCAACGATAATAAACAACATCATAATCACTATTCGCTGTTTGCGTTCTGTTGGTGATGCTGCTTCGCATTTTTCGCTGTTCCGACTTTGCAATAGCTTCAGTTTCGGGAGTAGTTATCTGAGCGAATAGCGACTGACAAATAAATAGCGAAAGGAATAAGGCAAGACAATTCTTCATTTTCGGAATTTCTGAAGAATAAAGATAAGCGATTTCCGGGAAATGATCTATGATTTTCTTCAGAAGAATGGTTAATGCGAATCTACCGGCACTACCACTCGCTTAGGACGTTGCATCCAGATGAGTGGTATACTTAAAATCAAGAATATTCCTACCGCCCAAAAGGCATCTAAGTAGCTAAGCATATACGTCTGGCGGATGATAGAACCATCGAGGGCTTTCGCTGCCATTTGCTGTGCTTGTTCCATAGAGAATCCTTTACCGATAAATCCGTTGAGCATATCATTATACTTCGACGTCATAGCGGGATTATAAATATCCATATGTGCTACTAAATGATCGCGATGAAATCCTTGGCGATAATGAAGAAGTGTTGTAATAATAGCAATTCCAAACGATCCACCCAGCTGACGCATCATATTATTTAATCCTGTTCCCTGAGCAAAATCTTTCGGCTCGAGCGCTCCTAATGCTAATGAAGTGAGAGGAACAAACAAGAAACTTAATCCGATACCACGAAGAATCAGCGGAAGATAAAAGTCGCCTTCGCCGGAATTCATATTAGATTTTGAGAGGAAGAAAGTAAACAAGAAGAACAACGTAAAACCGAAGGTTGCCATCAGTCTTGGAGAAGTTTTATTCTGCAATAATTTTCCAACAATAGGCATCATCAAAATAGTAGAAATACCTCCGGGAATCATGAGCATACCGGTTTGTTGTGCGGAGAAGCCTAGTAAATTCTGACAGAAAACAGGGAATATAAATACTGAACCGAATAATCCGAAGCCAAGAATAAACGTAGTGAACATACCTATGGCCAGTGATCGATTTTTCATGATCCGCAAATTCACAACGGGCGATTCGACTCGAAGTTCATGCCATATAAACAAGCATCCGCAAATAATAGAAGTTAATGTTAGAGCGGTGATATAATTTGTATCAAACCAATCTTCACTTTCACCTCGTTCTAATACAAATTGTAAACTTCCTACGGTTGTTACGAGTAAAAGAATTCCAAGCCAGTCGACAGAGCCGGGTCGCTGTTGCAATTTACTATCTTTAATATATTGCAAAGTGAGCAACATGGCAATTACGCCAAGCGGAAGATTGATATAAAACACCCAAGGCCATGTAAAATGATCGGTGATATATCCACCGAGTGTTGGACCGATTGTAGGACCAACCACAACCCCTAAACCGAATAAAGCCTGAGCCATTCCATGTTGTTCCTTTGGCCAAGTCTCCATCAGAATTGCTTGCGCAGTAGCGAGCAAAGCACCTCCACCTATTCCTTGAAGAAAACGAAAGAAGACGAGTTCCCAAATATTAGCAGCATTTCCACAGAAAAAAGAAGATATAGTAAATAGAACAATTGAAAACGTAAAATAGGAACGCCTACCGAAGCGAGAAGAAAGCCAACCCGACATCGGAAGAATTACAACATTCGCAATTGAATATGCCGTAATAACCCAACCCACATCTTCCAATGTAGCACCGAGGTTACCCATGATCTGCGGAAGCGAAACATTCACCACCGTAGTATCTATGAGTTCTAGTAAAGAAGCGAGAATTACCGTAAGGGTAATGATCCACTTTTGAAAACCTTGTTCAGGCATGACGTTGCTGGAAGAAAAATTAGTTTAACTCAACAGAAACTTTAACGCTCATTCCGGGACGTAATATATCTTTTACTTTAGACATATCATCGAATTTAATTTTCACCGGCACACGTTGAATTACTTTCACGAAATTTCCTGTAGCATTATCGGGAGGAAGTAAACTAAACTTCGCACCTGTAGCTGCAGAGAAACGATATACTTTTGCATCCATCTTTTCATCAGGGAAAGCATCAACAACAACTTTTACCGGCTGACCTTCTTTCATGTTTGCTAATTGTGTTTCTTTAAAGTTTGCGATCACATAAACACCTTCGTTACCCACAATAGCACAAAGTGGAGATCCAACATTTACAAGCTGACCGTTTTGTACATTTTTCTTAGATGCTAATCCGTCGGCGGGAGCAGTAATCACACTATAAGTCAATTGTAATTTCGAAAAATCGAGATCTGCTTGACGTTGTTTTAACTGTGCATTCGCAACAGCAATTTGTTCTTGAGCAGCAGCGATTTGTTTGTTGGCAACTACCAATTGACTTTTTGCAGAATTCACTGCAGCTTGCGCGCCATCCTTCTCTGCTTTTGCTGCATCGAATTTTTGTTTTGTTGTTGCATCTAAAGTCAATAATGAATTGAATCGATTATAATCTTGATCGGCTTTCCACAAACGAACATTCGCCACTTCAATTCCACTTTGAGCTACAACAGCATTACCCTTTGCAGTTTCAACAGCAGCCTCAGCAACTTTAACAGCAGCGAGAGCATTAGCAATTGCCGCCTCCGATTGTTCTACTTTAATTTGCAAATCACGACCATCGATAATGATAAGTGTATCACCTTTTTTCACCTTCTGATTATCTTCGAAACGAATGTCGCTAACATAACCTGAAATACGGCTGTAAACAGGACTGATATCAGCATCTATTTGAGCATCGTCGGTATCTTCGTGATGCAATGCATAACGATATTTATTAAATCCGAAAAACAAAGAAGAACCAATAACCAATACAAGAACTATTGGCAGGACTTTGTTTTTCTTTTTTACGGGTGGAGTGGTATGTTCCATATGTTTTAAAAAATTTGGGGCAGGGTTTGGGTTTTATTTCTTCAGATATGCCAGAAGCATTCCTTTTAAATGTTTGCTTACTCTTTGCTGATGCGACTTGTCAGTAACAACCGATAACTCATTATATTTTTCATTTAACAACTTACATGTTAAAAAAGAAGAAACTACTACTTGAGTAATTGTGCCAATCATTGATACGATGGTAAGTTCAACATCCACATTTTTGAACTCTTTCGATTCAATTCCATCATTAATTATTTCGCGCATCACCGAGAAATTCACCATTAGCAATTTACTAATGAGAGCATTGAATTGTGAACGTTGTTGTAAGCTTAGTTCACGATGAAGTATTCGATGGTATTGGCTATTCGAAAAAATTCGAGCTACATAATGATCAATGATCAACTCCAATTTTTCGGAAGCAGAAATCGATTGCTTTCTGATTTCATCCAGCTTCTCACGCATGAATCCCGAACGAAATTCAATCAAGGCTTCCATCAACTGTTCTTTCGAACCGAAATAATAAGAGACCATTGCCACATTGACGCCGGCTTTGGTGCAGAGTTCACGTACTGAAGTCCCTTCGAAGCCCTTCTCGGCAAACAATGCCTCGGCAGTAATCAGAATATGTTCCCTTTTATCGATCATAATGAAATCGGCGGCAAAATTAAACAATTGTTTAATTTAAACAAACGTTTAATTAAAATCTTCAGAAAACCATCATTTAGAAATTCACTACCGGTTAATAATCAATTATTTACAATCGCATTCAAATTCATGATCCAAATCGATCACGGTAACAATGCTGGCTCGGCTGTCGCAGTCACCCACAATTACCCTTACTCTTTGATGGTCGTGGGTAAGGCCTTCTAAGGCATACTTAGGACAAGGGCTGCTCTTTAAGTCGCTCTTAGCGTAATTGATTTCCCCATCGGCTAAAATTTCCTGCACTTCGCTGCTATCAATTTGTCGGCAGTCCATGCGGCACAAAGCATGCTTGGTATAATAAACCGCATGTTGTCTAAATTTCTTTTGGCGTTTATCTGACTTGTTAGAAACTGCAGCCCTGTTATTGCTCGAAACAGAACTGCCATCCTCTTTCTTGCGAAAGAAAGCGAAGTATAGCACAAGCATCACTATCAACAAAATGAGTGATGCTCTATTCTTTCTTTGCTTTGGATTCATGGTTTACAAGCAGCCGGTGCGACCTCCATCTACCGGCACATTAATACCATTAATATAAGCAGCGGCAGGTGAAGCTAAGAAAGCTATTGCCGCAGCAATTTCTTCAGGTTGGGCGAAACGTCCCGCAGGAATTTCAGCGATCATCTCCTTCTCCACCTCAGAAATTTCGTGATTTGTTTTCTGTGATTTAGTTTCGATGATAGTTGCTAAACGCTGAGTAGCCGTAGCTCCCGGCAATACATTATTCACAGTAATTGCGAATGGAGCTAATTCGAGTGACATCGTCTTCGACCAATTAGCAACAGCAGCACGAATAGTATTCGACACTCCTAATCCTTTTAAAGGCTGTTTTACACTCGTAGAAATCACGTTTATGATACGACCGTATTTTGCAGCCTTCATTCCAGGAATAACGGCTTGCGCCAGAATATGATTACACAATAAATGCTGTGAAAAAGCAGAAGAGAAAGCAGCTGTAGTTGCATCAGTAATTGGTCCGCCCGGAGGGCCGCCTGTATTATTCACCAAAATATGAATCGGGTTACCTTGTCCAATAAATGTATTGATTACCGAAGCCACCTGCTCAGGGTTTGAGAAATCGGCAGCAAGAAACGCATGCTGTTGATTAGCCGGAGTAGGCAACGACTTACAAACTTCCGCTAAAGAAGATTCATTTCGAGCCATAAGCACCACTTTTGCACCTAATAAAGCCAGTTCCTGAGCAGCTGCACGTCCTATTCCTTGGGTACTTCCGCACACCAATGCAGTATATGATTGAAGATTAAGATTCATAAAATGATATAGTTATAAGAGGTAAATGCAAGCAACTTTGAATTGATGAACCGATTATGTTACTTTGCTTTGAAGCATCAAAAATAACAGCTATGGCAATTGCTCCCGCGTTCAACCTAAAAAAATGGGTTGATGAAAACAGACATCTTCTTAAACCACCTGTTGGAAATCAACAAGTATATAAGATGAACGACGATTTTATTGTGATGGTAGTTGGCGGACCAAATTCGCGCAAAGACTACCATTGGGAAGAAGCAGAAGAGTTATTTTATCAGTTAGAAGGAGATATCGTAGTAAAAATTATTGAAGACGGAAAGCAACGTGACATCCACATTAAAGAAGGTGAGATGTTTTTACTTCCACGTTGTACGCCGCATTCACCGCAACGCGGACCAAACACTATCGGATTAGTTATTGAGCGATATAGAGCTTCAACCGAAAAAGATGCTTGCATGTGGTTCTGCGAAAACTGCAGTAACAAATTGTACGAAGAATTTTTCAGTCTAGAAGATATCGTAGCACAGCTTCCGGTTGTAATGAATAAATTCTACGCCAACCTCGATTTAAGAACCTGCAAGAAATGTGGTTCGGTGATGGAGCCGCCGAAGTGAGAGGTTAGATCTTAGATGTTTGATGTTTGATGTTTGATTTATAGAAAATAAAAAATATTTTTCACTCTATTTCTTTTGAAGAAATTTTGGTAGATCGTTTCGATTGTCGAATATCTATTATCGATCATCAAAACGATAATCTTTTTTGAAATTTCAAGTTATAGTTACATTGTACTGACCAAATCGAGTCGTATACTATAATTTCAACTTCTCCAATTTAAAATGCAATCGGAACCATCGTGGTAAAATGATTACGCCAACGAAAATATAAGGATAATAGCTTAAAATCCTCCACAGTAATCCGAGTGTTGGTGCCAGGCCTTTAGCCATAAATTCTCCGAGAAAATCGTTGAACATAAATTCGGCGAGTCCGCTGCCGCCGGGAGTAGGACTTAACAAAATAATAATTCCCATTACTACTTGTTTTCCGTAAACAACAAAATCTTCGACAGGTTTTTGTCCGTGGAAAGCATGCAAAATACAATTCACGATTGAATATCGTGCGGTCCATGAAGCAAAGGTTGCACCGAGAGACCACATCCAATATTTTGTTCCTTTATTTTTTAGTCCTTCGCTGGCAATTAAGAGTTGATCGCCGGTATCTTTTGCTTTGTCGAGCCATCGTTTTAAGAGTGGGACAGAGAACAAAGCAATTAATAATGTGCGAATAACTTTCGGATTTACGAAGAGTGCATACGCAACAAATATTTTATAAGCGAGAATTAAAAAGTAGACTGTCCAGAAGGTATAGAAAATACTATTTCCCAAAAAAGTATTGAGGTGCACTCCCGAAAACAAAGCATTTTTTCCTGCTATCCAATACACCACAGGGGCCATTACTGCTAAGAACACTCCATCTAAAAAAGAAGAATTCATGATAGCGGTAATACTCTTTCCCATATTAATTCCTTCTTTATTTAATATAAATATGGCGAAGATAAATCCGCCTCCTAACATACCCGGAGCGAGTGCGGAACTAAATTCCCATAACATGATAACGATAAACGAGCGATACCAATTAATAGCATTATCGGTAAGCACGCGAATACGTACCATATATGAGAAATCACGAATAATAATGGAAACGATAGCTAATGCTAACCAACAAGAAGAGTTGAATGTCCAGGTAATGGCATCAAATGCCGAAGGATCAAATTCACGCAGAAACAACCAGAGAGCTGCACCAATTCCCAGCAGGACCGGAAGGATTATTCTTCCCGTTGAAAAATGCTTGAGTAGTTCACGCGGATCAGTCTGCATTCTCTTCCGTTGCGGGCTGTTCAGGTGCCGATTCCGGCGTACATACCACGAAATTATTGAACCCTTCGTTCAAGAAAATCAAGTAAACGCGATTTTGTAATAATTCAAGAAGTGCCAAGAAAGTATAAACGGCATGAAGCTTATTGGTACAATCCTCGAAGAGGTCGGCGAAGTTTTGATGTGGCTTTTTATTGAAACGACCTCTGATATAATCTTTTTGTCCGTCGATAGTATATTTCGACTGAACGATAGTATGCACTACTCTATTTTGATTATCCTCGAAGCGAGCCATTACCTTCTCAAAAGTGGCAATCAGTTTATAAAGGGTAAGCTGGTTTAACTCGCCTGAATAGCCTGCGTCGTTCGAAGTAGCCATTTTCGACAATTCCTGCTGAATATTGCCACGAGAGAAACGCATCATACGTTCATCCTCCATGGCTCTTAAGTCCTCAGAGGCAGCTTTAAACTGCTTGTAATCGAGGAGCTGACGTACTAGATCCTGGCGAGGGTCAATTTCATTACCTTCTTCATCCTTTTCATAGCGAGGTAATAACATTTTCGCCTTAATACGCATCAAAGTAGCGGCAACCAATATAAACTCGCTGGCCAATTCAATATTCATAGACTGCATTTGATGCATATAATCCATGAAATCGTTGGTAATGGTAGCGATAGGAATATCATGAATATCGAGCTCATCTCGCTCAATGAAGAACAAGAGTAAGTCGAAGGGACCTTCAAACTGGGGTAATTTTATTTCAAAACTTTCACTCACGGGGTGATGGGGGTATTGTCGATATACAAAGAAAATGAAAAAGTTCGAAGTTTCGCGAAGGGGTTCGAAGTTTCGCTATGAGGTTCGAGGTTCGAGGTTCGAGGTTGCGCGAAGCGAATTAGTGGTGTTCTTTACAGGAATTAAATTAGGGTTCGGCAAAGAGGTTAAAAGTTCATTGTTCTAAGTTCTAAGTTCGGCTAAGCCGGCTCGGGCTGACGCGGTTTAGGCTGACGCGGCTATGGAGTGGTGGTCACGGTTATTGAGCCTGTCGAAATATCGAGATGAGTCGAGATGGCTGACGCTATTTGGATTGGGTGAATCCATGTAATATGGCCCTTAGGCCTCTACAACTTGTATAAAAAGAAGCGATCCCGACATATGCCGGGATCGCTTACTAAATTCTTTTAACTAAAATCTTCTTAGAAGTAGAAGTTTAAGTTGATAGTACCACCTGCATTGTCAGTGTCAAGACCGAAAGAAGATGATTTTCCTGTTTTAGAAGATGTTGATCCACCATTTCCATCAGCTACAGTTGTTTCGCCTGCACCTGTTGAAGATAAACCTAATCCCCATCCGAACTCACCACCTACTGACATTTTAGGAGCAAAGAAATACTCAACACCGATGAATCCACGTACTCCGAATTCAAATGTGCTACCAGCTTTGTCTTCTAAAGTTTCATTAGCAGGAGCATTTCCGTTGAAAGTGTTAGTAGTTTTTGAACCACCTAATCCGATGTTAACTTCACCACCATAGATACCCTTAACACGGCCTTTTCCACGATACTTTTGGATACCACCTGCTAAGTTAATGTTGTGTCCAGCTACTTTAGTTTCGCTTTTTGTTCCATCTACATCACTACCTGTTGTAGTTTTTGTAGAACCCATTCCTAAACGAACACCAACACGGTAAGCAGTGTTAGCATCTTTCATCATTTTACCAGTGATAACATTGCTGCTATTAGTCCAGTCAAATGAAGGTGCTGAGTTGCTACCATTCATTAAGTTACCAAAATAATTTAATGTAGAATTGGCACCAATTCCGATGCTCCAATCACCTGCTTCAGGAAGAATAGGTGTTCCTTTTTTTGAGTTGAAATCCTGTGCTGATGCGGTAACGCCGATCATCATTGCAACAATTAGTAATCCTTTTTTCATTTTGTTTTATGTTTTTAAGGTGAGCCAAATTTATACCTAAAAGACTTAAACAACCAAGGATTTCACAACAATAACCAACAAGTCACTGTTTATAAGTGCATTGCGATGCATCTAAAATCCCCATTTTGGGCCATTTTTGAAGAAAAACTGCGATTTTCGGTAAATCATCACCGTTAATAAGCCCCCTCCGAATTACTTTACTAGCGATTGCAATTGGCTTTTGAGCATTTCAGCCAATTCAGGAAAAGTCCTTTCGGCGATATCCGTGTCTTTATTAGAGTTTGAAGGAAAGTATGCCACTAAAAAATTCCCATCAATTACCGTGCCTTTTTCATTGTAAATAGAGTAATGTAAAATCACTTCGCGTCGATATACTTTATTAGCGATATCGATACAAGAACTATAATTCGTTTTTATTTCCATCTGATTAATCGAGAGCATATAATTGCTTTCGTATTCATTTAACAGATGATGATAAAATGCGGTATCACTTATTTCTGCATTCATAAATTTAGAATCGCCGCGTGTTGTGATATATCCGGGAATATCATTCTCTTTTTTCTTAGAAAGGCTAAATCCTTTTTTCTTGCCTTCTTCTTTTTTAATTCCTTTCCCTACTGCATCATCATATTTGTATCCACATTGGCGATAAAAAATTGAAAGGTCGCGCTTTGCTTTCTGTGATGTATCTTGAGCTAAACTATAAGTAGGCATTACCGTTTGGAGTTGACCGAGTACTTTCAAGTCAATTGTCTTTCTGAAGTACTCGCGATATTGATCAGGCGTTTTATTTGTTTGACGCATGATGTCTTGCTCTGCATCGCTTAAATATAAATCGGGATTAAACGGTGCAATTAAAATCTTATTCTTTACTTCAGCAGTTGTTTGTGCCGATGAATATTTTGTGCATCCTAAAAAGGCGATTGCGAAAACAATAATGAGCGTGAGTTTCGAATTCATAAACAATGAATATTTTTTATCTGCGTTTTTTGAT
>JAKPPP010000256.1 GCA_029547265.1 Bacteroidota bacterium
TTATGGCAGCATTACCAACAACAGGAATTACAACGAGTATGGTAGCACAAGCTATCGGCGAAGGAAGTAACGATGTAGGAACTTTATGTAAAAGTTCAAAAATAAATAAATGGAGTAAATGGAAACCGATTTCGTTAGCAAAGATTACGGGGCTATCCGAAAGTGATATTATAAATGCAAATTTCGGATTATATCCACAAGAGGCTACGCAGATTAAAAATTACCAATGGAATGGTTCTAATACGGAAGAATCTATTCAGGACATTCCTTTATGGGCATATACAAAACCGACAGGTGGTGCTACAAGCCCATTCAGGATAGGTGATTTCAGGAATTATAATCACGATTCAAAACCACCTGTTAAAGATGTAGTTGATATAACAATTTCGCAACAAGACGTTGAAGAATATAATGATTCGAGTAAACAAAAATATTGGTATCCGTCATTCAAATTTGGTTCTGGAACTTATGATGTTGTTGGTAGTATAGATCCAAATAACAGCATACCACTATATCAATTTACAATGATAAGTGGAAGTGCAATAACGGACGGAGATTGGAGATTGTGTCTTGGAATATTTAAGGACGGAAAATTCTATATAGCTACAAGTGAAGCTGTTTTCTCGGCAAATATGAGTGCATCTGATGTATATAAGACATTTGTGAGCTTGTTCAAATATGCACAAGTTCGTAACATCTTATTTAATATGCCGTTCGATACGTCATTTCAGGCAATACCATTTTTTGGCTACAAGATGTATCAGGACACCGAAAATGATGCTTGGTATTTCAATTCGGAAAAAAGCAAAGGATTTTATTTTCCACTCGGAAATGTTATCAATGTAAAAAGGGTTGAATATGTGAAAGATATTAAGTTATCTATTATGTCCATTCTGACAACGGATAGTAGCTTCGACTATGCAGGTGTGAATTACAAAAGTACTGCGGATGTTCAGGGTACGCTCAATGTAATTAAAGCACCATCTCCTACAAGTCAGAGATTGAGATTATATGTGGATGCGGTAAGTGATACCGTAGTAATACATCTATCCAAATCTGCTACACGTTTACAATTTCAGAAGACAAACAAAGAATGGATTGATTTACCTTTATTGGATATAAATGGAACAACGAGTGGCGATGTTACACTGCTAACAGATATGCCCAACTATTTTACATCACAGAACAGTGAAATTTTAAAGAGTTACTTGGATACGCTAACGAGATTCGGAGATGGCGTAGCCTATTATAAAGGTGGTGTAAGGCTATTAGATAACGATGGAACGACAACGAAAGTATATGCACTCGCAGAAATAGATAATACAACTTATAAATGGTTCAGATATGATGTATCAAAATAATAATTTTTAAAACTATGACAACAAAACTAATTAAATAGTAAGTGAGGCAGTTACTAACATTTTAATTGGACAATAATGGAAACAAAGAAAATTAACTCGAAAGAAAAGTCCTCAACGTCAACGGCAGCTACAAGCACGATGACACGTAACGAAGCAGTATCGCTTTTTATGCTGATACGCGATATTAAGAACAGTAATCTTTCGCGTGAAGCGCTTGTGAAATACGTAATGCTTCGCGTGAAATTGAAAGCGCTTTACGACGAGTACGAACGTGTTCGGCAAGAAATAAGCGAACAAACGAAGCCTGAAGGATGGAAGGAAGGCGATGCGCAGGATGAATGGAACGAGGCGTTTCGTCCCGTGATGGAAGCGTGGTTGAAAGAGCCTTCAAATATCGACACGAAAATCTTCACCGAAAGCGATTGCGCTGATCTTATCATGAGTAATCCTGACAAGACAGGCACGTTCGTTGACGTTGTGATGGAGTACTTAAAGAAATGACGCAGAAAAGAACACATCGATACATAGTTACATCGTTAAATGACACATAAAACACGCACGAATATGGATCACGGACCAAATTATTTCAAGATATTGTTCATAACAGTTGGAGGGTACGTCGGGTTTCTTATAAAAGAGTTTAAGCCGACATTCCCGCTGATGATCATTGTTATAATCTTCATACTCTATGACACGTGGACAGCGTATCAGTTAAACAAAAGAGCGAGCGAGCAATATCCTGACAAGGTTCTTAAAGAGAACGCAAAATTCAAAAGCTTTTCTTTCGCGAAAGTGATACGTTCAACAATACCTAAACGGTTGATACTTATAATTTTGGCGTATTTGGTTGAGCATTGGGTTTTCGTTCACATGGATGTACCTCTGTCATACATTGTAGCAGGGATAATTTGCTTTGAGCAAGCGTGGTCTATTCTCGAGAATGAAAGTTCGTGTCGTGGAGAGAAGGAAGGCATGTTTTGGCGGTTGCTGCAAAAGATAATGATCGACAAAACAGAGCGGCATTTCGACGTGAATTTGGATGAGTTGAAGGATAAAATTGATACAGAAAAAGAAAAATGATAGCATTTGAAGAATACGTTAAAGAGAACAAAGAAGAGTTCATAGACAAAGTCATAAAGATTTCAGGTGAA
>JAKPPP010000114.1 GCA_029547265.1 Bacteroidota bacterium
TATTGCAAAATGGCATGCGCTATGAACTCGATAATTTCATGCCGAAAAGTTATAAGATGAGTGAAGACAATATTGCTTGGGTTGACCCTGCCAATCGCCTGCATTTGTTTAGTAACGGAAAATCGAAACAAGTAACTACAGAGCTCTTCACTGATTACGATTTAAACGGTGATATATTACGCTTCACAACTGCTGAAGGAGCTTCAACTATTTATTATCAAGGTAAATTTTACTAACCCGACCTATGAAAAAAAACTACATACTATCTTTAATCTGTGTTCTTTCACTAGCGATTTCAGCGAAAGCGCAAACCGGATTCTTACCTTTAAGTAATACCGAAGAACAGAAATTTCAAGGAGGATTAAATTCGGTAAACAGCAAGGCACATACTTCTATGAAGCCGTTCTTGATTAGAGATCTTACAGAAAATACGGCATACGATTCACTTCAAAAGCCAACTATCAAAGACAGTAAATTCACGAATACTTTATTAGGAAGAAAGTTATTCAAAGAACATCTTTTAAAAGTTGAAGAAGAAGATTATAAACTTTATCTCGATCCTGTATTCGAAGTAATGGGTGGTCGCGATCAAGATCATTCGAAGAACTATTTTACCAATTCACGCGGAGCATGGATTGGAGGAGAAGTAGGAAAACGATTCTCTTTCAATGCTACGTTTTATGAAAATCAATCGAAGTTTCCTTATTACCTCGACTCGGTGGTTAATATCACACGTGTTGTTCCCGGTACAGGAAGAATTAAGAGAGCTAACGATTATGATTATGCATGGGCCACAGGATCTATCAACTTCGAGCTGAATAAACACTTTATGTTTCAGTTTGGAAATGATAAAAACTTTATCGGCGATGGATATCGTTCTCTTTTACTCTCTGATAATGCCTTCCATTATCCTTACTTGAAAATCGTTACCGATATCTGGAAGATACGTTATGTAAACATCTTTGCAGAGATGCAAGATTTAACGCGTTATGATTTGCAAGACAA
>JAKPPP010000117.1 GCA_029547265.1 Bacteroidota bacterium
TCGAAACCAACCAATCAAGCAAATATCATTTAACATGAGATTATTAGAAGGTAAAAACGCCTTGGTAACAGGAGCTTCCAGAGGAATCGGTCGCGGAATCGCAATCGAAATGGCTAAGCAAGGTGCAAATATTGCATTCACCTATTTATCATCTCCCGACAAAGCCGCAGCTTTAGAAGCTGAATTACAGGCACTTGGGGTAAAAGCTAAAGGATTTAAATCGGATGCTTCCGATTTTAAAGCGGCAGAAGACCTTGTTACAGGGGTTGTTGCTGAGTTCGGATCATTAGATATCGTGGTAAATAATGCGGGAATTACTCGCGATAATTTATTGATGAGAATGACTGAAGATCAATTTGATGAAGTTATCAGAACGAACTTGAAGTCGGTTTTTAACGTGACAAAAGCATGTCAAAAACCAATGTTGAAACAACGAAAAGGAAGTATTATTAATATTTCTTCGGTAGTTGGAGTTAAAGGAAATGCAGGCCAAGCGAATTATGCAGCTTCTAAGGCAGGAATTATCGGATTCACTAAATCTATCGCGTTAGAGCTTGGCTCACGTAATATTCGTTGCAATGCAATAGCTCCGGGATTTATTGAAACCGAAATGACGGGAGTATTAAATGAGGACACTGTAAAACAATGGAGAGAACAAATTCCGTTGAAACGCGGAGGAACTCCTGAAGACATTGCGCAGTTATGTATTTTCTTAGGCAGCGAAATGTCTTCGTATATCACCGGACAAACCATCAATGTTGATGGCGGAATGTTAACATAGTCTTTCACTCTTCTTTATAAAATCTACCATGAAAAAAATTATAGTCATGATGCTGTCATTTGTGATGGTATCGTCAATTATGATGGCCGGCAATAATGAGCCTGCGCCGAAAAAAATACTTCCTTATCCGATTCAACAAGGACAATTGCCTAACGGATTAAAAGTAGTTACAGTTCCTTATGATAGTCCGGGATTAGCTGCGTTTTATATTGTTATGCGAGTTGGCTCACGCGACGAAATTGATAACGGAAGAACGGGATTCGCTCACTTCTTCGAACATATGATGTTCAGAGGTACCGAAAAGTATCCTAAGGAAGCGTATAGCGATGCACTTAAATCGACAGGCGCAAGTGCTAATGCAAATACATCGTTAGATCGTACTGTTTATCACATGACAGGAAATGCAGGAATGCTTGATAAAATGTTTGAATTGGAATCAGATCGTTTCATGAACTTGAAATATTCTGTTCAAGATTTCAAAACCGAAGCAGGAGCTGTAAAAGGGGAGTATACTAAGAACTCAGCAAGTCCTTATGAGCAATTAGACGAAAAAATGAACGAAATTGCTTTCGAGAAACACACCTATAAGCACACCACAATGGGCTTTTTTAAAGATGTTGTTGATATGCCGAATCAGTATGATTTCTCATTAGAGTTCTTCAATAAATTTTATCGCCCTGAGTATGCTACGATTTTAGTTGTTGGTGATGTTACGCAAGAAAAAGTAATGGCTTTGGCAACAAAATATTTCGGAGCATGGCAACATGGTAACTATGTAAATACAATTCCTGTTGAGCCAACTCAAACAGAAACGAAGTATACTCATGTTAAGATGGCTAATTTCCCTCCTGTAGTATCGTTGAATTATAAGTCGCCGGCTTATGATCCCACAAAAATCGACATGCATGCATTAGACTTATTAAATACTGTATTGTTTTCAGAGAAATCTGATTTATACAAGAAGTTAGTAATCGAAGAACAAAAAGTTCGCGGAATTAACGGAGGAGCAACAAATTCTCGTGACCCATATTTAAGTCAGATTTATGCTTCTTTAGTAGATGCAAAAGATATGCAATATGTGAAAGACGAAATTGTGAAAGCGATTGAAAAAATGAAAACTACAGCGGTTGATCAAACAACACTTGATCAAGCGAAAATGAGAATGCGTTACAGTTTTGCTATGGGAATGGATAGTCCTACCAGCATTGCAGAAGCTTTAGCAGGATATATTTGGGTGACCGGTGATCCTGAATCAATCAATAAAGCATATGAGATGTACGACAAAGTAACTCCAAAGGATTTGATGGATGTGGCTAAGAAATACTATGTCTCAACAGGATTAACCATTGCTACTATTTCTGACGCAGAGAATTGTCCGGTAAAATAATTTTTAAAATCGTAAACATATGAAAAAGTTAATATTCAACATAGCACTTCTATTGATTACAGCTGTTTCCTTTGGAGCAGATGTGGTGGAATTGAAGTTGTCAAAATCAGACATCATTGTAATAAAAGTAATGTTTAAAAACGGATCTATATGTGATCCTTCCGACAAAGCAGGTTTAACCGACATGACGGCAAGTATGATTGCAGAAGGTGGAACAAAAACGATGACAAGCACGCAAATACAAGATTATATTTACCCATGGGCTGCATCTTATTTTGCATCTGTCGATAAGCAAGTGAGTATTTTTACCTTCGAAGTTCATAAAGACAATTTGGATAAATTTTATCCGGTGATGATTGATTTATTAAAGAATCCTCGATTTGCTGAAGATGATTTTAATCGTATTAAATCAAATCAATTAAACTATGTAGATGAAGTAATTCGATCTTCTTCGGATGAAGAATATAGCAAGAAATATCTAGAAGATTTATTGTTCCGTGGCACTAACATGCAACATTTAGTTGAAGGTACAGTAGCGGGTGTTCAAAGTATCACACTTGATGATGTTAAAAAACATTATTCAAATTTCTTCGGAAGTTCAAACATGACAATAGGTATTGCAGGAAATTATTCAGCCGATTTTTTAAAGAAAATCACCACTGACTTAAACGGTATGCCTGCCGCTAAATCGGCTATTCCTGAAGCAGGAAAAGGTCGTCAGCCGAAAGATTTCGAAGTTGAAATTGTGGCAAAAGACAATGCATTAGGTTCTGCAATTTTTGCAGGATTTCCAATGGATCTTACTCGCTCAAACGATGATTTCGCTGCGTTAATGGTTGCTAATTCATGGTTAGGTGAACACCGTAAATCATATTCTCGTTTGTATCAGAAAATTCGTGAGCAACGTTCTATGAACTATGGTGACTATACTTATATTGAGTGGTATAATAATGGCGGAGGGAATATGTTACCTCGTCCCGGATTCCCACGTTCAAGTAATTATTTCTCGATTTGGTTACGCCCCGTTCAAACTGCAAAAGGTTTAAAAGGACAATATCCAGAATTGAAAGATATCGAAATCGGGCACGCACATTTTGCAATCAGAATGGCACTTCGTGAGATGGATCAAATGATCACTAAAGGAATGAATAAAGAAGATTTCGAATTAACAAGAACATTCCTTCGTTCATATATGAAACTATATGCTCAAACTCCTGAACAACAATTGGGATATTTATTAGATAGTAAATTTTATGGACGTAAAGATTGGTTGAAAGAAGCTGATGGATTGTTAGCTAACTTAACATTAGAGCAGGTTAATGCTGCCATGACAAAATACTGGCAAACTAAAAACATGTTCATAGCTATAATCACCGACAAAACAGAGGCTGTTCCTTTAGCTAGAAGTCTGCGTGATAATTTAGATTCACCAATGAGCTACAGTAATGTCCTAAAAGGAGTACTTACTCCCGAAATTTTAAATGAAGATAAGCTAGTTCAGAATTATGTAATGAAAGTGTCGAATATCAATATCATCGATTCAAATACTACTTTTAAGTAAGCATTAAAAGAAATAGAGCAACAGGCGGTCTGCATTCAGGTCGCCTGTTGCTTTTTAAAAGAGATGTCAAAAAAGATTGCCATAATAGGAGGAGGAGCTGCAGGTTTTTTTGCAGCCATTGCGGTTGCTGAAAAGCGCACGGATTTCGACGTTTATCTATTTGAAAAATCCGCGAGTGTACTAGGTAAAGTAAAAGTATCGGGCGGCGGACGATGTAATGTAACCAATACTTGTTCTGAGCCTAAATTACTTGTTTTAAACTATCCCAGAGGGTCGAAAGCACTCTTAGGTCCTTTTACACAATTTGGTCCCACAGATACCGTAAAATGGTTTGAATCGCGTGGTGTAAAGATTAAAGCTGAAGCTGACGGAAGGATGTTTCCCGAATCGAATTCTTCAGAAGCGATAATTGAGTGTTTATTGCAATCTGCTATTAATGCCGGAGTGAAGATTAAAACCAAATGTGGAGTTGAAACCTTTACATCGGATGATGACGGTAAAAGCGGTTGGAAATTGACTTTCACTAATCATGATCCAATGCATTTCGATAAAGTGTTATTAGCGACGGGTAGTGGTGATCAAATTTGGCAACAACTAAAAAGTCTGGGAGTAGAAATTGTTTCTCCGGTACCTTCTCTTTTTACTTTCAATATAAAAGACAAACGAATTGCAGATTTAGCAGGTTTATCGGTTGCTAATACAGCGGTAAAAGTCCAAGGCACCAAGTTAAGCGCAAACGGACCGGTGTTGATTACTCACTGGGGAATGAGTGGTCCGGGGATATTGAGAGTATCTGCATGGGGAGCAAGAGTATTAGCTGAAAAGAATTATCAATTCAAGCTCCAAATTAACTTCCTCCCGGATTCGCATGAAGATAAAGTATTCGAAGAGCTCACATTCGAGAAAGAATTGTCACCCAAAAAGTTGGTAGGCAATTCAAATATGTATCAATCCATTCCGAAACGATTCTGGCAACGCCTAGTAGAAATATGCGGATTAGAAAATAAAATATGGGCTGAAGCACCGAAACAATCACTTCGAAAATTAGCTATAGAACTAACGGCAGGGGTATACGAAGTATCGGGAAAAAGTACCAACAAAGAAGAATTCGTGACCTGTGGTGGAATTGAGCTGAATGAAATCGACTTTAAAACAATGCAACTTAAGAAATGCAAAAACCTATATGCTGCCGGTGAGTTACTTGATGTAGATGCGATTACCGGAGGATTTAACTTTCAGAATGCATGGACGACAGGATGGTTAGCTGCAAGAGATATTTCAAGTTAAACAAAATTTAAAGTTAACGAGCATAAAAAAAGTCCCGCAATTGATTACAGGACTTTTTTATTTTTTTATCGAAACTCTTACTCTTTCAAATCAAGTTTTTTCAAATTGTCTCCAGGTACGCGATCAATCAACATGAAATTGGGATCGATGCCGGCTTCATAAGGAAGTTCGTTTACGATTACTTTATAAGATGATTTTTTCTGATTGAACTTCACCATTTGGCTGTACAATTGCTTCCCGATTTTTTCGCCTTTTTCGGCTTTTGCACGGACACCAATTTCTATCCAGTCGTTAATTTTAACCTCGGTTTCTTTACCCATTGAATCCGATTTGAACTTCATCGCTTCAATATCAAACGAAACCTCATACTTTCCGTCAGCTAATTTTTTATAAGTTGCATTAGTAGCTCTATTTCCGAATAACGTGATATCATGGAATAAATCTTGAATCAGATATTTCAAAGAGTCAGGTGTTACATCATTGAATCGATCAACCAACATATAAGCATTCGGATACGGAGGTTGACGATAGGCAAGACTGTCAATCATGTCTTTTAATGCACTATTTACAGCTTGTTCACCAATCATCTCTTTAAGATAATACATCACCACGCTGCCTTTACGATAGTGGATATACCCTTGGTTTTCTACACGTAGTAATGGCGACTCTTTCACTCTTTCACTTCCGCGTGAGCGTAAATAGTTATCCATTTCGTATTTCAAGAATTTGTACATCATTTTCTTTCCATACATTTTTTCCATCACCATAAGTGCTGAATACTGAGCCATTGTTTCTGATAAAAGAGTAGCACCTTGCATATTGGCTCCGGTTAACTGATGAGCCCACCATTGATGTCCCATTTCATGTGCAACCACATAATACACCATATCTATTGCTGCTGAATCTTCGAGATTTGCAATAAATCCTATTCCCTCAGAATATGGCATAGTACCAGGAAATGCTTGTGCAAACGAAGCGTAACGTGGGAATTCAATAATGCGAGCTTGTTTGTTGTAATATGGTCCGAAGTGTTCAGTATAATATGCAAGAGAATTCTCTAATGAAGCAATCATCTTTTTTACATTATACTTATGTTCGGGAGTATAATAAACTTCAAGATCGATATCTTTCCATTTCTTGCGTTCAACTTGATATGCGGCACTCATGAATGAATAAAAATTCAAAGCGAAGTGATCGAGCTTATATGAATAAGTTGTTCTGTTGCCATTTACCTTTTTACTGATCAATGATCCCGGAGCAATAGCGATTTGATCGGATGAAGTAGTGAATTCGGTTGCTACTGTAACCCAATCGCTGTTATTGCTGATATAAGTATTCATGCAATGATCGGTGCAGTTACGTTCAAGACGAGGCATTCTTTCTTTTTCTTTCAAGTCATGATCTTTACGATCGCCTTTGTCATTTAACTCTAAGTCCGGTTGATATCCGATTTGAGGTAGTACTTCAGAATTGTTAAAGAAAGTTCCGTTTTGAACGATTGCAGTAACAGATACTTCATCTTCAAAACCTTTCGGATCATAATCAGAGGTAAGAGATATTTTAAGACTATCACCCGGTTGAAGTGGTTGACTCAATTTATAAATTCGGAAGTATAAATCTTTGTCGTTTAGAATCTCTTTTGCATTAGGAATTAATACTTCTCCTTTATACGATACCGGCATGGTAAACAATACTGAATCGATAGGTCTTGCACCTTTGTTTTTTATCCATTGCTCGGCTTTAACATGTAATTTTCGTTCCTGAGGATAAAGTTCAATAAAATAGTGAATGTCGGTAATTCGAGGTTGAAGCATTTTCTCGAACTTTTTATACTTCTTCTCATAATCAGCTTGACCTTTTTGTTGTTCGTCTTCACTTACAATTTTATTGAGCACTTTGGTATTGTAGTACACGAATCCACCGCATGATAACCAAGCAATCAATGCTACATAGAATATTACTTTATATTCTGTTTGGAAGCGATGAATAGCAGTTTTCATTCTGATCTTGAAATCAGTATCTCTACCGCGAACAAAATATACTAGTCCCTTAATGATTAACAGAATGCTAAATAACATCCAGTATAGATGAAACCAAAATTGTCCGCTGACATAAGGACCGTAATGATTCATATCGCTATAGGTCATATCGGGAGTTGATCCGAATGACACCATATTGCTAGATATATCAAATACCGGCCACATAAAGGAATTGAAGATAAAGAAGGCGATAAACACGAAATATCCGATGTAGCGATTGTTGATGAGGACATGAATCGCCATAGAAAGAGCGATCATAAAGAATATCCACATTCCTCGCATTCCGATTACTTCAATGAAATACTGACTATAATGAATATCTTCAAATCCATAAAGTTTCTGAGTAATTATCCCTACACAAACAGTGATAGCCAATACAACTTCCATTACTAACCACATTGCTACCATTTTAGATAGATATGGAATCCAGTTAGCATATGGAAGTGAATCATAGATGTCGTTTACTTTGGCATCGCGTTCTTTCCATACGATCGTACCGGTATAGAAAGTAATGATTGATAAAAGGAAAATCAATAAACTACCATCTAAAGTTTGAATGATAGAGTAGGTGACAGGGAAGGTTGTGTTTCCGTAGCCTGCATTAGTAACTGATGAAAGTCCTCCCATCAAATTCATGACACCTGCAAGCAACACAATAATAAATGAAGTGTTTTTCAGAATACTGATGGTCTCAATTCTTATCTGACTAAAGAATTGTTTTCTTGAAAGTCCTGAAGTGTATTCAGGCTTTAAGGTAGCAATAGTATCAGTACTGATTATATTGGTTACTTCATTTTCAACTGTATTTTTCTTTGACTTTTTACCTGTTGCTTTTTCTGAGAAAGAGAATTTATAGTAGGTAAATATTAAAACAAGTACACCAACTGAAATCCATATTAAGCGGTTCATTAAAAGTAATCCCTCAAATCCCGCCGACATAGTATTGCGATCGTTAACTGTCCAGTATTTAGTAACTACGCTAAATGTTCTGATTGCAAAAGGATCGAGCATAGCTCCCATTACTTCACTGTCGATATCTCTTACCAGATTTTGTGAGATGATATATCCAACAAGCAGTAGGATAGAACCTACGAATGAATTAACAGTGCTTTTAGTTAATGCGGCAATGCAAAAGATAATTGAACCTGCGAAGAAAATATTGGGTAAAGCGAATACAAGGAATCCATTAATATGTCCGTGCCAAACTGTCGGGCCAACTTTCGCCGAATCGAGGTAAGGCATCATCACACCAATAATATTCCCGATAGATACTCCTAAAAAAGGAATTAAGGCAATGATAGTAGCACCGATATATCGACCGATTAAGAAATCGAATTTTTTGATCGGAGTTGTAAAAAGTAACTGACTAGTCTTTTCAGAGAAGTCGCGAGCTGCAGCAGAATTCAGGAATGCAGTAATCATAAGAAGTGATAAAATCGACATAACAGAATAAAAGAATTCCACTTGAAATGGTGCATTCTTAAATACATTACCTGAAGCTGCTCCAATTATAATCTGATCGCTGGAAGAAGCTCCAAAGATCATGAGTGCATTGATAAAGAGAAATATATACACCATAGGTTGTCGCAACCAATAGCGCAGTTCGAATTTGATAATGTTAAATAACATAAGTTCTTTTGTTTAGAGATTAAACTTATGCTTCAACAGCACCTTTTATATGAGCAAAGAAAACATCTTCGAGATCACCGGGTATTGATTCAAATTCGTTGCCCGGGGCATTATCATTATACACATGCACCATTGGTTTACCGGCAATCATACGAGTAGAAATAAGTCGGAAGTTATTCTGAATATTTTCAATTTCAGCTTTGGCAACTGATTTCTTCCAAATCTTTCCTTTAATTGCATGCAATGCATTATCGGGAGTTCCTGCATAGAGCAAACGACCTTTATCAATGATTGCCATTTGTCCACAAAGCTCTTTAACGTCTTCTACAATGTGAGTGGAGAGAATAACAATTACGTTCTCGCCGATTTCCGCCAATAAATTATAAAAGCGATTTCTTTCTCCCGGATCTAATCCTGCGGTTGGCTCATCAACGATAATCAATTTCGGATCACCTAATAACGCTTGCGCGATACCGAAACGTTGCTTCATCCCTCCTGAAAATCCTCCTAATGCCTTTTTGCGGACATCCCAAAGGTTTACGCGTTGCAATAATGCTTCCACCATTTCTTTTCGTCCCGATTGAAGGCCTTTTAGTACTGCAATATGATCGAGCATATCGTAAGCCGAAATTTTAGGATATACACCAAACTCCTGAGGAAGGTAACCTAAGACTTTTCTTAATTCTTGTTTGTTTTCAAGAACATTCAAGTCGCCTAAAAAGATAGATCCTTCATCTGCATCTTGCAAGGTGGCGATAGTTCGCATTAAAGTAGATTTACCGGCACCATTAGGTCCGAGTAAACCATACATACCTTTAGGGATAGTCAATGAAACATCCTGCAAAGCAGCGACGCCGTTTGAATACGTTTTAGAGAGGTTATTGATAATTAGTTCCATAGTTGTTTAGGCTGACATTATTTTCGAAAAATGAAAATAGATAATTAATGTCATATAAACAGCCGTAAAACTTGTTCAAGCGTTAGATTTTTGAGCTGAACCGTAAAATATAAGCTAATAGAGCGATATCATCATTCCTTTATGATCCCTGATGTCCCTATTTGGATTCCTTCATTATCAATTATTGAAATCATATATGTCCCGGGATCCAAGGATTGAAGATTCACTTCAAAATCATCGGTAACATCCGACATATCCAAGCTTGATTCCAATACTAATCTACCGGCGATATCATAAATATAGGCTTTGTAAGTCTTAGTGATATCAGATCCGGTTTTTAAATGGAGAATATCTTTAACAGGATTTGGCCATGAGTGTATAGATGAAACATTTATATCTGTACGTATAGAAATTACATCGGAGTACGTATAATTGCCATTAAAATCGGTTTGTTTTAAACGGTAATAGTTGATCCCCGATTTAAAGTTTTTATCGTTAAAGGAATAGTTATGAAGAAGTGTTGTAGTTCCTGAGCCATCTACAACTGTGATTGGCGCAAAGTTAACTGCATCGACAGATCTCTCAAGAGTAAAAAAGTCATTATCAATTTCTGTAGCAGTGATCCATTTAAGGTGATTAATATTTCCTTCGTGAGCACCTTTAAAGCTGATCAATTCGATAGGTAATGTTCCCGAAGCAGTTCCCTGTCCGATTCCAAAATGACCGAATTGATTCATTAAATTACGATTGGTTTGAGCGGCAGAACTTCCGGGATCACACGTTCCATCAAGATACCATGTTAATGCTGTTGGTTGAGCAACTGTTGAGCTTAGAACGGTGGTGTAATTTGCAGCTGATGTAAAGTTAGAAGGGTAGAGTGAGAGTGAGAAATCTACTGTTCCGTTGTTAGCAGAAGGAATAATTGACCAATATCCATTGTCCAATACTTGCATTTGGCTATAGTCAACTGCATAGCAATCAACCGAAGTCACAGGTCCAATAGGAACTGCAGTATAAGGATGAAAGGATGCTGTTAAATCAGGAATTGTATTAGCCGCAGTAATTGTTACGCTTGCATTTTGATAACCTTTCAATGAATGTCCGACAGGGAATTCGTATATGTCAGGAAGAGCAGATAACATACGTTGTAAATTACCTTCAACATACGATAACGCTGAGTGATTAAACACTGCACCAAAAGTTGGATTCTTAACAGTTACTTTATTTGCATTAGTAATGATTTTTCCTAATGTTAAATCCAGATTTCCGTCTACGCCGATATTCATATTTCCGGAAAGTAAATTAACGCCTGCTCCGGAATTATTGATCTTTACAAAATTCAAATCCAATGCACCTCCGGGATTAAAATTTTGCAATCCTGTTCCGTTTAATTCGAGTGTACCTGTTGGTGCAGAATTGATATAAGTTGCATTGCCGGCAAGATTATTAAAATTCCCGCTTAACGTAATGTACTTATTGTTGCTATCGAAAATACTATTAGCAGTGGAAGTAGTGAAATTGCCTACTATATCCATATCTACATTAGCAATTACAGATCCACCGGTTTTATTGATTACAACATTGCCGAGTTTATTTGTTCCTGTTAAGGAGCCATCGAAATGTTGTATTACAGAACCATTGTTCATTACGATAGTAGAAGTTGGAGAGGCAATAAGTGTTCCGTAATTATTGAAATCGCCACATAAGCTCAACGTCACACCCGGCTGAATTGTTAAGCTCGCACCTGCAAGAATGTTTAAGTTTTTTATTGAAGCATTTGCAGAGATGACGGGTTGGTTAGGAGCAGGGAAGATATTTGCATCTACTCCGCAACTGAGTGAATTGCATCCACCCCAATTGGTAGTGTTTGTCCATGTAGTATTTACTTGACCGTTCCATGCTAACGTTGGAGAATTACCGAAGCCACATGTAGAGTTAGAAAAATCGAGAGTGAATCCACCACTTGTATAGCTATAATTCGACAGTGCTAAAGCAAACGTTTGACCTGCCAACACAGGTAAAGGAGCCTCAAAATTGAAAGGAGAAGCACCGCCTGGAACAGGATTTTGCATACCACACATTGTAGAACCCGCACCATTCCAATTGCATCTTACAGGAGGAAGAATATTATTAGCAATATCAGCACAAGAGTTATTAGTCAGATCATACATTATCCAATCGTAAAACCCTGAAGGATGAGTATGTGTCCAAGATAATGTTCCCGGTGATGAAATATGAATGATATACCAAACGATATTTAGCTCGCTTGCTAATAAGCAACCAGAATTAGTGCTACTCACATTTACATCTGGATTTCCAAAACTTCCTGAAAGTGGAATTTCAGGAATCATACCACAACCAAAGAAACTGGAAGGTTGAACGATTACATTTTGGCAAACATTAGTACCACCCAAACAATCTTGTTGATTAAATCCTGCATTGAGAGGAGAATCGGTAATTATAATATTAAAAGTTCCGGTAAGATCACCAACTCCATCTACACGGATAAATATTGTTTCACCCGGAGTAAGTCCGTATAAGTCTAAACTTGAAGATGAAATTAATCCACTGCAACCTGATGCTCCATTATCATTACATCCATTTAGTACCGGGATTAAATCATTACATGTTCCGGTAAATACATCAATTTGTGTATCAGTTAAAGTAAGTAATTGAGTTTGTATATGCGCTTCTCCTGTTGCACCAACTACAGCTTTGTACCATACAGTATTTAATGTGCCGGGAAATGTCCAGCAATCACCCGCTATAGGCTCAGCAACTCCTGAAGAGCAATTATTATTTCCTAATGTATAAATACCATGTGTAAGCAATTGAGCATTGCATGGGAGATCATTAGAAACACCTGCACCATACGATACAATTGCCATATCATATCCAACAGCAAAGGGTGGAGCCCATGAATCTATAATAATATAATAAGTACCTGCAGCACTTAACGTCACACTTCCAACAAGTACAGATGCACCACCGTTAGTTGCGATGCAAACACCACCAGCTCCGGGACAACCATAATATACTTCATAACCCATTAGAGGAGTTGAAAGATTAGAAAGAGAAATACTAATGCATTCGTTTCCGGCGGAAATATATTGATATACTTTATCCTCACCTGAAGAATATATACTTCCGCAACTTCCAATCGTGGCAGCATTGTAATCATCACCCATGCATGCGGTTGATTCATTCAAATACGTAGCAGGTAAAGAAGCAACAACAACAGGGTTAGCGCAAGTACTTCCCACTGTAGATGTATTTACAGACGAGATGTATAAATCATCGAAATCGTTACATAAACCACCATTAGCTCCATCGAGAACTACATAGTAAGTATGTCCGGCGATAACACTAACACAAAGCGATTTACTTCCCCCAACATCCTGAATAAATGCTACACAGGTTGCAGAGCTTCCTGAGCATGCACCTGCCGGACAACCATCATATAACATCAATCCGGTAGAAGTAGCAAAAGGAGCATTTAGATCGATTGATAAATTCCCTGTAGTAGTAGGAGTAAAAGACCACACCATATCCTCGTCAGATAGATATGCGGGATCACCACAAACAGGTGTATTTACATCAGTGAGGTCGTCGACCATTCCGCATGTAGAACCCGGACCTGAATGAAAAGGAAGCGAAGGAACTGCTAAGTATCCTGTGCCCATTGCTGCTGCGCAATTTGAAGATCCATATGCTGTAACGCCGATATTATCGATTGCAATTGCAGTATTATTTCCTTGCGATCCATCGTTTATCCAAGTTAAGACTAAACGCTGAGTAGTTCCTCCCAATGAACAAGGTAAATCGATTGAATCTGTTTGCCAAGAAGTATTACCTTTTAAATCATTACCCAGTTGATAAGCTAAGACCGGGGAAGTACCTACAACCGGAGTAATAGAAGTAGGAGTTAAAAACATGCGCATGATATCCTCGTTAGAGCGACCACGACATTTCCAACTAAATTTTATTCTTATACTTGATGCGCCTGCCGGGAAAGTGATATCACGGTAAAGGTGAACGATTGAAGCTGAATTTGGATTGTAGTTATTCGTATTCGAAGCGCTACCAACATAAGCACAGCGAGCTCCGGTAAATCCTGTAGCTCCTGTTCCGCAATACCATTGATTTAATGTCGCACCATTTAAAACTGTCCATCCATTGAGAGGAAAAGTAGCACCGGTTTCGAATCCCCCATTTCCTGTTGGCGACACTAAAACTGTTTGTCCTTTCAAAGATTGAAAGGAAATAACAGCTATAAAACATAAAATAAACTTGTAATAACGGAGCATTGGCGAAACGGTTGGATAAATGATGGAAGAGATAGATTTTAATTTAAGTGACAAGGTGTAATCAAGGATTCGATAGGCACCGGTTTTTTAATGTAAAATCTATAGTTGTTTTTTGAGAGAATTTTCGAAATGTTTTTTTCGGTGTGTTCGGCACCGTTATTAACTTGAAGAATTGCCAAGCCTAATTGTTGACAATATTGAATAGTAATAAGCTCGGGCAAGACACTTAGAGATTGACGTACATCCGGAAATCCTCTATCAACAGTTAAACCTTGGATTTCTACGAAAATGTAACGAGTCGATTTTTGGCTGTAAGAAAATCCCGAAATCAGCATTAAAATGCTGAAAATGAGATAGGTTAAAGTTTTGGGAGTAGTCATTTATTTGGAATACTTGTAACGACAATTATTGTACTGTCACTTTGCTAATTTTAAGCAAGTTACAACAGATAATTCCTACAGGAAATTAATTTAGTTGAACACCAAAACAGGACCTCTAAGCGGGAAAATCGAACTTTGAACGGGATGAAGAAAATATGAATTGATTAAGAATTGGTTGTAATAAGAAAGTAAGAAATGGCTCAAATAAAGACCTATTAAGAGGAGTATAGAATTCATGTTACTTACGATATCATCTTAATCAAATTAACAGAATCGAAACAGGTAAATACTTCGTATCTTTGCAAAATCAATTACATGGGGTCGACCGGAATCGACAGCTAGTGCGATTGGTACGTAAGCATGCAGGGCGTTGTTAGTGGTCCCTTAAAAAGCAACTTTCAATCGTCTAATTGGCGAAACTTCTTATGCGCTTGCTGCATAATTCTCCAAGAGAATTATCTTCATCTACTGCTCTAGGAGCAGAGACGAGCTATCCCGCCTTCCACTCCGTTTGTCAGGGGAAGGGTCGGGGTATCACAAAGACAAACTGGCATCGTTAGCGCTCTGATGATGGTGCGAGAAAACAAGAGATAAGGAAAGGGTTTGTAAGTAATGCGCTTAACGCTTTCTCGAAAATCTAAGTCATTACTAAGCATGTAGAAAGCATATTAATTCCTTGTCTGGACGTGGGTTCAACTCCCACCGGCTCCACAAACTTTGCCGGCGCAGCCATTAAAAGCCCTTTAAAAAACGATCAAGCTAGCTTGAAATCGTTTTTTAAAGGGCTTTTAATTTTGCAGACGTTAGTCTGCAAGGGCAAAGTTTGTGAGGCCCCCCATCAGACTCACGGTGTAGCAGAGCGGAGCACGCTACACCGCAACAAAAAATATTTAAAACTTGATTTGTATTTAATTAGAATAGCAAAATTTGTGAGGCCCCCATCAGACTCGCGGTGTAGCAGAGCGGAGCACGCTACACCGCAACATTCTCCCACCAGCTAGCTTGAAATCGTTTTTTAAAGGGCTTTTAATTTTGAAGAAAGTCTTTATAAACGGAGTTTGTAATCCATGATATACATTCACTTAAAAAAAATGAGTAAATTATTGTCGCAAAATTTTAGAATTTGCTATTATTTTCCCTTTGCTATTTAGTATTTGAATAAAATAAAGTCCAGAACTATAAGCAGATAAGTCTATTTTGTTGCAATCTTTTTGTTTAAAAATTTCCTCTCCTAAAGAATTATAAACTTTAATGGATTCGTTGCTGATTCCATTTATATTAACTATTCCATCTGTTGGATTTGGAAAAAAAGTAAGTTCTATTGCATTATGATTTTCAGATATTCCAATTGTAGTCATATTAAACTTATAAATTGTTCCTGAATGCGATATTCCATTTCCTTGTGTCATCCCATATAAATATGTACCATCTGAATATAGCTTTTCTTGTGGATAAGAACTGTAAAAATATCCATTAAAATTATATACGCTATCATAGTCGAACAAATTATTAAAACCTGTTCCATCAGTCATTAATCTAAATAATATTCCAGTGTTATTGGTTCCACCTAATTTTGTTCTTCCATATAGATAATTGCCTTCCAATGTTAGAGCTCCCTTCAGACAACTGCCATCTGACCCACCTGAAAAATCATGTAATATTGAAAATCCACTTCCATCGGGCAATATTTTAAAGATAGTTCCAAAATTGTTTAATCCACCATACCCCGTCGTACCATATAAATAAATGCCGTCAGAAATAAGGGAGCCAAAAGGCGCATATCCATTTAATGGGCTTCCAGCGCCTCCAAAGTCAAGTAGCTTCGTATATCCTGTTCCGTTTGGTAATATTTTAAATATATTTCCAAAATTGTTGGGCCCACCATTATACGTTACACCGTAAAGAAAATTTCCATCAAAGAAAAGTGAACCAAAGGGTCTACAACCGTTGGAGGTGTCATCGAAATCAAGCAGTTTCATATATCCGCCTCCATTCGGTAATATTTTAAAAATAGTTCCTAAATTATTATTACCTCCATCGTTTGTCATTCCATAAAGAAATGTACCATCAAAAATTAATGAGCCGAACGGTTTTGCACCATTTGATACACCTGCAAAGTCGAGCAATTTAATATATCCAGTACCATCTGGCAATATTTTAAATATAGTACCCTTGTTGTGATTTCCACCTAAATTAGTCATTCCATAAAGGTAAGTTCCATCAAACACAAGAGACCCGCCAGGATACGTTCCATCAAATGTACCACCAAAATCATGAAGCTTTAAAAAGCCAGTTCCATCAGGCATTATTTTAAAAAGAACTCCTACATTGTTTAGTCCACCTCCAGTTGTCATTCCATAAAGAAAAGTTCCATCCGAAATTAATCCACCATAAGGATTAGCACCATTAATATCATGCGCAAAATCATTTAAGTCTATAAATCCAGTTCCATTGGGCTGTATTTTAAAGATTATTCCTTTATCTGATGGACCTCCCTTGTAGGTCATACCATATAAAAAGTTTCCATCAAATAACATCGAACTCTTAGGTTTACTCCCATTTGTCGAGCCTGCAAAATCGAGCAATTTTGAAAATCCGGTTCCGTTGGGTAATATTTTAAAAATTGTTCCTAAATCATTGGTACCACCCTCAGAAACCATACCGTAAAGGTAGGTTCCATCTGAAATTAAAGATCCCCAAGGGTAACTTCCTGAAGAAACACCAGCGAAGTCATAAATTTTAGTGTATCCTGTTCCATTTGGCAATATTTTAAAAATTGTTCCTAAATCGTTTGTACCACCAGTATTGGTCAATCCATAAAGATAAGTTCCTTCTAAAAGTAGTGAACCAGTAGACCCCAATCCGTTAATTCCATCAAAGTCGTGCAATTTCAAATAACCAGTTCCATTTGGCATAATTTTAAATATTATGCCATAATCATAAGTGCCACCACTAGATGTTGTTCCATACAGAAAGGTTCCATCAGAAATTAAATTTCCTCTAGGATAAGATCCATTTGAGGCACCATTAAAGTCAAGCAGTTTTGCAAATCCTGAACCACTTGGCAAAATTTTAAAAATAATACCCATATTGTTGATGCCTCCTTCATTTGTCATGCCATACAAATATGTTCCATCATATAAAAGAGATCCGTAAGGAAAAGCACCATCTGAATTACCTAAAAAACTATACAATTTTACATACCCTGTCCCGTCGGGCAAAATTTTAAATATGGTTCCACATCCGTTAGGACTTCCACCGTAAGTCGTCATGCCATATAAATAAGTGCCATCAAAAATTAGGGATCCATAAGGAAAATGCCCATTTGTATAAGAGTCAAAATCTAATAGTTTTTCATAGCCGGTTCCATCTGGTAATATTTTAAATATTGTACCTGCATCGTATAAACCACCTGCCGTTGTCATTCCATATAAGTATGTTCCGTCGGAAATTAAATTTTGATCTCCAAAAGGATAACATCCAATAAAAGAATTATTACCAGTGAAATCGGTTAGTATACTGAATTGACCGTTAGCAATACTACAAAACGCTAAGGAAAATAAAATAAGAAGTCTTTTCATTTTCATGTTTGGTTGACAATTGGAATTTAAAGATATAGATATATTTCCTAATTCGGGTTAACGAAAGCGTATATATTTAGACTAAAAACGAATTTTAAGTTTAAAAACAATTCAGATTATTTTAGTTGATAGAAGGATCTTCAAAAGGTTTCGGGAACAAATTCAGTCATTCATTCATTCAATCATTCATCCCTTCAGTCATAGTCAGACTATCGGAAATAGATTTTAGGCGATAGAAGGATCTTAAAAAGGTTTCGGGAACAAATTCAAACATTGAAAGACAATAGGCAATCGATTATAGGCATTAGATTTATCATAATTGAGATCTAATTCAATCAGTTTCCTAAATTCTAAAAACTATTGCCAATAGCCAATAGCCAATTTCCCTTATAAGATCCCTACAAAATAATCCCATACAGGATCTTTAGGTGGATTTGCTTCCAGAAATATCTCTTCCTTAGTTACAGGATGTTCAAAGCGAATAGCGCGAGCGTGGAGATGAATAGAGCCATCGGGATTACTTCTGTTGAAGCCATATTTCAAATCGCCTTTAATTGCACAACCGATATCAGCTAACATGGCTCTGATTTGATGATGGCGTCCTGTTTGAGGATCGATTTCAAGCAAATGATAATTATCGGATGAAGCGAGTAGGGTATAAGTCAGTTCACTTTTTAAAGCTCCGGCTTTTTCTGTCTTACTGCAATAGCTTTTATTTTGTTTTTCATTCTTGGTTAAAAAGCGAATGAGATGTTCTTGCAAATGCGGTGGTTTCTGTTTAACTACCGCCCAATAGGTTTTGTGAATTTTCTTTTCTTGAAAAAGATTATTCATTCGAGCTAATGCTTTGCTGGTACGAGCAAACATTACAATTCCACTAACAGGTCGGTCGATGCGATGAACTGTTCCTAAAAATACTTCTCCGGGTTTATTATATTTCTCTTTGATGTATTGTTTAACATGATCACTCATCGGAGCATCGCCTGTTTTGTCGCCTTGCACAATTTCACCGGGCTTCTTATTAACGATGATCAGATGGTTATCTTCAAAGATTACATCCGGTTTTTGGTAAACACTCACGCTCGAATTCTTTAATTAGTATTGCTCTTTCTCGTTAGGAAAATCTTTCGATTTCACATCCCTGATATATTGCTCTGTTGCATTTTGAATTTCTTCAAAAAGATTCATGTAGCGTCGTAAGAAACGAGGATTAAAATCTTTATTGATGCCAAGCATATCGTGTAGTACCAATACTTGTCCGTCGGTTCCATTTCCTGCACCTATACCGATAGTAGGAATTTTTAAGCTTGCCGAAACTTCGGTTGCTAACTTCGCCGGTATCTTCTCTAAAACGATAGAGAAACATCCGATGTCTTCGAGCAATAACGCATCTTCTTGTAAACGATGAGCTTCTTGTTCTTCTTTCGCTCTTACTACGTAAGTCCCGAATTTATAAATTGATTGAGGCGTTAGTCCGAGATGTCCCATTACAGGAATTCCCGCTGTTAAAATACGCTCTACAGCTTCTTTAATTTCTCTTCCGCCTTCCATCTTCACTGCGTGAGCACCTGTTTCTTTCATGATGCGAATTGCAGAGTTCAAAGCTTCCTTCGAATTTCCTTGATATGACCCGAAAGGTAAGTCTACAACCACTAAAGCACGATGAACAGCTCTCACAACCGAAGCGGCATGATAGATCATCTGATCGAGTGTAATAGGTAAAGTAGTTTCGTGTCCGGCCATCACATTACTAGCCGAATCTCCAACTAAAATTACATCCATACCGGCAGTATCAATAATCTTTGCAAGACTATAATCGTAAGCCGTAAGCATAGAGATTTTTTCACCTTTGCGTTTCATCTCTTGCAAAGTGTGAGTAGTAATTTTCTTAATATCTGTATGTACCGACATGATGGATATTTTTTAAATAGATCAAGGATTTTCTTTGGGTAAAACAAAACCGCCATTATTTTCTTTTGGCTTGGTTGTGTCTTGTTTTGTTGGTTGAGTCTTTTTCGGACCGGGATTAGCTTGAAGGCTTTCTTTTAATTCTTTATTCTGTTTTAAGAGTTCTTCACTCTTTAATTTTTCGGCTTTTAAACTCTTGGATAGGTTGATTACAATATCTCCATTATCATTTCCTTTTACAAGTTCCTTGTATTTATTCAGCTCTTCATTAACTTTTAAAAGGGAATCGTACGATGCTTGATTTTTCTTGATTTGAGCTTCGAGTTTTTTAATGTTTTTATCAGATTCTGACTTCGCATTTGCATTTTCTTTCTCAGCAGTTTTCATTGAAGAAATGATCTGCTTTAAGTCTTCATTTTCTTCAGTGAGTTTGTTGATTTGTGTCTTTAGTCCGATGATGGATTCAGCTAAAGCCATTATATCATTATCCGGTTGCGCATCTCCGTTATCACTGCTATTTGTATTAGTTATTTCAGCATCATTTCCTTTTTGATTCGTGAAAAGATATAAGAAGTCAATACTTCCCTTACTTCCGGGTCCTACAATATATCCTACATCTCCCGACTTGTATGCGATTTCACTAAAAGAGATAATCAACACATTATTCAGATATAGATCATAGTTTTTTTCAGATGTTCTAACCTCAAAAAGATTTGGTAAACCCATCGGTTTTAGAACAGTTGACTTAATCCATCCTCCGGTTTTCGTATCTCCTGTCAAATATCGATATACGCCACTGCTGATTTGACGTAAACGGTATTGTTGTAATTTATTGATCTCGAAAATAAATCCACCTTGACCACCGGATTGAGCCATGAATATTATTCCCAAGCTACCTTCATCGGTATTGGCTTTTTGGAGTTTTAAAGATGTTACAAGTCGGAAAGACGTGAGGCTATTTTTAAAACTTCCTATCACTGCAAAAGGGGAAGCCATAGCCTTTCTTTGCATAATGTATTCACCGTCCTGAACGAGAATTAGGTTTTCGGAGTTCGATACTGTTGTCCAGTATGCGCCCGAACTATCAAAGTTCTCGCTTAGGAAAAGCTTGTCGAAACGTTCGCTTACGGTAGGTTTAAGCCCTTGATTATTTTGGCTAAACCCTGTCAAACTCGTTGTTAAACAAGCAATTACAAGAAATATTCTTTTCTTCATAATCATTATTCCTTCCAAATTTACAAAGAAAGGTCACCCGACAAAGAAAAAGGTGATTTTAAACTTTAAAAGGTTTGTTAAAAATAAAAGCGGACCGATAATTATATCGATCCGCTTATCAAAAAAAACATTAATCTTATTTCGATTTTACCACTTTAATCGTTTCAAAAGTACCATCTGTTTTATTGACAGTAACAAAATAAAGTCCAGCAGAAAGTTGATCACTTCCATTAATTTCAAACTTAGCAGAAGCAATTGAATTCGATAAAATTATTTTACCACTGATATCAGTTACTTGATAAGATTTATAATCGCTGATGTTATTTCCTTTAATAGTTATTGAAACTATGTTAGAATACGGATTCGGAGAACAAGAAAAAGTATTTGTATTTTGAATCTCATCAACACCAACAGCATCAGTAACATAGAAATGATCAAATCCGGCTTCAACAATATTTCCGCTTCCATTTTTATCCTCGATTGTGATAATTAATTTCATATTGTTTGAGGGTGGCAAATAGTCAGCAACTCTTATTGAGTTTTGCACCCAAGAACTATTTCCGATAGATCCGGCTGTTGCATAATCAACAGTAACTACATTAACTCCATCAGTTAACTTGATATACAAAGTATCAATGTTTGCAGGAGGAACACCATTTTGAATAAAGAACCAACGGCTATAACTAATATATGGGTTAGCGTAAGTCGACAAATCTAATGAAGGAGAAATTAATTGAGTATAACCGTTGTCAACATCATCGGTATTCGGAGAAGTTCCAACTATATTTCCGGTAACAAAAGCTTCATTACCACAATCATTCAATGCATCAACATTAGGGTTTGATTGAACTCCGACAAACAAAGTTCCGGCAGGAATTACTCGAGTCCATGCTCCGGTAATAGCAGTTGAAATCACTGTCCAATTATTATCACTTGTAAAATCATCATAATATCCGTTAGCGAGACTAAAATTCACGGGATTAGCACCATCTAACAATGTTGTTTGACATGATGAAACATAACCCCATTTACTAGCAGTTACTTCATATGTGCCTGAAAGAATTCCGCCAACCGAATATGCGCCATTAACATCTGTATTTACTGTAACTTGAGATGTTGAATTGTAAATGTAAACGGTAGCATTAGCAATAGGATTTCCGGTTGATGATTCTGTTACAAAACCTGTAACATTAAATGGTACTAATTGAACATCAAGTTGCGTTAATTGTCCGTTAGTAAATAGAACATTTTGGATTTTTTTAGTGAGATAACCTGCCTTACTAAATTCAACATCGTATAGTCCACTATGTACAGTTCCGGTTTTGTAATCTCCAACAAGGTTAGTCGAAATTGTTTTGTTTAATGAAGTAATATTTACAGTTACACCATTCAAAACATTAGTAGTAATAGAATCGGTTACATTTCCTTCAAGGTAACATCCACGAATATAATTAGGTTGAAATACATCGAATCCACCATATGTATCGGTAGATACAATAATTCCGGAAGGATAATAGGGTGATGCATCCCAATCAAGAAATCCACCGGTTTGGTAATTAGCGACCTCAACAATATTATCGGGACGACTAGCATCGCAAATAACCAACTGGCTACCATAACTAGGGTTAATTAAGTAATCATTTAATACACGGACATTATGCACTTCTTCGTTCGGCATACTATCAGTAAAATAGGTAGTAAGCAATTTAATATTGCTTAAGTCAGTGATATCAAAGGAACCTAGAGGGACATTATTAAGTTCATCTGTAGTAAATAGATATTTACTGTTATCAGATAACCAAGTATTATGACAAAACTGTCCTGGAGTTTGTTGCGTTGCCAATAAAACCGGGTTCGCTTTATTCGTTACATCAACTACACTAAATTGGCCTGCATAAATTTCTCCTGCCCACAAAGTATCATTACGAACATAGCCATCGTGCACATAATTTTGGTTGTATTGTCCAACATAAGTTGGGTGATATGGATCTGCCAAACTAGCAATAACAACACCCCCATTAGCTAATTGTTGGCAGCCAAATACATAAAGGTAACCGTCAGTAACAGCAATGGTATGCGAAGTTTGTAATTGTCCGGCAATAGCGCCATCACCATACCAATGGTATGAAGTAACCGGTCCCGGAAGATTACTTAAATCGATGACAATAATCCCACCACCGCCTTCACTTCCGGCATAAGCAAAATTACCTGCTGTTTTTAACTCTCGCCATAAACTTGATTCCCCTGCCAGAGCCGGTACGCTTTGGACTTCAAAGGGATTTGAAGGGTTACTGACATCAACAATTGAAACACGGTTACTGGCACCCACCAACGCATATTCATGTCCGGTACTGTCTACATAATGCCAAACACCGGCAACAGTTTCAGGAGCATAATCGATATGTCCAAGTTTTGTTAAGTTGACTTGCGCCAATGATTGAAGACTACAAAGTAGTATCAATAGAAATATACGTAAGGTTAGTTTCATAGTAAGATTGTTTGGAAACTCAAATGTAGGGAGAATGCCTCAATACATTGTTAAAGAAATGCTAAAGCGTAGAAAAAGGCAGCTAAAGGGTATGAAAATCAGGAATCTTTCTTGTACACATCGGGATTGAAGATCTCCATAAAACGCTCGGGGTAGAGAGGAGCTTTAAATCCTGTTTTTTCATAAAGAGAATGAGCATCCTTGGTTGTTAGGAACCAACGACGCATTCCTTGCAATTCGGGAATTGAAGTGATTACTTCCATCAACCATTTCGAAAGTCCTTTACCGCGATATTCGGGATCGATAAAAACATCACCTAAATATACGATTGTTGCATAATCGGTAATAATACGAGCCATACCAACTTGACGCTGATGATGAAATACGGCAAAAGTGGTTGAGTTCGCAATCGACTTTTTGATCAAGTCCATTGAAATTCCCTTCGACCAATGCGATTGAACACTTAAAAAATTAAAAATTGCATCATAATCGAATTTATCGGGATCGGAAGTGATTGTATATTCCTCCTTAGATAAATTGATGATAATTGGCATGCGATTAACCTTTATAATATTTCATATAAGTATGAATTCTCTTTTCTAGATCCTTACTTACTTTTACCAGAGGCATACGAACATCATCGCCACATACTCCTAGTTGTTTAAGCACTACTTTAACACCGGCAGGATTTCCCTCTTCGAATAACATTGGGATTAATCCGTAAAAGCCGTAATGGAATTTACGTGATTTTACAAAGTCGTTTTTCAGAGCAGAGCGAACCATAGAAGAGCAGGCGAGAGGGTAAGCGTTTGCGACAACCGAAATAACACCAACAGCTCCGGCTGCTACTAACGGTAAGGTGATACCGTCGTCACCACTAATGACTAAGAAATTATCGGGAGCATTTTGAATGATCGACATTACTTGTTCTACATTTCCACTTGCTTCTTTAATTGCAATAACGTTTTTGCATTCACGTGCAATTTTTAAAGTAGTTGCAGGTGACATATTAGAACCTGTACGACCAGGAACATTATAAAGAATAACCGGAACCGGTGAAGCTTTTGCTACTAATTTAAAGTGCTCAACTATTCCGGCTTGAGAAGGTTTATTATATGACGGAGAAACGGATAAAATGGCATCTATTCCTGTGAAATCAGTAGTTTTTAAAGAATGGAGAACTTCATTCGTATTATTCCCGCCAACACCTAAAACCACAGGAACTTTTCCCTTAGCGGCTTTGATAACTGTATTGGTTACTGCTAATTTTTCCTCCTTAGAAAGGGTAACACTTTCACCTGTTGTACCTAAAACAACAACATACTCACATTTACCTTTAATAACATGCTTTACAAGGTTTGTTAAGCCGTTATAGTCAACTTCATGGTTTTTTGTAAAAGGAGTAACTAATGCAACTCCGGTACCTTTTAATTTATTTAGCAGGCTCATGCTTAAAGAGCTTTAGATAGTGATTAACGTGATCGATAAATTGAGGTAAAGTCATATGATCTCCTGTGCTGATCATGAAATCATAAAAGCGCTCGGCAGCTTTATCGTATTTGCCGATTTTAAATTTAGAACGAGAAGAGGCAACGATGTAGCGGAAAGGAATAGAGTTACCGGTATGCAGATCGATTAATAAGTCGAAGTCGCGGTTCACGAAACTCTTCACTACTGTAGCCATTGGCTTGAAATGCCAATTAAGATCTTTCTTAGTAAAGAAATCGAGTCCCAATTTAGAGAAACGCATAGCAGGTAATTCTTTCTGATCATAATACCCCAATGCCAAAACATCTTTATGATGAGTCTCTCGCATTTCCTTCACATATTTCTTTACCAGTTCGAAGTGCTTTTCATTGGTAGAATCATAGAGTATACCAATAGATTTAGCTCTTTCGAAAGTAATCATCTGATGTGTTGCGTGACTCGTTCTGAATTCACGTAAGAACAGATAATGGGCTATTTTATGTCGGAAGGTTTTCTTCATCTTAGCGGATAGAACTGTAAAGTTAATATTATCCTGAAATAATAGTTTCGAAATCGGACTCAGATATTACTTGGACACCTAGATCGCGAGCTTTATCGGTTTTCGACGGACCGCTATCGCTTCCCGCGAGGAGATAAGTGGTTTTCTTAGAAACAGAGCTTCCATTTTTGCCACCGTGTTGTTCAATAAGCTGTTTTAATTCATCACGAGAATGACGCTCGAAAGTGCCTGTAACAACAACTATTTTACCTTCTAATTGATTACCGAGCGAAATTGGCAAGGCATCGGCTTTTAACTCGAATTGGAGTCCTGCTGACTTTAATCGTTCAATTAAATCTTGATTAGACGGTTTGCTAAAGAAATCAATAACGCTATTTGCGATCACGGCACCTACCTCCGGAGCTTCTGTTAATTGTTCGAGGGAGGCATTGCGGATTGCATCAATCGATTTAAAGTGACGAGCTAATTTTCGTGCAACTGTATCGCCAACGTAACGAATTCCTATAGCGAATAGAACTTTTTCGAAAGGGACTTCCTTCGACTTCATGATACCATCCATAATATTTTGTGCTGATTTCTCGCCGAATCGATCAAGCTGCAAAATATTGTCTTTATTAATACTGTATATATCTGATATATTGTGAATGATACCTTTTTCAACAAACAAGTCGATAGTTTCAGCTCCTAGTCCTTCGAGATTCATTGCTTTTCTACCAGTGAAATGCTCGATTTTACCTTTAATTTGAGGCGGGCATCCATCTTCATTCGGACAATAATGTTGAGCTTCGCCTTCTTTTCTTTGTAGCGGAGTATTACATTCTGGACAATGTGTTATATAGACTATGGGGGCTGAGCTAGCTTCACGTTTTGAAAGATCGACTCCTGTGATTTTAGGAATAATTTCTCCGCCCTTTTCTACAAACACTGTATCATGCACATGTAAATCGAGTTTAGCAATTTGATCGGCATTATGAAGTGAGGCACGTTTAACGGTAGTTCCCGCTAAAAGTACCGGAGTCAAATTTGCTACCGGAGTAATTGCTCCTGTTCTCCCAACTTGGTAAGTAACTTCTTCTAATCGCGTAGCTACGGAGGCGGCTTTGTACTTATAAGATATCGCCCATCGAGGTGATTTAGCTGTAAATCCTAGTTCCTCTTGTTGGCGATAACTATTTACTTTGATTACAATCCCATCGATATCGAAGGGTAATTCATCTCGTTTATTATCCCAAAAGTGAATGTAATCCATCACCTCATTAATCGAAGAACAAAGTTTGCGATGTTCTGAAACTTGAAAACCGAATGATGAAATTCCATTCATAGCTTCAAAATGATTCACGAATAGGGGAGTCCCGTAATATCCATATAAGAAACAATCGAGGCGTCGTTTAGAAACCTCGCTACTATCTTGCATTTTTAAAGTACCGGAAGCGCAATTTCTAGGATTTGCGAAGGGTGCTTCACCGATATCGATTCGTTCCTCGTTAATTCTCTCGAAAATAGCTCGAGGCATTATGATTTCACCTCTTACTTCAAACTCGTCAGGGAAAGAAGCGGAAGCATCAAAAAGATCTGCTGAAGCCGGTTTGTTTAACTTTAAAGGGATTGTTCGGATAGTCTTAACGTTAGTCGTTACATCGTCACCTTGAACACCATCACCACGAGTTACGGCTTGAACTAACTGTCCGTTTTTATAGGTAATACCAATGGCAACACCATCAAACTTCAATTCACAAGCATATTCGATTTTTTCACCGGGAAGGATCTTACGAATACGTTCATCGAAATCATTTAATTCTTCTTCTGAATAAGTATTGCCCAACGACATCATCGGGTATTTATGAGTCACCGTTTTAAATTCTTTGGTGATAGTACCGCCTACACGCATTGTTGGTGAATCGGGTTGGACTAAATCAGGCCATTCCTTTTCAAGAGCAATAAGTTTATTCATCAACTGATCAAAGTCGTAATCGGAAATTACGGGAGATGATTGTTGATAGTAACGGAAATTATGATCTTCAATTTCCTTACTCAGTTGCTGAATATGTAATAAAGCTTCTTCCTTTGTCATTGCTAAAGACTGAAAAGTAAGATTAGATACGAGTAAACTTATAAGTATTAGGAGGAGAGACGATCAAAGGAACTTTTTCAACCGTTACTGAACTTGTATCGAGTCCGAATGCTTTTTCTTCCGTTAAGCTTAACTTCTTCATAAGGAAGTAAATATTCAGAATGAACTTAGTATACAAATTCAACGTATTCTCATACGACAAATATTTCTCCATAACCACGAATCGGAAATCACCGATTAAATGTTGGCGATTCAATGAAGCATAGCGACTTGTGATATCCACTTCTTTATTCTTCACCAATTCCTCAACTACTTGACGGAACATTAAATTTATTCTTGGTTCAATACGGAATCCAAGGCGGAAGCGAATATGTATTACTTTATCATTCACCAATTCACGAACTTTATATTCCATTGTATATGGTTCATCTAGCACATCAAGATGCACCAGCCAATAAACATCCGCGCGTTTCGGTTGTTTTTGAAGGATACTATAAATGACTTTACTTTCAACTTCATCATCCTTATAAGCACTTGTCAAATAAACTAAGTGAGTAGAGTATTTTGGAATAGTTTCGTCCTTACTAACATCCGAAAGGATATCGTAGTATTTATCGAGTTTAACAAATTCAACTAGTGCAGTCCTAATCTTACGAGCATCATACCAAACATACATGATGAAAATGATTGCTGTTGCAATTGCTACCGTAACATAACCGCCATGTTCAAATTTATCGAGGTTAGCAATTAAGAACGCAATTTCTATTGATAAGAAAGTTAGCATCACTAATGCTATTAACGGTCGAGGATATTTTTTCAGGAATAGATAATATGAAAGTAGAGTAGTGGTCATTAACATCGTTAGAACGATTGCCAGACCATATGCCGCTTCCATTTTTCCTGATTCCTGAAAATATAAAACAATACCGATACAGCCTCCACAGAGTAACCAGTTAATGGTCGGAATGTATAATTGTCCTCTGAGATCAGTAGGGTATTCAATTCTTCCTTTCGGTAGGAAGTCCATTCGCATACCTTCATTGATCAACGTAAAAGTACCGCTGATTAATGCCTGGCTAGCAACAATTGCTGCTGCTGTTGCGATTGCGATACCAAACGGAAGAAATCCTCGTGGCATTAAAACATAGAAAGGTTTTAATCCATCGAGTGTAGTACCTGCATGTTCAAGCAACCATGCACCTTGTCCAAAATAATTAATCAATAATGCTATTTTAACAAAGATCCAGCTTATACGAATATTATTTCTACCACAATGCCCGAGATCAGAATACAAAGCCTCGGCTCCGGTAGTACAGAGGAACACAGCTCCTAATAACCAGAATCCATTAGGATAAACGGTGAGGAGCTCATAAGCATAGTAAGGATTAATGGCTTTAAACACCATTGGGGTATGGATTACTTCTTTGAAGCCAAGAATAAAAAGCATACTGAACCATACTAACATGATAGGTCCGAAGAAACGCCCCACGAATTTAGTCCCGAACTGCTGGATGAAGAATAGCAAAAAGATTATACCAATAACAATAGGTATTGTTTGTATTTCGGGATTAATTACTTGCAAACCTTCAATTGCAGATGCTACTGAAATTGGAGGCGTAATTATACCATCAGCAAGCAATGCAGCACCGCCAAGCATAGCTGGAATCGCTAACCATTTGATATGCATTTTACGCACTAAAGCATAAAGAGAAAAAATACCACCTTCACCTTTATTATCGGCTCGAAGAGTAAGAACAATATACTTTAATGTTGTTTGAAGTGTTAATGTCCAGAAGATACAAGATATTCCACCTAACACTAAACTTGCATCAATAACTCTATTGCCGATTATGGCATTCATTACATAGAGTGGAGATGTACCGATATCACCGAAGATGATACCTAATGTTACCAACAGACCCGCTGCCGTAACCTTGTCGTGATCAATATGTCCGCTCGCCATTGCGATGCTTTATTTTTACTCTTTATCTACAGATTATTTTTCTTTTCAAGTTTTTTTCCCTCTTTTTTGTCTTTGTAAAACAAATCGATAGTCGATTCAAAATCAGCAAGTACATTCATATAATAAATGTAAGCATCGTAAGGAGAATCGTAAGGGCTGAAGTATTTATGTACATCTCCATCACTCCAGAACTTGGTGCACATATAATAGAAATGATCACTAGTTTGAAGCTTGCCCCAAACTTCAATCAGGTCTTTATTTTCTGATTTAATTACTCTTTCTTCTAGAGCATAGATTCTCTTTGCTGCTTCTTTCTCCATTGGATTACTCAACCAAGCACTTAAATCGCGTTCGGCATCGGCCCAGCTGATAAAATCGGGAGCATCATAGATATCGCGGACTTTATAGGAGTCTGCCGCTTCCGACAATGTTTTAAAATCGAAATCGCTGTGCGACATAATTTCCTTTGGTAAATAATCTAGGAAATCGAAGATTCCCGTTTCTTCCCATTGATGTTCACCAAATGTTTCATAGTCCATAAACAAGTTAAGGACTTCTCCATTGCCTGCAATTTGATGCACCCAACTAGCAAAAGTATCTGCTTGCAAAGGCCATTCTTTCCAATTACGATCGCTAAACCGGAAGGCAATATCATCAGAAAGACTATAATTCTTTAAGAACGTTTTAATTTTAAGAGAACCTGCAGGTTGATATAGGTAGTTTGGAGTTCGACCTTTCAATAAGCGATCGACTCCTTCACACAAAATTCCTTTGAAACCCATTTTCTCGATAACAGAAGCCAATTCATTATTATAAATCAACTCTGTATTTCTGAAAATCTTTGGTGTTTGTCCGAAGTGCTCCTTAATTTTCGCTCGATGCATTTCAATCTGACGACGGAATTCTTCCTTCGAAAAGATAAAACTTAACGAGTGATAATACGTCTCAGAAAGAAACTCAACACATCCGGTTTTAGCTAAATCCTTAAACGACTCTAATACATCGGGACGATATTTTTCGAATTGTTCGATAGCAGTTCCTGAGAGCGAGTAAGAGATTTTGAACTTACCCTTATGTCGGTTAATCAAATCGAGCATTTTTCGATTTGTTTTTAGATAACATTTCTCGGAAACTTTATCGAGGATTACTTGATTTTTTTCATCGTCCTCATAAAAGTGATCTTTCCCAATATCAAAAAACGAATAGCGTTTTATGCGGAAAGGCTGATGAACCTGAAAGTAGAAACAAACAGAAGGCATGATTAGTATTTTTATGAGGTAACTTTATCTTGAATTAAATTAAATTTCTTGTATCCGGCAATAACAGTTTGAGAAGCATTGTCCCAACTGATATGTTCGAGATCTTTATAAGCGTCTTCCTTAATTTTCTCTGCTAAGACTTCATCATTAAGCAATGCCAAAACATATTGCGCAGCTCTATGTACATCCCAATAGTCAAATTTCAGTGAACCTTGCAATACTTCTGAAACACCGGATTGTTTACTGATCACAGAAGGTACACCGAACTGAACAGCTTCAACAGCCGACAGTCCGAATGGTTCAGAAACTGAAGGCATCATATACACATCTGCGATCGACAATAATTGACGAACCTTATCGAGATTCAAGAATCCTGTTAGATGAAAACGATGAGCAATTCCTTTTTGGGCTGCGCGTTCGAGAAGAGGATTGAAATATTCTCCAGTTCCTGCCATAACAAAACGTACGTCTTGGTTATACTCAAGAACTTTTTCGGCGATATCAACGAAAAACTCCGGACCTTTTTGACGTGTTAATCTCCCTACAAAGAGAACCATTTTCTCTTTAAATAGTTTTTCACCTCTAAAAGGAACTACCGGGCGAATACCGTTATGGCATGTATGGATTTTCGACATCGGAATGCCGTAATAATCGTGAATTATCTTACCTGTAAAGTGACTTACGGGCATCAAAACATCAGCATATTCCATTCCATGTTTCTCCATTTGGTAAACCCAACCCTTACTATCAGGACCACCACGATCGACTTCCAAACTATGAATATGCATTACGAGTGGTTTACCCGTTTGAGCTTTAATTTCCATTCCGGCAATCATGGTCATCCAGTCGTGGGCATGAATCACATCAAAATCGAGCGAGCAAGCCAATTTAGCTGCCAACTTCCCGAATACAGTAACTTTCTCAATAACATCACCACCATATAGATCATCAATATGAAATACTTCAGCAGTTTCATTGCCAATTTGAACCGATTTTAGGTATTGACTTTTTAAATCTAGTGGCTGATTACCCGCAGATTTACCATTGTAATATGGATTAAGATGAGTATCAATATAATGCACCTTATTCAGCTTCTTATAATTCTCACCGGCAAATCCAATATTTCGAAGGGTTTTAGCATCTATTGTATTTAGGCCAATGAGATTTAAATTTTTAACCACAAAATCAGGATTTGACTTTGGGATAATCATTGTCACATTGGCATATTTCGATAAAGCGATACAAAGATCATGACATGCTACACCGAGCCCTCCGTTAATTACCGGTGGGAATTCCCATCCCAACATTAGTACTTTGGGTAAATCAGGAGATTTTACCGGCTGTGATTTAATGATTTCTGCCATAGATATCTTAAGCTGTAGGAGTAAAAATGCAAAGTTAAAAGTTCTTCACATTTGATTCAAAGATTGCCATTTTTATGGCACAAATGAAGGTGTAAGGGGGATGATATTAAAAACTTTTTAACAAATTCAATATTTGATGGAAAGATTTTAATACTCCAATTTCTATCAAAGCTGGAATAGGGGTGGCGTGGTTATATTTTTAATAATGTTTTAAATACTTAAAAATGTAAAAACTTTTGTATATTTTTACTTCCTAAATATGAGAGATATTTGACCAATAGACATAAGGATTTTTCATTGAAAACATGAGATTATTTCTAAATTAGGGGCTGAATTCAAATTGTTGAATTGATTTTATTTAACTTTAGATCAATTTATATATTCATTTTATGAAAGATACAAAAAACAAAATATTGCAGGTTCTAGGAAGTGTGTATATTATGTGTGGTCTGATTTCATATTATTTCGTTGGGCCTAAGTCAAAAATATTGCTCATCGTTTCAATTTGTTTCGGTGTTACTTCTTGGGCAATTGCTCAAATGCAAGAGAGCGGAAAAATTTCCGATTGGACCGGCTTAGGATTTACTTTTTTCGCTATGATAGTTTTTAGTCAACGATGTTTGGCAAATATTATGGCATTGATTGGTATAATTCAAAACAGACTCAATATAAATGCTTATCACAAGTGTATTTTTATTGTACTTTTGTCGGTAATGTGTGCAGCAACGATTTCTTCATTAATTCAGTATTATTCGTTGCTGGAATCAAAGAAAAATTAAGTATGTCGACAATTATTAAAGTAAACTCAAACGGATCTCTGAGAGTAGAAGGCGATTTTGAAATAGTAGATGCGCAAGGAAACAAATTCAATTTGAACGGAAGAACCGCAGTGTCGTTATGTCGTTGTGGATTATCAAAAAACTTACCGTTTTGTGATGCCGCACATAAAGGACAATTCCTACACGAATCAGTAGCTTTCGAATTGCCGCCACCAGCTCCTAAACCTTAATTATTTCTCAAGAAAATAGGTTGTCCCGCCAACCCAGTCGAGGTTGGCATTATAGCGCACGCCTATCATTTTTCCTTTACTCATTCTTCCGAGGTTAAGTGTCAATGTTGGACGCTTTTCATTTTCATCCCATAGATAGAGCAATCTGATCTCGCATTTTACTTCACCGGTAGGTGAGGCAACAGCTGGAGCATAGGTTACTTTACGCTGCAAAATAAAGTTCTCAGGATCTTTTAAGTTGTCGAAATCTTCACGCTTTATGTCAAAAATTACTCCTTGACCGCTGAAGGAAAACAATGGCTTTAATACCCAGTTTTCGAGGTCGTTTGGAATATTAGTAAGTTCATTTACAAAATAAGTTTCGGGTACAAACTTATTCTTCAAATAAGGCATAATGTATTTACTTATTCTGAAGAACCAATTCGGGTGAGCAACCCATTCAACATCGACATCCTCAACCATATTAAACTGGCGTTTTAAGTCGTCGCGTTGAACAAGCTCATCAAATATTACGCGATTATAAATTCGCTTGATTGGAGTTTTAATTCCATCTTTAAGATAAAACAAATTCCTTCCTTCAACAATCACTTCACTCAAACATATTACTTCAATACCGAGGTATTTACGCGTTACATAGAAATCGATTTGTGTTTTTTGTTTCCAAGGTTCCACTTCTAACAAAACAACATTTTCGGGACGCTGTTTACCGATGATAATTTTCTTTAAACAATTTAAATACTCATCATGAGAATAGCCGAATTTATTATCGAAGTTGTCAGGTATCTCAAAATGTGCACGGTATTTATTGGCCAGCCATTCTTGATATCCGTATAAAGAGGCGAAGCCTTGCAACTCGATTAATTGAGGAATGAAATCACCTTTTTCATCCTTACAGATAGCGAAATCGATTGCCAATAAAGAAGTGTGATTGTCTTCATTTGGAACGCGCAGATGAGGAGGAATAGCCTTCTCGCTGAGTTGTTTAAAGTCTGGACGAGTAAGTACATCAATAATCTCTTCGCCCGCGTTAATCAATCTTTCTTTCAATTGCTTGTCGATAAAAACAGGAGTTTCAGAAACACGAAATTCAATTTCATAATTAAATTCGTTAGTCATATCCTCTAAAAAGCGACGATATTTTTCTTCAGTAAAAGAAGCGTTATAAGCAGAACGTATCGATGGAATCATAATTAGCGTGGGATAGAATTAAGTAATTGTTGAAAGCGTGGATCACTCGACATAGCGTCAAAATCGGGAGTATTAAGGATTCTTGAACCTTCTTTGAATCCGGTTTTTATCGCTTGATTAAAATAATTCAAACAATCTTCTTTTTTGTTTTCCTTAGCGGCCACTTGAGATGCAAGAATCCATGCTTCGGAATTTTCAGGATCGATAAAACGATATAATGCAGAAAGATAAATATAAGAATCGCGTGCACCTGCTTTAAGTGTTTTATCAAGGTTCATGTAACACATCAAGCTTAGTCCCCCGCGAATTCGTTCCAATTGAGATTTCTTTAATTCATCATTACTTGAAGAAATAGAACGACTAAGTTTAGTCATTTCATTCATCCACCAAGCGGTATCACGAGAACCCATTGCCTTGTAATAGTTTTCTTTAATATCGGTTTCCTCTTTAATCAGTTGTTGTTCGGTTTTCATAGCAGATTGAAGTGCTGCAGAAGATTTCAATGCAACATACTTCTTCTTAATATCATCTACATTGGCAACACCATCCATCGCCTTGATCCATCTCTCATAGAAATACGCTTTGTAGATCGGATTTGAATCATAGACCTTACTTTTATCTATGTTCATGTAATCGTTATTTAGTGCTTTTTTCTCCTCACTATTCAATGTTAAAATTTGATCGCGGCTAGCAAAAGCATTAAAAGCTAAAAACACTTCTTCAAAAACTTCCGCCTTAGGCCATTCATGTTTACCTTTATTTCGGAAAGTGAGAAGTCGTCCCGCTTTCACAGGATCATTCGATTTCAAATTCGTAATCTCCGGCAGATTCATATCTCCATCGTTGGCAATTGCACAAACAACTGAAGGTGTGCTTTGATTCCATTCATAGATAGGGAATCCTGCACCACATGTAACTAATCCTTGAATTCCGCTGGGACTAATAGCCAACAATGCAGCAATTCGTCCTCCGCCTGAAAATCCCCCGGAATAAACACGATTACTATCCACCGGCAAAAGAGCATAAGCTGATTTTGCCATAAGCTGAATTATATGAGCTGTTAATTCTTTTGCATTTCCATTCTTCGAATCATTAGAACCCATCAGCATAAAATGATGTTTATCGGCTAAAGACTTATACATGTTGATCGGAAACAAAGGATCACCATGAGGATCGAATAATATAAGTAACGGTAATTTTTCTCCTTCCTTATATGACGTTGGTATATACAATGCAAACGAAATATTCGCATCATCAATACAAGGAATATGATTTGTTAAACTACCGGCTGCGAATTTTTGAGGCGCAACAGATTCACTAGTGATAGGAGTAGACTCTTCTTTTTTTACCTCACGATTTCCGCATGAAATCAATAATAACAGACTGAAAACTAATAGAATATTTATTCTACCTAAAGTTTTGATTACAGATTTCATGAGATTAAATAAGTCTATATTTTTTGATAATTTTTATACTCGAAGAAACGATATCCTGTTGATTTTTCTATCGCCAGTAGAATACTATCTTTCAATTTAAGCTTCTTCTTTGCAACGTCATATGTGAATTCCCAATTTACTTCATCAATTCGTTTTTGCATTACTGAAGGATGAGTTTGTTTAAATAAAGCTAATGAATCGATAGCTGAATAATCAAATAAATCGTCTTTTACTTTTTTCTTAACTGCTTCATCGGAATGCCAAAGCTTATGAAAGTTTTTTTGTTTCTCGGATTGATGCAAAGGATTCTTCACCCATCCATAATGAAAAATGCGTGCCGGGATTTCCTTCACATTTAACTTGCGATCGCCGTAACGGAAGCCTTGAGCATCTTTATAAGATCTTATGTTTTTGTCGTTACGGATTATACGTATTTCGTATCGATACCATTTTCTTGAATCGCCGATATAATTATAGTTGCCATAAAAATGGAGGTATTTAAAAAGCAATCCCTCAACATTTTTCTGATCCTTATATTGCTCCATAGCCGATCGAATCGAAGTATAATCTTCTTCATGAATTACTTCATCCGCTTGCAGATAAATGCACCAATCGGCATTTTGATTTACGGCGTCTAAAGCTTTATTTGTTTCTACCGCTAGAACACGACCACCTTCACGAAGTGAATCATCCCAAGTAGAATGAACAATTTTAATTTTAGGATCAGCAATACTATTAATCAGTGATTCGGTAGTGTCGTCGGAGTTTCCCAAGCAAACAATTAATTCATCGACTAAGGGAAGCATTGATCGCACTGAGGCTTCTACGGGATAATCGTACTTCACAGCATTACGCACAAAAGTGAATCCTGAAATAAACATAGCAGGGTAGGGTAAACTAAGCTTTCGACATTACTTGTTGCAAGAACTTTTCCCACTCTTCGAATTGATGATTTTTCATTACACGAGGGAATTTATTCTGATTGCCAATTTTGCCTTTGCTTTCTAAGTAATTTAAAAATACCTGATGCGGCATCACTTCTAAGAATACATCTTTTAATGCAGATGTCCTTTCTACACGGTAATCGTCGTTGAGCATTTTTAATTTCTCATCGATGCTCAATCGTAATTTTTCGGCATCCACTTTATCGTCAGTTCCGATATACCATTTATGCGCGAAAAGGCTTCCATGTTTTATTCCCGAAACAGTAAACTCGCTTATTCGAATATCGAATTCATCAGATACCATCTCAATGGCTTTATTCATATTATCAACGGAAAGATGCTCACCGCATAAACTCAAATAATGTTTTGTTCGTCCTGAAATTATAATCTCAGCTTTCTCAACATTCGTAAATTTAACAACATCACCAATCAAATAGCGCCATGCTCCTGAACAAGTAGAAATCAGTAAGGCATATTCTTCACCAACTTCAACTTCATTTACCAATAGTGTTTTTGGCTTTCTAACCAACTCACCTTCTTGATTAAAGTTTTCATTATTAAAAGGAACGAATTCATAAAACAATCCGTTGTTCATTACCAGCTGCATTGAACGATTATCTTGTTCATCTTGATAGGCGATAAAGCCTTCTGATGCAAGATATGTCTCAATATACGTTAATGGTTTTGCTACTAAATGCTCAAAACTCTTTCTATACGGCTCAAAAGAAACTCCACCATGAACATATATGGTGAGGTTAGGCCACATATCATGAATCGTCTTAAGCTTATACTTTTCAATGATTTTTTCCATCAACAATTGACACCAAGCAGGCACGCCTACTAAAATTCCGATGTCCCAATTGCCTGCATTCTCAACGATCTCTTCAAGTTTTGCACTCCAATCGGTTTCACGCGCGATCTTTTTACCGGGCTTATAAAAATGTTGAAACCAAAACGGAATTTTACTTGCAGTTATTCCACTTAAATCCCCTTCGAAATATGATCCTCGTTGACTTAAATGCGTACTTCCACCAAGCATTAATATTCCTTTTGAAAATAAATCTTGGGGTAATCCTGTATATCCACCTAATGAAATGATTTGACGAATACTGGTACGTTGAATAGCTTTCACCATATCATTCGTAACAGGAATATGTTTGCTCGAACTTTCAGAGGTTCCGCTGCTCAATGCAAAATACTTTACTTGTCCCGGCCAACATACATTTTCTTGATGATGCAATGCTTTATTCCACCATCTTGCATAAATGGAGTTATAGTCGTGAACAGGTACGGTAGCTCTGAATTTATTGACAAAATTACGCGAGTTTACCATGGCCGGAAAATTATAGGTTTGTCCGAACATGGTAAACTGAGCCTTTCTTAAAAGCTTCTTTAATTCCTTTTTCTGGTAGTAGATAGGAGTGCGATCAGTCAATCGTATTTTATGACGGATTTCAATACCCTTTTTTATAATACTTGCCAGAATGGCCATACGCGTATTTAAATTTTAATTGTTAAACTTTAACGAACTATCAATTTGAAATTAAGCAGAAACTAATTCCATATTACGGATAATTTCATCACCGAATTCAGAGCATTTTAACAATGTAGCTCCTTCCATCAAACGGTGGAAATCGTAAGTAACACGTTTAGCAGCGATGCTTTTCTCAATTCCTGAATACATTAAGTCAGCCGCTTCTTTCCATCCTAAGTGTTCCATCATCATAGCTCCTGAAAGAACTACTGAACCAGGATTTACTTTGTCAAGCCCTGCATATTTAGGAGCAGTTCCGTGAGTAGCTTCGAAAATTGCATGTCCGGTAACGTAGTTAATGTTCGCTCCCGGAGCAATTCCGATACCACCAACTTGAGCTGCTAATGCATCAGATAAATAGTCACCATTAAGGTTTAATGTAGCGATTACATCAAAATCTTCGGGACGAGTTAATACTTGTTGTAATGCGATATCTGCGATTGCATCTTTCACTAGGATTTTTCCTGAAGCTAATGCAGCTTTTTGTTCAGCGTTTGCGGCTTCTTCACCACTAGCTTTCTTAGTTTTTTCCCATTGCATCCATGTATAGCATTTATCAGCATATTTACTTTCTGCTAAAGCATAACCCCAATCACGGAATCCGCCTTCAGTAAATTTCATGATATTTCCTTTGTGAACGATCGTTACTGATTTTCTTCCATGACGGATTGCAAAGTCAATTGCAGCTCCAACAAGACGCTCAGTACCAACTTTACTTACAGCTTTGATACCAATACCAACGTTAACAGCAGTTGCTTCAACGCTTGCATTTTCTCCTGCAGTTTCTAAATAATCTTTTGCTTTTTCTACAGTACCAAAACGGATTTTATTGAAATCTTTAGGGAATTCTTTTGCGATGAATTCCATGATTTTTGCATTCTCAGGTGAACCTGCAGCAAATTCAATTCCTGCATAGATATCTTCTGTGTTTTCACGGAAGATGGTCATGTCAACAGCTCCGGGATTCTTAACCGGTGAAGGAGTCCCTTCAAACCAACGAACAGGACGAAGACAAACATATAAATCGAGAATTTGACGTAATGCCACATTCAACGAACGGATACCACCGCCTACTGGAGTAGTTAATGGTCCTTTGATTCCTACTAAGTATTCTTTAAAAGCATCTAAAGTTTCATCAGGAAGCCAGTTTCCTGTTTGATTAAAGGCTTTTTCTCCCGCTAAAACTTCTTTCCAGATGATTTTTTTCTTGCCACCATAAGCTTTTTCTACTGCTGCATCCATCACACGTACTGATGATGCCCAAATATCCGGTCCTGTTCCGTCACCTTCAATGAATGGGATGATAGGTTGATCTGGAACAACTAGTTTTCCGTTTTGGATGGTGATTTTTCCTCCTTGCATTGTGTATTTTTTTAATTGATGTTAATTATTTTGGATTTTTATTTGCCTTGAGCTTTACTATAATTCTAATTCAAGTCCCAGAGATTTTCTGAAGTCATCCAGGTCAGGATTTTTCTGAACCATTTTTACGTAACGTTCTTTGTTAGTATAAGCTACGTCTGATTCATCGGTCAACGATACAATAACCGTTGTTAGTTGTAATTTGTAATTATTTAGTTTGCGTCGAAGATGATCCATCAAATGTGTTTTCTCTTCTTGCATTAAATTTTCTTGTGCTTGATTATGAATGATTAGTTCAATATCGAATTCACCTTTCATAGTCGGTTTGTTCATCGTAAGGGTGGTGAACATCTGACGATTCCCTTGCTGGTTTTGCATTTCTGCATATTCCATCCACACTTTTTGTATATCCTCATCAGTCACTGCATCCGTTGGCATATTTTCTATGCTCTTGGGGGCTTCTTCTGCTTCTTGTGTTTTTGGTTGTTGTGCCGATGAAAGGGAAATGTTTTTCATGAATCCCCCGGTTTTCGGTATGCCGCCGGCGTTAGTTGTTGGCTGCGGAGCAGGACTAGGTGTTGTCGGTGCCGGTTTTGGAGCTGCAACTGTTGGTTCCATTGCCTTTAGATTGGGCATCATCGGCTTCGGCGCCTGTTGTGCAGGTTCTTCGGCGATCGATGGTGCTGCCACTTGAGGGGTAGGAGCGGGAGGAGCGACAACTGGAGCTGGAGCTGCTACAGGCTGACTAACAACAGCAGCTTGAGGTTGTGCAGGTGCCGATACTTGGTTTAGCTCAGAATTTTTTTTTTCTTCTGCCGGCATCGGATTGCCAGCAGTACACATTCTGATTAGTGCTAACTCTACATGTAATCGTTGGTTTTTAGCTGCACGATAATCAAGATCACAGCGATTGCAGATATCAAGTAATTTCAATAATAGCTGAGGGGATGTTTGCTTCGCTTGATGGTAGTATTTTTCTTTAATATTTTTACTTACCTCGAGTAATGAAACGGTAGCTTGATCTTGGCAAACTAATAAATCACGGAAATGACTCGCTAGTCCATTGATGAAACTATGCCCGTCAAATCCGTCAGATAATAACTCGTTAAAAGTTAAAAGTACATTCGGAATATTTCCAGCTCTCAGATCATCGGTAATTCGGAAATAATAATCGTAATCGAGGATGCTAAGGTTATTGATAACATCTTTATACGTTAAGTTATTCCCCGCAAAACTTACGATTTGATCGAAGATTGAGAGTGAATCACGCAATGCACCATCAGCCTTTTGAGCAATGATATGCAAAGCATCAGGATCTGCTGTTATGCCTTCTTTCCCCGCAACATAACTTAAATGTCCCGCAATATCATCTACTTGAATTCGGTTGAAATCGAAGATTTGACAACGTGAAAGAATAGTTGGGATAATCTTGTGTTTCTCTGTAGTTGCTAAAATGAAAATAGCATAAGAAGGCGGCTCTTCTAATGTTTTCAGGAATGCGTTGAAAGCCGCATTTGATAACATGTGAACCTCATCAATGATATAGATTTTGTATTTTCCACTTGCAGGAGCAAATCGTACTTGATCAACTAAGTTACGAATATCTTCAACTGAGTTATTGGATGCAGCATCTAACTCAAAAATATTTAATGACTGTCCACCGTTAAACGATAAACAACTTTCGCATTGATTACATGCTTCGGTCGAGTCCGTCAAATATTGACAGTTGATAGTTTTGGCTAGAATACGTGCACAGGTAGTTTTACCCACACCACGCGGACCACAAAACAGAAACGCTTGTGCTAAATGATGATTACGAATAGCATTTTTTAAAGTATTCGTAATATGAGCCTGTCCAACAACCGTGTCGAAGGTCGCCGGACGGTACTTCCTCGCTGATACAACAAATTGGTTCATATCCTACAAATTTAACCAAAATCACCTATGTAAAACAGGAAAATGGAAGGTGTTATTAACTTGTAATTTACTCTAAATCAATCAATCAGCAAATCTTAAATGGGCTATATCGAAAAATCAGGTAATTTTCGGCATGATTAAAAAGCAATTTGCCCTCTCAAAAGAGGCGATTTTATTCCGGATTTTTCTAGTTATACACCTCGTTCCGGTATTGAGTCTGACTCCTTTTGTGACCCTCGACGGCCCGGCACATTTGTTCAATTCGACCTTAATTCGGCAATTATTAACGGGTACTTCAAGTATTGCTTCATCTTTTTTGATGTTTAATCCGGTACTTGAGCCAAACTGGACCGGACATGCTGTTATGGCTTTTTTATTAGGGTTTATCCCGCCATTGATGGTTGAGAAAATTGTATTGTCATCAATTCTGATACTAACGGCTATCGGTTACCGAAAATTGATGCTTCGGTTTGATTCCAATAACGGATGGTTATCTTGGAGCATTTTTCCGTTTTTATGCAACTTTGTATTTTGTTTAGGATTCATCAATTTTTCAATAGGCTTTGCATTATTACCATTTCTGATGGTATGGTGGATAAATCATAAAGAAGTAGGATTGAAAGTTAACAATCTCATCATAGGACTATTACTAATGACGATTCTTTTCTTTTCGCATTTAGTGATGTTTTTATATGCGGGTTTTTGCATGGGACTTTTATCGCTAAATCAGTTTTCGAAATCGCGACTTAAATTGATAGGAACAGAATTAATACTTCTTTCAATTATTAGCTTTCCCGGAATATTATTAACGCTTTTATTTATGCAGAAAAGCGGAGCATCGGGATATAGGGGAGAAGTAAGCTATTTGCCATGGAGCGATTTGTTTGAGCAAATTAAATACTCACGAATGTTCATTATTTACGATTTCGATAAGGAAAAAGTATATACCGTACTTTTTACAATTTTAATTGTTTTAACCAGTATTATCGCACTTATAAAAAGAACAATTAATCGCTACCAATCGACGGCCTTAGTGATTTTCATTTCTTCATTTATAATGATTTTCACCATTCCTGATAGCCTTGCATCCGGAGGAATAGTCTCGGTCCGCATTATCCAACTTTTCTTTGTTTGCTGGTGTCTTTGGTTATCGACTTTAAGAATGCCTTCATCAATTTCCGGGATATTCGGAATAATTTCAGTTGCATTTAGTTTATTACTGATTTACGTTCATTATCCGATACAGAAATCTTTAAGTGATGATGCTAAAAAATATTGCAATGCAGCTTCCACATTTACAAAGAGGGATTTGGTCGCACCATTAAACTATAGTCCGAATTGGATGCATGCCAATATGGGTTCGTATATGGGTGCCGTTAGCGGATCATTTATTTTAGACAATTATGAACCTACTCAGGGGCATTTCCCTTTGATTTGGAAAAAAGGAATGAATCCAGAGGAAACTTTAGGAAACTACTGTCGATCTACAAATCCGTGCATATATCCTGAAAAATTCAATCAAGCAACAGGGTTTGATGTAAGCTATTTTACGGGATGGTGTAAGGCGATAACAACTGATAACGATACATGCAGACTCCATACCGATTCGATACTAAATACATGTTATCGAATAGTGACTAAAGGAGAAAATCCGATTATCTATAAAAAGAAATAAATCGATTTACGATTCACCAAGCCATGCTCTAAAATCGGCAGCTCTTTCACGGCTGACATACACTTCTTCACTTACAAGTGGCTTTAGATTAATCTTTAATTTGCCGTTAAAATGATTATGAATACCATCGAGAGATTTCGGGCTAACGATAAATTGGCGGTTGGCACGGAAGAAGTATACAGGATCTAACAGTTGTTCTAATTCATCCAGTGAGTGATCAACAACGTAACGTTGATCGCTAAATGTCTTGATAAAACTAACTTTATCTTCTGTATAGAAGTAGGAAATATCTTGAACATCGAGAGGAATAAATTTCTGCCCTTGTTTTACTAAAAATCGTCTTTTATACGCCTGAATTTGTTGTTCTCGCAATGCCATTACAATTGAATCGATATCCAATTTTGGAACTGAGTCTTGTTGATGAGCACCCGACCATTGCTTAAATTTATCAATACCGCGCTTTAGATCTTCAGGAGTAATTGGCTTTAATAAATAATCGATACTATTCACTTTAAATGCACGAATTGCATACTCGTCATATGCTGTTGTAAAGATAATAGTGCTCTTCACGTCAACCTGATTGAAAATCTCGAAACTTTGTCCATCTGCAAGTTCTATATCCATTAATATCAAATCAGGATGAGGATTGTTTTTCAAGAATGAAACAGAGCTTTCGATACTATCGGTTATTCCTATGATTTCAATTTTTTCCTCCAGCTCTTCTACCATTTTACGGATTCGTTTAGCTGCTAAAGTTTCATCTTCAATAATCAGGACTTTCATGGTTAATTTTTTAAAAGGGGTAAAGTGATTTTAAACTTATTATTGTCGGTATTGATAACAATTTCGGGCTGATTTAACAATTTAAACTTAGCCGAGATATTGGCAAGTCCCATACCATTTGATGCTACGTGAACGGTTTTCTTCTGAATATTATTAGCAACACTCATCTGTTCATTTCCTTCATAAACTACTTCAATCAAAAGTGGCTTGCTTTGTGATACAATATTGTGTTTAACTGCATTCTCGACTAAAATTTGCAATGTTAGAGGAGGGATTAGATAGCTCATGAATTCGTCATTGATGGAAATTTCCATCTGAATGGCCTCTCCGAATCGTGTCTTCAATAAGAAAAAATAAGCGTTCAGGAAACTCAATTCATCTCGTAAAGGTGTAAGTTCTTTATCGTTGCTTTGCAACAGATAACGATAAACTCGAGAAAGTTCATTCACGAATTGAACTGCTTGAGTTTGGTCCTCTTCAATGAGAGATGAAAGTGTATTAAGTGAATTAAACAAAAAATGCGGACTAACTTGATTTTTTAATGAATCGAGCTGACTTTGCAGATTCGATTTTTTCAATTCCTCAGTTTCACGAACTGATTGTTTCCATTTTGAAAAAAAGAAAGTTGTTTCATAAATCACTACGGCAGTGTAGGTAAAGAAAAGGTTCACGATTGCATTGTAAATGTAGTCGTTACCTCTGAGATTTACACCCCAAAATAAGGTGCTATCATAATAAAAGCTTATAAGAAAAGATAATCCGGTACAGAGAATCGTTGTAAATAAAAATTGAAATAATACCCTTCGAGCAGTTTGCTTGACAGTAGGGTACCATGTGCGCATTAAAATCAACAACGATCGGTTTGCAAACCAATGTATGGAGGTAACGAAAAATGATACCATTAAACAGTATCGATAAGCAAACCCATGTATCATCCATTCATCAGTATAAAATACCAATGATGCAATGACGGCAAATAGCGGAATGCCGATAAGCGTAAGCCATCTATCGTTTAAGCGCTGCATTATGAATGAAAACCGGTTGACATAAC
>JAKPPP010000126.1 GCA_029547265.1 Bacteroidota bacterium
GAATAAGATTTGAAACTCTTATAAGTATATTTGGATTTTACGATGCCATTGAACTGCTATATAATAAATTACAAATAGAAGGATTTTTGATATGACAAAACTATTTCACAACACCGCTAATTCGGATAAATCCGAAATACACGAAGGGATCAAGCGAAACTATAAACAGAACGAGATTGTGTTAAAGTTTCTAAAATTGCAACATAGTCAAAGTTTTGACGCTTGGGATATCCAATACAATCTAAGCGAACAAGGTACGGAGATACTAATAACATCCGTTAGAAGGGCTTTAAATAGCCTTGAACGTAGCGGAATGATAAAGAAGGTAGGAACGGCAAAGGGTAAAATGAAAATGTCGACTACGCTTTACCAATTCGTAAGCGATACACCTCTACTTTGCAAGTCGTTGCCGAAACAAATCAAACGAACGCCTGAACATGGATGCTAATGGAATTTGACCTAAAAATTGAAAACATTCCTTTCTTAGTTGATGAACGGAATCACAACATTGACGCTATCGAAGCGAATTGGCAAAAGTTAAAGTATTGGAAGAAGACATATCTAAAAACAAAATGGACTTCTAATAACATCGACAGAGAAACATCCAATAAAGACTACCGAATAATACTAACAGAGATAACCGATAAAATTGCAGATTTAACAATTCGCAACATGATGATAGACGATTTAATATGGAAGAAACACTTACAACGAAATCAATCTTAGAGCGAATTATTGATATTGAATACGAGATAAAAAAGTTAAATTCGCAGTTACGCTATCAGAAAAAAGGATCTCGTTATAGCGAGGAAACGGTGGATGCTATTACCAAAATGATTAACTTTAAAAAGCAACGAATCACTCAACTTGAAAAAGATTTACTTATATTAATCAAAAATAAACACAACTAAAACTATGTCAGAAATTAAAGGTAAATTCATTCACTTTGAGGAAGTGAACAAAACAAGCAAGGCAGGAAAGCCGTACAAGCAACGACTTGTATTAATCGAAACGGATGATAAGTATTCGCCAATCAAAGCGTTTCAATG
>JAKPPP010000133.1 GCA_029547265.1 Bacteroidota bacterium
TGTCCCAGCCTGAAATAGGTTGACAACAATCAACCGGAAAAAATGGACAAAAAAACAGGTCAAAGGATACGGCAACGAGAAGTTAGAGTATTCAGTGAAGGGATCAAAAAGCAGACTGTGCGCGACTTAGAACAAGGCCTATGTAGCGTAAAATCAGCCAGTATTGAGTTAGGTATATCGACTACGGCGGTATATAAGTGGATAAACCAATATAGCCGATATTTGCAAAAAAGCCGAAAGATGGTAGTAGAAGACCAAAGTGAAGCCTATCGCAGTCAAGAGCTGGAAAAGCGCATAAAGGAGCTGGAGGCGGCCCTAGGGCGCAAGCAAATGGAATTAGACTTATTAGAGAAGGTAATAGAGTTGGCGGGCAAGGAATATAAGACTGATTTAAAAAAAAATTTATTAAAGAATCGCTCGAGTGGTTCCGAGAAAGCAAAGGAATAAATCATCGTTATTCAATGGAATCGCTTTATCAAGTTGCCGGGCTAAGCCGCCAGGCCCTTTGGAAGGCTAAGCAACGAACGCAGTATTGTGAAACGGTGTCGAGTAAAGTTGTTTCTGAGTGCAGAAAAATCAGAAAGGCACACAAGCGAATGAGCTGCCGAAGAATGTATGTTAAATGCAAAGAACGCATTCCTGTAGGCCGTGACAAGTTCGAGTCCATCGGGTTTAAAAATGGGTTTAAAGTACATCGCAAACGCAACACACATCGTACTACAATTGCAACAACAGAAAAGCCATACCCGAATTTAGTTGAAGGGAAAGTACTTACCGGAATGAATCAAGTTTTGCAATCCGATATCTTTTACATCAAAGCAGAAAACAAGGACCATTATGGCATCTCAATAATAGACGTATACTCCAGAAAACTACTTGCATTACATGTTTCTTTAAGCATGAGCGCTGATGAAAATGTAATAGCATTAAAAGATACATTAAAGATACGTTGCAAAGAAGCACTGAAGGGTTGTATACTGCATTCAGACAGAGGAAGTCAATACAAAAGTCAAGTTATGCTAGAGCAATTAAATTTACTAGAAATGATTCCAAGCATGGGATTAATTGCACAAGAAAATGCATACGCTGAAAGGGTTCAGGGCACATTGAAATATGAATACTTGTTCGAAGAAGAGCTAACTAAAAAGAACATAAAATCCTGCATGAAAAAGATCAAGGATTTATATAACAATGAGCGACCTCACTCTGAGCTAGGAAACTTAACCCCAACTCAGTTTGAACAATACGTAGAATCGTTACCTTTGAACGAAAGGCCAATAATGAATATTTACAAATGGACCCATCCTATGCTTAACCGGGTTCCAAATGTCAACCCAAATAATAAAGTCAGAGTTATCATTTAAAACTAATTCTGTCAACCTATTTTAGGCTAAGACAAACCTTGAACCTCGAACCTCGAACCTCGAACATCTATCATCTATCATCGAACATCTATCATCTACCTCCCCTTCACAACTCCCTCAAAACCAATCAACTATCCCTTATCAACACCCCTCCTCATTTACAAACATATTGACTGTTAATAATATTTGGGCGAAATACTCGTTTTTGTAGGTGAAATATTAATTATCTTTGATGAATAATTTAAATACACCTACACAATGAAAAACCTACTCAGTATCCTGGCTTTATCGCTTTTAATGGTCGGATGTGGTCCGGATTACAAAGCTGAAGTGGAACGCATGATGCACGAACGCGACAGCTTAATGGCTCAGTATGACTCGAAAGATTCTGTGATCAATGGCTACATGCAAGACATCTCTGAAATCCAATCGAGTATCGAAGGATTAACTCGTCAGGAGGAAATGATTAACCGAAGCGATGCTAACAATCCTGAGAATAATCTAGAGGCTAAACAAAAAATTCTTAATGATGTTGAGTCTATCCGTCAGTTGATCGACCAAAACAAAAAGAAATTAGCTGAATTACAAGCTAAAATCCGTAAGTCGAATGTTAAAATCGGCGAGATGGAAAAAGTTATCGCTTCTCTTAACTCTCAGTTAGCACAACGTGATTCTAGTATCAATACTTTAAACGAAAAAGTTCTTTCGTTAAATGGCACTATCACTACTATGCAGAGTGAAATCGATACTATCAAATCGGATAATAGCCGCAAAGCTGCTGAGATCTCTGATAAAACAACTAAGCTAAATACTGCTTTCTATACTATCGGAACTTACAAGGAATTGAGAGATAAAAAAGTTCTTTCTAAACAAGGCGGTTTCTTAGGATTAGGTAAACAAAAAACTGTTGTTTCTGATTTCAACCAAGAGGCATTTACTCAAGTTGATGTTACGAATACTAAATCTATCGAGATCAATAAGAAGGATGCTAAATTAATCAGCACTCACCCTAGCGGAACTTATAAAATCAATCGTACTAACGATAAAGTAACTTCTATCGAAATCACTGATGCCGACAAATTCTGGAAGGCTTCTAAGTATCTAGTTGTAGTTACTGAATAATATTACGGGCAACCGTTATGAATAATTCTCCTTTACAATTGAAGAAGGCAATCACTCCGGTGGTTGCCTTTTTTAGTATCTTGGCGTATGCGATTCCTCTATAAATTCTTCTTCAACCTCGCAGGATGGAAGATTAACGGCGATATCCCTCGCCACCTCAATCATTATATCATCATTGCGGCTCCGCATTCCAGTAATTGGGATTTTATGGTGGGATTGGCTACGCGTAGCATACTTCGATTGAAGGCGAACTTCCTCGGCAAGAAAGAGCTTTTTATGTTTCCGTTCGGTATTCTTTTTCGTAAGCTGGGGGGATTCCCGGTGGATCGTAAAAATCCCGGGACATTAATCGACGATGTTGTTCACCTCTATAAAACACAACCGTATTTTGTGCTTGCTTTAGCTCCGGAAGGGACACGTAAGAAGGTGGATAAATGGAAAACAGGTTTCTATAAAATCGCGTTGAAAGCGAATATCCCTATCGTGATGGCCGGCCTCGATTATGGCAATAAAACAGTTTTCTTCAGCGCTCCCTTTACGCCTTGCGGCGATTTAAAATCAGATGCCGCACATATCAATAATTTCTATGCACCACTTCGCGGGAAAACTAGAAATACAGCTCCGGTAATGTTGGATTGATTTAGTGAAGAATCTTTATGTTGTTTATTGTTTGATTGCAAATTAATAATGAAAAAAAATGATAATAGACTATAGTCTATAGTCTATAGATATTTTTTCATAACCTAATATCTATAAACTATATTCAAAATCCATTCAATCCTTTTAAATCCTTTTCAAATCCTTTTAGCTCCGACGTGCTTGCACAGTCGGAGCGAATCAGCGTTCTAATTAATTGCGTCAGCAATTCAAAATCCAAAATCAAATTCCTGAAAGTAACTTCGGCAATGCTTCTTCAACATTGGCAGCAATGCGAGCGAATTTATCTTCACTCTCATCTTTCACAAATTTTTGTCCGCTGATTTTTTCAAACAACTCGATATATCTGTTGCTCACTTCCATCACAAAACTATCAGGGAAAGTTGGAATCGTTTGTCCCTCTAACCCTTGGAAGTTATTTTCAATTAACCACTGACGTAAAAACTCTTTTGATAACTGTCGTTGTGCTTCGCCTTTCGCTTGACGCTCTTCGTATCCGTCGAGGTAAAAATAACGTGATGAATCAGGAGTATGAATCTCGTCGATCAAGAAAATTTTATCGTTGGCTTTACCGAATTCATATTTGGTGTCGACTAATATCAGCGATTTATCTTTCGCCATCTCCGCTCCTTTTTTGTAAAGAGCACGTGTATAATTTTCTAACTGGATATAATCGCTTTCAGCAACAATTCCTTGCTTGATAATCTCTTCGCGAGAAATATCTTGATCATGTCCGTGATCACTTTTTGTTGTTGGTGTAATGATAGGCTCAGGAAAAGGATCGTTCTCTTTTAATCCCTCCGGCATCGTAACACCGCATAACACTCTCTTCCCTTGCTTATACTCACGCCACGCATGTCCCGTGAGGTAACCGCGAATCACCATCTCCACTCTGAAAGGTTGGCAGAGAATACCGATTGTTACATTCGGGTCGGGGACTTCAATCACCCAATTCGGACAAATATCGCGAGTTGCATTCAAGAAAAACGCCGCCAGTTGATTCAGCACTTGTCCCTTGAAAGGAATCGGGCGAGGCATCACAAAATCGAACGCCGAAACACGATCACTCACCACCATCAACATCAACTTATTCTCAATCGTATACACATCACGCACCTTACCGTGGTAAACAGAAGTTAATCCCGGAAATTTGAAATCAGTTTTCGAAATGCAATTCGCATCGTTTACAAGAGTGCTCATAGTGATAGAGTATATACCTGCAAAAGTATTCGTTCTGAGGATATGCTCCGTAAATTATTAAACAATATCCTGATTCAAATGCTCTATTTCAGAGTCAATTATACTTTAAAGAAAATCGCATTTTACCAAAAAACCAACCTTCTATCACTTCCTTTGATTTTTCATACAACTGTGATTTTCATCATATTAGTTGTAAATCGGGCGTTATCATTCGTAATTTTACGAACAATATTAAAAGACGGATCAAAATCAGTAAAAATGTCGAAGTATTCAGAGAAGCAAACCAGAACTGCACAATATGCCAAAGCACTCGCCCATCCGGCACGTATTGCGATTTTGGAGTTGTTAAGTAATCAATCATGTTGTTATCATGGTGATATGGCAGAAGAATTGCCAATTGCAAAATCAACTATATCGCAGCATTTAAACGAACTTAAAAAAGCAGGACTTATTCAAGGCGATATTACACCTCCCTCGGTAAAATATTGTATTAACAAAGAAAACTGGAATGCTGCCAAACTACTACTAGATGAATTGATGAAACATTCCTAAATCTACATTTAAACTATTATGAAACAAATCAAAGTTCTTGGTCCCGGTTGCGCAAAATGCAAAACCACATACAATAATGCAGTTGAAGCTGTAAAGCAACTGAATATTGACGTAGAAGTAATTAAAATAGAAGACATCGAAGAAATGATGAAATACAATGTCCTTTCAACTCCTGTTTTAATGATCGAAAATGAAATTAAAATTAGAGGTAGAGTTGCTGAGATAAAAGAAATCAAGGAGTTGTTACTGCAATAAGTAAACTAATTTCAATTTAATAATTTCTTGCCTCTATAAATCATGTTTGAAAAATTACAATTACTTGTTGATTGGTTGACTTATTCGGTCATTAATTTAAAGCATGGCAGTAAGTTAGGCGACGCGGTGAATTTTTTCATATTCGATTCCATCAAAATAATAATTCTATTGTTTTTGATTTCCTCCATTATGGGATTTGTTAATTCGTATTTCCCTATAGAAAAAATCAGGAATTTTTTATCAAGAAATAAACTCTACGGATTAGAATACTTCATCGCATCAACTTTCGGAGCAATAACTCCCTTTTGTTCTTGCAGCTCAGTACCTCTATTTATAGGCTTTGTAAAAGGCGGAATTCCTTTGGGCGTTACTTTTTCATTTTTAATCACTTCTCCTCTCGTAAACGAAGTAGCGATAGCCATGTTTGTAGGCATGTTTGGCATTAAAGCAACACTAATTTATGTAATAAGCGGTATTGTAATGGGAGTGATTGGAGGATACATTCTAGGCCGACTCAAACTAGAGTCCAATCTTATGCCTTGGGCTCAAAATTTAATTCGGAATTCTGCAGAAGAAGAATCTATTGTTGAAGAAAATATTCCTTTCTCAAAACGAATACTTCCTGTTTTAAAGGAATCTTCAAGTATTGTTAAAAGTGTGCTCATTTACGTTTTAATCGGAATCGGATTAGGTGCAATTATGCACGGTTACATTCCTACCGGTTTCTTTGAAAAATATATCAGCAAAGACAATCCCTTTGCTGTGCCTATTGCAGTACTAATCGGAGTTCCTATGTATAGCAATGCTGCAGGAGTTGTGCCAATAATTCAAGTGATGGTCCAAAAAGGAATTCCGCTTGGCACCGCTATCGCATTTATGATGGCTGTAGTGGGACTATCAATACCGGAAGCTACATTGCTAAAGAAAGTAATGGATTGGAAAATGATCTTCATTTTCTTTTCTGTAGTTACCATCTGCATTATCATCTCAGGTTATCTCTTTAACATCATTTTATAAATAAAAAATCATGAAAACCACAGGACTTATCGTTGCATTACTGGGTATACTTTTCCTTAATGCATGTGATTCCACTTCCTTTCGCAGTAAAAAGGCATCATTTAGTTCGGCTGAGATTAAAACCATGCTGAATGATGATATACTTTTTGTTGATGTCAGATATTATGATGAAGTTGAAGAGCTTGCATTCGATGTAAAAAACATCATCAATATCCCGGTCGATAGTATCGAAAATCATCTCCAAGATATTCCGAAAAACAAACAGGTAATACTAGTATGCCGTTCAGGCCGACGAAGCGAATCAGCTTACACTTTATTGAAAAATAAGGGTTATGAAAATATTGCGAATCTTGAGGGAGGAATAGATGCTTGGAAGGCGGAAGGATTACCAACAATTTTGCCGGCCGGTGAAGAGAAAAAATGTTGTTCTGATCCAACTAGTAAAGATTGTAATCCTGATGGAACTTGCAAAGAATCTTCTTCCACTGAAAAATTAAATAATTCAGCATCAAAGGAAGCTGCTGTGAATAAATCGGAATCTGCTTTACCCAACAATGCATCAAAGATTATCATCTATGCCTTTCATGGAACTCGTCAGTGTGAAACGTGCATTAACATGAAAGCAAATACTAAAATTGTCCTTGATAAATATTTTAGCGACGAATTGAAAAGCGGAAAAATTTCCTTTCGCATCATTGATGTAGATGACAGCAAAAACGAAAAGATAGCTGAGAAATTCCAAGCGACAGGAACAGCTTTGTTTGCAGAAAAATTAATCGATGGTAACGACATCATTACTGATTGGTCTGACTTTGCATTTGACAATGCCAACAATCGAGATGTTTATATGCAGGGACTTAAAAACAAAATTTCCAATCTACTGAAATGATTGAGACGGTAAAAAACTTATTTGAGAATTCTAATATGCCTATTGTGGCGGCTTTACTCTTAGGCTTCCTCACAGCTATTAGTCCATGTCCACTCGCCACAAACATCACTGCCACCGCCTATATTTCGAAATCACTTTCAGGACGAAAGCAGACGCTAATCAGTGGACTACTTTACACGCTTGGATTAGCATTTTCATATACAACAATTGCGCTCATTATCATTCTCGGAGCAGGCAAATTTTATGTAGCCAAATTTTTCCAGAGCAATGGTGAGAAATTCGTTGGCCCGGTGATGTTAGTAATAGGACTAATCATGCTCAATATAATTCGCATTAATTTCAATAGCAGCAATCGATTTACTGAAATGCTGCAAGAAAAATTCAAAGACAAAGGCCTCCTCGGCTCTTTTCTATTAGGAGCATTATTTGCAATGGCATTTTGTCCTTATAGCGGTGCCATGTATTTCGGAGTATTAATACCCATGAGCATTAAAAGTAATATCGGATGGTCACTTCCAATTTTTTATGCTATGGGTGCAGGAACACTCGTACTATTCTTCACATTGATTTTAGCGTTTAGTATCCAAAAAGTTGGCAAATATTTTAAAGCGGTAACGAAAATCGAGAAAACAATGAGAGTTGTTGCCGGACTACTATTTATCCTAACAGGAATCTATTACATCCTCATCTACATGAAAGTTATTTAAATTTCGCGACCAACACTATTTTCAATAGTAGATGTTATTTATTTTAAGTTTTCATAACATTAAAACAAAGTCTGCTTTCCATCGAAGTTATTAGGTAATCACTAAAATTCTCAACCGACCATAAAAATGATTTCGTCGTTAATTTCGGACACAAAACCAACTTACTCACAGCAGGAAGATTCTTTTAAACATTTCTTTGTTTTATGATATGCACCCCATAGATTTGTAAAAGTGAAAACAATTTAAAAAACACATACTGTTTGAAAGAAATAATCATTCCCGTTGAGTTTGCTAATGCTGTCGATTTTTATGGAGTAAACGATGCAAATCTAGATGTAATGCGACGCAAGTATCCGGGAGTAAAAATAATAGCCAGAGGACAAGAAATTAAACTTATCGGTGAGCCGAATTTGGTGAGTGTGCTGGAGGTGAAGTTCAAGACATTAACTGATTACTTTGAACAAAACGGAATATTAACCCCTACGGAGGTTGATTTCTTGATTTCGGGACAAGTGGTACCTGCGAACAGCGTTACCCCGGGCAAAGAGCCTAAAAATGGTAATACGCCTCCTGTCGACATTAAGGATGTGCTGGTTTATGCTCCGGGTGGACTAATCGTTCGTGCACGCACACCCAATCAAAAGAAATTAGTAACGGCCAGCGAGAAAAATGATATCGTTTTTGCTATTGGTCCCGCCGGTACCGGAAAAACATATACAGCAGTAGCTTTGGCAGTTCGTGCATTGAAAAATCGTGAGATCAGAAGAATCATCCTAACTCGTCCCGCAGTAGAAGCCGGTGAGAATTTAGGATTCCTTCCCGGTGATTTAAAAGAGAAAATTGACCCTTATCTGCGTCCCTTGTATGATGCCTTGTTCGATATGGTGCCCGGCGAAAAATTAAGGACATTTATCGAGAGCGGAGTTATAGAAGTAGCGCCTTTAGCATTCATGCGCGGACGAACACTCGACAATGCCTTCGTTATTCTCGATGAAGCTCAAAACGCTACCGAAAATCAATTGAAAATGTTCTTGACGAGGATGGGGCCTTCGGCAAAGTTTATCGTTACCGGTGATACTACTCAAGTCGATTTACCACGTAACCAGCCTTCGGGATTAATTCAAGCGACAAGAATTTTAAAGGGAATTGAAGGAATCGAATTCGTTACTTTAGATGCTACTGATGTCGTTCGCCACCGATTAGTACGCGAAATTATCGGAGCTTATCATAAGGTTAGTGAGGATAAAGAAAAGAAGAGTTAACTATACAAGGTTTTATTTACTCAGGATAAGAATTAATGTGTGTGATAAATTATTATTCGTTTGTTCGATGATGATAATTTCCATATCCTGAAAGATTATTCTTTAAAAGTATTATCATGGATAATGATCAACTCACCACCTCCCTCTCTAGCATCCGCAGCAAGACGGCCGTAGTACAAATTGCCAAGCAACTGAAAGGCGATGAGGCGGGGATAAAATTACTTTACCGGTTGATTGATAAACATCCCGGCGACATAGCCGATAAAGCCTCGTGGGTAGCTCGCACCTGGTTCGATATTTTTAAAGTTAATGACCTTGCATTCTTGAAATTAAATCTGAAAGCCCTCGAGAAAGCAACTGCCGATCCCGTTATCAGAAACCTCACCGGCATCTTCGTCGATCGCGGCTTTCCTGCTTCCTTCGATTCGAAAATCACTACCCTCTGCTTCAACTGGCTGTCCGATTATTCACGCGCGACGGCTGTCCACGCTAACGCACTCTTCCTCCTCACTCCTATCCTTCAAAAATATCCCGAGCTGAAACACGAAGTCACCTTCATCTGCGAAGCTCATCCCCAATCCGACGAACCTACGTTTAGATGGAGATTGGAGAGGGCAATGAATTTTGGATTTTGAATTTTGGATTTTGGATTAAATGGCGGATGATTGAATGATTGAATGTTGGTAAACCGAAATCTTTTTAACCACAGAGGGCACAAAGGCGCTTTGCTAAACACGAAGGACACAAAGGCGGCGAAGCCGAAAAAGGAAATGTGTTTAAATTAGTCTCGTAATATTTGTTAAACCCAATTGTCAACCAAATTCAAAACTCAATCCCAATAGGCTTTCGGGGCAAAATCCTTTTAAATCCATTCAAATCCATTCATCCGCGTTCTAATTAAATGCGTCAGCAATTCAAAATCCAAAATTCAAAATTTCATTTACTTATATTTGTCCCAAATACCATTCGTGTCCATCCCCGATTACTCCAATACCCCCGATCATGATTTGCTTGCCTTGTTTAAGACAACCGGCAGTAACGAGACCATAGGCGTACTTTTTAAAAGATACTCCCACCTCGTTTATGGGGTTTGTAATAAATATTTGAAGGATGAAGAGGCCGCTAAAGATGCCGTGATGCAGATATTCGAAAAACTGCTCAAAGACATCAATAAGCATGATATTCAGGAGTTTAAGCCCTGGATTTATACCGTTGCCAAGAATCATTGTTTCATGATCCTGAGGGCTAAGCCTAAGGAAATCAGCGGACAAGAAAATGATTTTATGGAAAAACAGGCTTTCCTGCATCTACCGGTCGAACCTGCTGAGGAATTGAACGAAAAACAACAGCAACTGCAAAAGCTCGATGAGGCGATTAGTCAACTCGACGAACACCAGCGTACCTGCATCGAGTTGTTTTTCATCCACGAAAAAAGTTATCAAGAAATCAGCGACAGCACAGGTTACGATCTCAACAAAGTAAAAAGTTATATTCAAAACGGTAAGCGTAATTTAAAAATCCTCCTCGAAAAATGACCACTCCAACAAATCGCATTTTCGATTCCGGCGTCTGTTTAACGTTGGAGGAAATGCATGCTTATAACAACGGGACATTAAGCGGTAAAGAGTTAAATCGCGTGGAGCGTCATTTACTCGATTGCGAGATGTGCGAGGATGCTTTAGAGGGATTAAAAAATTCTCCGAATGCAGAAGCGAATATCGATTTCATCGATGATGCCATTGATCGCATGACTGAATCGAAACCGAAAGTTATTTTTCCTTGGAAAATTGCCGCTGCCTTTGCGCTGATCTTCGCTTCTACCCTCACCTTATGGTTTGTCATTCCTAAAACCGGTGAAAACAAATTAGCAGAGAAATCTGTGACGCAAGAGCAACAGCTTATCAATAGCGATCAATCTGTAGCTCCGGAGCCTGCAGCAACAATAATTGCGGATACAAACAGTCAGCCTCAAACGCAGTCGAGCGCAGCATCTGAAGCTCCTATGGCGACTTCCTACTCTGCAATAAGTAAAAACCAAGAAGTGCGCGATGAAGTGGTAGCCGATAAAGAAGTAATTGCGGAAGAAATAACAATGTCTGATAATGTTAAGAGTTCTGCTGGCAATGCCTCGTCGGATGTTGCGGAGTCTGTCGCACCCGTAGCAGCACCCGCCGAAGTAAGCAAGAATGCAGTAACTACGAAAAACAAGGAAGAAGAATCAATGAAGCGGGAATCTGATAATATTTCTGCTGCAAAAGTTTTCGAAAAGGGTGAAGTAACAACATCAGCAACGAAAGATTACAAAGCTGTTCAAGGTTCCGATAATCTTTACCTTACTGCAGCGATTACGCAGATTGAAAATGGTGATTATAAAGGCGCGGAGAAGAATTTAAAAAAATATCTAACGATGGATTCACCAAAGAAAGATCAAGCATATTGGTATTTATCGAAAGTTTATCTTCACAACAACGATACTAAGCGTGCGAAAGAAATGCTGAAGGCAGTGATCAAAGAAAACAAAGCATTGGTGAAAGAAGCGCAAGAAGAATTATCGAAATTACAATAACGCGAACGTGAAAATCCTTCTCATACAAACAGCTTTTATTGGAGATGTCATTCTTGCTACTCCAGTTATTGAAGCGTTGCGCAAGCATCGTAAGGATGTGGTATTAGACGTGCTGGTACGAAAAGGAAACGAGGGATTGCTAGAGAATAATCCGGGGATAAATACTATTCTTGTATGGGATAAAAAAAACAATAAGTACAAGAATTTTTATCACATCATAAAACAAGTAAGGAGTAATAATTACGACATCGTTATCAATTTACAGCGCTTTGCGTCGACAGGCATTATTACAGCTTTCAGCAAAGGCAAGAAAACGATAGGATACGATAAAAATCCGCTGTCATTTTTATTTAGCGAACGCTATCCACATATCATCAATGTTGAAGGCAGCAAGCACGAAGTAGATCGTAATCTCTCGCTCTTAAAAAACATCATCGGCGAAGTGCGAGAGCGTCCCGCGATGTATCCCTCAACAAAAGAATACGCCACTACTGCACCCTACAAAACATCGCCCTACTATTGCATGGCACCATCGAGTGTATGGTTTACCAAGCAACTACCTTTTGAGCAATGGGTGAAGCTGATAAAAAAGAAAACGAGTGAAGAAGCCTCCGCTAAAATTTATTTATTGGGAGCCAAGAACGAAGCTGACTACATCGACCGC
>JAKPPP010000136.1 GCA_029547265.1 Bacteroidota bacterium
TTTCTGCTCGTCCTTTTTCACAAATACTTCTAAAAAAAATAGTTCCGTAGGCTATGGCTATGCAACGATTTTTTTTAATCGTCTTTGCAAAAAATTACGTCGCATCTTAGGCTAAAAATACACTTGCAACTGGTTTGAAAAGACCGCCGCTGTAAATTTTTTAGCGGGAACGATTTCAACTCCAACGGAAAGAAACAAACTCGCCCTGAAAGAAAACCTTTTCAGGCCTCAAACAGTGTTTCTTTCTATCGTTTCCGTTCTCATCGTTCTATCCGCAAAAATTTAAGGCGGACGTTCGGCTTCGGTATAAGATCTTGATATACAGATCAGAAATTGAATATCAATTAAATTTCGGTTACATTAGAAATATTTGTCACGTTTAGAATTCAGACTATTTAATTTTTTAATAATCAAAAACTGCAAAAGTTCTATTGGAATTATTTATAAGAAAAACTAAAGACTAAAAGGAATTTTAATTAAAAATGATCATCGAATATTTAGAATGTATTTAATACCGAAACGACTTTTCCCTCTAAATTTGAATCAGTTAGACTACCCTACACAGTATTAACTGATTATTTCACAACTGATTTTTCATAAAAGCTAAGGCCTGTTCGGGAGTCATGACAACTAATTCACTTGACTTATAATCTTTTGTATTTCTTGTCACAAACCCATCCACCTTCGAAAAAGCTAAGGCGGAAAAATTCTGTATCGCATCTTCAAAATCCTTGAAATCCGATTTTAATGCTGATGCTATTGCCTCTTTGGGAGTATCTATGGTATTTAATAAATCAGATAATTCACGAAGCACTTTCACTGTTTCTTTATGCGACAAAAGCTTCTTTAAAACATAATAAAGGTTGTTGTACGAAACGGCGGTGACGTATAATTTCACTTTCCCTTTTTCAGCTAATGAAAACAACTTGGCTGACTCAGTAGAAATTGGCTTTCTATCTGTCAAGAAATCGATAATTACATTCGTATCGAGTACAAAATGTTTCATCAGCAATGCTTCGAATTGATGGAATCAGAAAGTGCTGTTTTATAATTAAAATCGGCAGGGACTTTAACACTTCCTAATAATGATTTCACCTTGGGAGATAAATCAGAAATCTCGTCTTCCTGTTGACTTAATGCTTTCAGATAACCTTCGATTAACGACGATAAACTTCGACCATTTTTCTTAGCGTAAACCTTTGCATTTTCCACCACCTCTTGATCGATGGTGAGCGTTAATTTGGCTAACAATACACGTATGTTTTGAAACTCAAACATACGTGTATTCGGAAATTTTTCCAAATGCATATTCTTATTTTTTCGCAAAGCAACAAAACAAGATTTAAAACAAGCGTTTTCAATCGTTTACAAACAATTAATCACTTAAAAACTCAAATAGCATAAAGAATTAATTAAGAATAAAATATGCTCCGTTTAATATCCCTGCAAATGTGACCCATAACAAATATGGAATATTCAAATACCCCGCGACAGGAGTCATTTTGCGAAAACGATGAATCATTAAAGCGATAGAAATCCACATTACAATGATCTCAACCAATGCCAATCCGATTAAATGCCAACGGAAGAAAATAAGGCTCCAAAAGAAATTGAGCATGAGTTGGAGGTAGAAAACATTAATTGCTTCGGTTCTATCTTTCGACGACGGCAGCTGCAGTATTTTATAGAACGATATACCCATCAATAAATAAAGGGTTGTCCACACCGGACCAAAAATCCCATTCGGGGGATTAAACGAAGGCTGATTGAGGTTTGCATACCAACCGGGAATGGCCTCTGCGGTTAAAAATCCGGAAACGCCTCCTACCAGCATAGGGATCATTATCGCGAAAAATAAGAGGATGTATTTAGACTTGATCATGTCTATAAAACAAAAACAGTCTGCAGAAGTTTCTTCCACAGACTGTTTTATTTTATTTAGCGGGGAATTACTTACCCACAACCTGCTGAACTAAGTCGGCAGCTTCTTTCAATTGAATCGCAGAATATACTTTTAATCCGCTGGCATCGATTAATTTCTTCCCTTCTTCAGCATTCGTTCCTTGTAAACGAACGATTATAGGAACAGGAATTTCACCGATATTATTGTAAGCATCCACAATACCTTGAGCAACACGATCGCAACGAACGATACCACCGAAGATATTTACTAGGATAGCTTTAACGTTTGAATCTTTCAAGATGATACGGAACGCTTGCTCAACACGAGCTGCATTTGCAGTACCACCAACATCAAGGAAGTTAGCAGGCTCACCACCTGCTAATTTGATGATATCCATTGTAGCCATTGCTAATCCTGCACCATTCACCATACAACCCACGTTTCCGTCGAGTTTCACATAGTTAAGGTCATTTTGGCTAGCTTCAACTTCTGTTGGATCTTCCTCAGAAGTATCACGCATTGCAGCATAATCTGGGTGACGGAATAATCCGTTATCATCTAAACTTACTTTCGCATCAACAGCAATGATTTTATCATCAGATGTTTTTAATACCGGATTGATCTCAAACATTGCAGAGTCAGTTTGGTCGTATGCTTTGTAAAGAGCAGCAACGAATTTTGTCATCTCTTTGAAAGCATTTCCGCTTAATCCTAAGTTGAAAGCAATCTTTCTAGCTTGGAATGCTTGTAACCCTGTTTTAGGATCGATTTCCTCTTTGAAAATTAAATGAGGAGTTTTTTCAGCCACTTCTTCGATATCCATTCCACCTTCAGTAGAATACATAATCATATTGCGACCAGTCATACGGTTCATTAAAACCGACATATAAAACTCAGCCGTTTTACTTTCTCCGGGATAATAAACATCCTGAGCGATTAAAACTTTATTTACCAATTTACCTTGAGGACCCGTTTGCGGAGTCACCAATTGCATTCCGATAATATCAGTAGCTCTTTGTTTAACCTCATCGATCGATTTAGCCAATTTTACTCCACCACCTTTTCCGCGTCCACCGGCATGTATCTGAGCTTTCACTACCCACCATTGAGTACCTGTTTGCTCTGTTAATTTTTTTGCAGCTGCAACAGCCTCTTCCGGAGTATCAGCAACGATACCTTCCTGAATGGCAACACCAAAACTTTTGAGGATTGATTTCCCCTGATATTCATGTAAGTTCATAATCGGATTGAAATTTGGGCAAAAGTAGCAAAAAAAGAAGTTCAAGCAGGTCAAAAGTTAAGAACACAAGTCAAGGAAAAATATGTGACCGAATTTCGATTCACTTACTCATAACTTATAGCAAATTAACAACTTAGCAACTACGAATATTAAATCACATCGATTTCAAACTTTTAGTCCAACTTTGTGTTTTGTTAAAAAACTCGTTTATGTTAAAAATCGGCGGCAAAGCACCAGCCTTCAAAGGCATCAATCAGCACGGAGAAACCATCAGCCTCAGCAAGTTAAAAGGCAAAAAAGTGATTCTTTATTTTTATCCGAAGGATGCTACTCCTACTTGCACTGTTGAGTCTTGCAACCTGCGCGATGGCTACGAGGATTTAGTGGAATACGGATTCGAAGTTATTGGCGTTAGCGCCGACGATGTTAAAAGTCACGTGAAATTCGCTGAGAAAAACAAACTTCCTTTTTCATTACTTGCCGATACCAACCACGATATCATCAAAGCTTATGATGCTTGGGGAGAGAAGTCGATGTATGGCAAGAAATACATGGGTATTTTGCGAAAGACTTATGTGATCGACGAGAAGGGGAAATTAGAGGTTATTATCGAAAAGGTAGATTCAAAGAATCACGTTCAGCAAATTCTCGATCACTACGAATATTGAGGGAAAAATCCTGATACGAAGCGAGGATTTCCCGAGATATCATTTTCAACTGCTACCTCTACAAATCCGAAGCCTTTCATCATTCTAGCGATTTCATCGGCGAAGCCTTTATTGACTTCGAACCATACCGAGCCGCCTTCGTTGAGGTGCTCTCTACTGTAAATCAATATCTGACGATAAAAAATCAAAGGATCATCGTCGGGAGCAAATAGCGCGATATGAGGTTCATTATCGAGCACATTTTTGTGCATCGACAAAGCTTCAATACTTGTTATATAAGGAGGATTACTTATAATGATATCGAACTTTTCATTCGATAATCCTTCCCAAATTCCTTCAGCTACGTCGGTCCACAAAAACTCTACATCAGCATTATGTTTTTCAGCATTTCTCTTCGCTACCATCAATGCATCGAACGAAATATCGCATCCGAAGACTGAAGTTTGAGGAAATTTATTTTTCAAGGTCACTGCAATACAACCACTTCCGGTGCAAACATCGAGTATTTTCAGAGGTTCATCTTGCATTTCATCCATCAGCAAATACAATAACTCCTCTGTTTCGGGACGAGGGATGAGCACATCGGGCGTTACATGAAAAGGCAAATTGCAAAACCAAGCGACACCACTTACCTGCTGAACGGGAACACCATTCGATAATTTATCGAGATCGGCCTTCAATAATTCTACCTGATGATCGGGTAATGATTGGTCGCCAATAGCATTGATTTCATTCAATCCCACTTCAAAACGATCGCTGATCCACAACCTTATTATGGCAGCAGCTTCATCTCTATCATATATTTCTGATAGTCGTTCCTTCGATAATCCGATTAAATCGTGTAGTTTCACACAGCAAAGGTGTAATTATTCATCGGAATCATAAAATTATGAGTCCACTTAATGCATAAGATCCTATTTTTGCGCCCCTCCATGACTCTCGAAACCCATCAAAAATTTATGCACCGCTGTCTTGAATTGGCAGTCAAAGGACTAGGACAAACAGCGCCTAATCCCTTGGTAGGTTCCGTGATCGTTCACAATGAAGTAATTATCGGCGAAGGATATCATCATAAATTCGGAGAAGCACATGCTGAAGTCAATGCCATCGCAGCAGTAAAAGACCAATCTCTTTTAAGCGAAAGCACGCTGTATGTAAATCTAGAACCCTGCAGTCACTTCGGAAAAACTCCGCCTTGTGCCGATTTAATCATCAGCAAAAAAATAAAACGAGTGGTGATAGGAATGCAAGATCCATTTGCGAAAGTGAACGGTGCAGGAATTAAAAAACTTCGCGAAGCTGGAACTGAAGTGATTGTTGACGTTTTAAAAGAAGAATGCGAGGAACTCAATAAAAGATTCATCACTTTCCACACCGAAAATCGTCCCTATATCATTTTAAAATGGGCACAAAGCTACGACGGATATATGGGGAGAGAAGGCGAAAATATTCGCATCAGCAATGAAGAAAGTCGTATGCTGAACTTCCAGTGGAGAACAGAAGAAGATGCAGTATTGGTTGGATCAGGAACAGTGATCATCGATAATCCCCAATTGAATGTCAGAGATTATCCGGGAAGAAATCCGGTGCGAATTATTCTTGATCGCTCAGGAAAACTAAACGACGACCTCAAAATATTCGATGGAACATCGAGAACAATTGTAGTAACAACCGATCAACAGAAACAGTATAAAAATTCGGAAGTTGTAAGAGTAAATGCGGCGACATTTATTGAAGACAGCTTAAAGAATTTACATCAATTACAAATTCAATCAGTAATTGTTGAAGGAGGAAAAAACATTCTTGATCTTTTCATCAAAGCCAATTTATGGGATGAAGCAAGAATATTTGTAGGCAATAATGAACTCTACAATGGCATCCCTGCTCCTATCATCAAAACTGAAAACAAACATCAAACTAATATCGGAGATAATTATCTCTTTACCATTTTCAATTAAAATTAATGACTGCTGATTTACTCATTCAACTTGTTATTGCATCTATTTTATCATCACTGTTATATGTGATATTAAAATTTTTCGATCGATTTAAAATTTACAATCTCCACGGATTAACATTCAATTACATAACAGCTTCTTCCTTTTCATTTTTCGCAAACTACGAAGGAAATAAAGTCCTATTACCAACTGTCAGCAATTTTGGTTCATTTGCATTAGTTGTTGGATTAATGTTCATCATCGTTTTTTATGTGGCTGCACTTACTGCGCAAAAAGCAGGAATCTCAGTAACATCGATTGCGGGCAAGATGTCGATGATCATTCCAATTACTGCGGGATTCTTTTTATACGGAGATCATATCACGGGATTGAGAATCGCGGGAATGGTAATGGCATTAATAGCAGTTTATTTGAGCAGTGTAAAATCGAAAACCGACGAATCGGAACATATCGACAAACGAGTATGGATTTATCCTGTTCTCTTATTCATTGGCAGCGGAATGGTTGACACTTCAATTAAAATTTCGGAGCATTACTACATCACCCCTGAAAATCAGAATTTATTTTTCTGTTGTTTATTTGGAGCTGCGGGAATATTCGGAAGTATTTCGACGCTTTATCAGCTGATCGTCAAGAAAGTAAAAATTGAACTTAAAAGTGCCATCGGAGGAATCATATTAGGAATTGTGAATTATTATTCATTAGTATTCCTAGTAAACTGCTTAGCTACTAAAGGAGCTGAAAGCGCATTGATCTTTGCCATGGTTAATATGCTGGTGGTATTCTTCTCTGCTGTCTTAGCCTTCTTCATATTTAAAGAACGTCCCACAAAATTGAATCTCGCGGGAATGTTAATTGCATTGATTGCTATTTTAGTCCTTTCTTATTAAAAATGTTATTCGAGGATACATATCAAACCATTGCCGGTCCTACAGAAGGAAGCTTTCGCGATCGCGGAAGTAAATTCCTCGGATTTGCTTATCCCGTAAAAACAGAAGAAGAGATTAAATCGATTGTCAATCACTTAAAAAAAGAACATCCACAAGCGAATCATCATTGCTATGCCTTTCGGTTAACGCCGGATCCTACGGTATTAAGAGCGGCCGACGACAGAGAACCTGCAGGAAGTGCGGGGAAACCGATATTGGGCGCAATACAATCATTAGGACTCACCGATACTTTAGTAGTGGTAGTCCGATATTTCGGAGGATCGTTGTTAGGAGTACCCGGATTAATTAACGCCTACCGATCGGCAGCACAAGAAGCTTTACAGCAAGCAAAGATTATTGAAAAGACGATTAACGATAAATACGTAATCCATTTCACCTTTGAGCAGATGAATGATGTACATTCGCTTTTGAAATCGGAAGGCGTAATAATTACCTCACAAGAATACAACGAACCCTGCGAAATTCGCTTTGAGATCAGAAAAAGCAAAACGAATCAGCTGTTACATAAACTAAAAAATCACCCGACGTTAGCAGCAAAAGCAACTTGGGAACCTTACTACTGAAATGGAACTATTGAGAAGACTATGCGGGATACATGCGCCGGCGGGACAAGAATCAGCGATGCAAGAATTTCTGTTGGAATATATCAACAGAAATAAAACGTGGTGGAAAAATATGCCACAAGTAATTCACGGTGAAGATTTTCAGCATTGTATCATTTTAGTATTCGGACAACCCAGAACAGCAGTATTTGCGCATATCGACAATATAGGATTCACCGTAAGGTATAATAATGAGTTAGTAAAGATTGGCGGACCGAGAACGAACAGCGGATATATACTCACCGGAGAAGACGATCAAGGAATTGTAGAAGGCGTTTTAGAATGTGATGAAGATCATCACCTCACAATTAAAAGCAATCGCACAATCGCCACAGGAACAGCATTGAGTTTCAAGCAAAACTGGAGAGAAGATGATGAGTTTGCTCAAAGTTGTTATATGGACAACAGACTGGGAGTATACAACGCATTGAAATTAGCAGAAACACTGCAAGACGGAGTAATCGTTTTCAGTTGTTGGGAAGAACATGGAGGAGGATCAGTCCCTTACATCGTAAAATACCTATGGGAGAATTTTAAAATCCGTCAAGCATTAATAAGTGATATTACGTGGATAACAGAAGGAGTTCAACATGGAAAAGGAGTTGTTGTATCACTTCGTGATTCGGGATTACCACGAAAAGTTTATGTTGATCGCATAAGAAAAATTTTAAGCGATCATAAAATTGATTTTCAATTAGAAGTAGAAAGTTCGGGAGGAAGTGACGGAAATGAAATCCAGAAGCAGCCCTATCCTATCGACTGGTGCTTTGTAGGTGCAGCAGAAGATTTTGTACATTCACCTGACGAGAAAGTAAGTAAACACGATATCAGATCAATGATAACGGCCTACGAATTATTGATGGAGAAACTCTAAGCGGAGAAATAATCCTTCAGCTTTTCGAGGATGGCAGCAGGCGCAGCGGTAGGTCGTCCATTTGACTTATTCACGAACACCAACGTAGTAGAAGCTTTATTCAGCAATACACCCTGCTCATTATAAGTCTCATAATCGAAAATGATACGAGCTTTCGGAAGTTCTGTGATAGAAGTCTTGATCGTCAACATTTCATCATAAAATGCAGGTTTAAAAAACTTCACCGAAAAATCGAGGACAGGAAGCAGCACACCATCATCTTCCATTTCGCGATAACTCACGCCAAGAGATCGAAGTGACTCAACGCGAGCTACTTCAAAATACTGCGCATAATTTCCGTAGTAAACGTAACTCATACGATCAGTTTCCGAATAACGAACACGAATTTGGGTCTCTGTAGTGTACATAAAATTATTTGACGAAGATGCAAAAAAAATCGATAAAATATTTTTTTCGAAAAATGAATCAAAACGTAAATCCCTTTGTATACTTGCAGTAATCATCCTATGAAATTTACCGGAAATTCATTCACAAAACAGATCTCTCTGTTTATCATCCTTTTACTACTTGCAAGTTGTCACACACAATATGCGATAGAAAAAAAGGAAACGCGCCAATATACCTTCAGCGATTCGGCACAATCACCGGTTGATTCAGCTATCTGGAAAATGATTAGTCCGTACCACAATGAGTTAAGTGCGAAAATGAGTGAAGTATTAGCTTTTTCGGAGCAGGCTTTGGTAAAAGACAATCCGGAAGGATTATTAGGAGACTTTGCAGCGGATGCGGTTCAACATCAAGCAATAAAGAAATGTGAAGCCACAAATATGGCGAAACCCGACTTTACCTTCTTGAATAACGGAAGTTTAAGAGTACCTTTACCGAAAGGCGATATTACTTTAGGAAACATCTTTGAGCTAATGCCTTTTGAAAATGCGATCGTAATTTTAGAAATAAAAGGAAAAGACCTCGATCCCCTTTTCAAGTATATTGGAGATAAAAACGGAATCCCTGTATCCGGAATCCGCATGAATATCAAAAACAAAGCAGTAGAATCGGTTTTCGTCAACGGAGTTGCACTAGAAGCCGAGAAAACATATAGAGTAGCCACAAACGATTATTTAGCTAATGGAGGCGATAATATGAGTTTCTTGAAAAGCGCTTTAACTAATACAGCAATTAATTACACCGTTCGTGATGCATTTATCAACGAACTAAAAGAAATAAAAGCAGCAGGCAAAACGTTAAAAGTAAATCTCGATGGAAGGATCACAAAATTATAACCGGAGAAAATTTATCGGCGACGTTGCCAAAGCTACTGCATGTATCGGATTAGCGGGAGTCCCGTTAGATGTACTTGCAAAAAGTAATACGGTTAAAGTAACAATACTGCATACTAACGATACGCATAGCCGAATAGATCCTTTCCCTGCAAACGATCCGAAATTTGCAGGTATGGGAGGAGTTGCACGAAGAATGTCGTTGATCAACAAAATTCGGGGAGAAGAAAAAAACGTATTGTTATTAGACAGTGGTGATATCTTTCAAGGAACTCCGTATTTCAATTTTTACGGAGGAGAATTAGAAATGAAATTAATGACGTTAATGGGATATGATGCCGCAACAATGGGCAATCACGATTTCGATAACGGCATACAAGGATTCGTAAAACAATTGCCACATGCATCGTTTCCGTTTCTATGTTCTAATTACGATTTCAAAAACACAGAACTTGAAGGACGAACATTACCGTATAAAATATTTATCAAAGACGGAGTTAATATCGGAGTCTTTGGAATCGGCATAGAACTTGCGGGATTAGTTGACGAAAAGAATTTCGGAAAAACAGTTTATTCTAATCCAATCGATGTTGCCAATAAAACGGCAGCTTATCTAAAAAAAGAGAAAAAATGCGACCTCATCATATGTTTATCGCATTTAGGATTTAAATACGAGAATTCCAAAAAAAATTCAGATGAAATGTTAGCAACTCAAACAGAAAACATCGATTTAATTTTGGGAGGTCACACTCACACTTTTATTGACACACCTGAGAAATATCACAATCTGAAAAACAAGGAAGTGCTTGTTGCTCAAACAGGTTGGGCAGGAATACGACTCGGGAGGATCGATTTTTATGTTGAAAAGAAATCATCATTAATTTCGAGTCGGGGCACTACTGTTAAAATTTCTTAAAATTCAAGTCCAAAAAAATTTTTTTTTAAGTTTTTTTACACAATATTTGCCTCACAACACAAGAGTACGAGTAATTCGATCAAACTAACCACCTATTAAAATTTTAAAAATCTCGCCACCAGGTATGCACAAGGAGAAAGAAACCTTATCAAAAGAAAAAACCTGTGAGCAAGTATGGGAAAATTGTTTAAAACTGATTAGAGATAACGTCAACCCTCAGAATTTCAAAACATGGTTCGAGCCCATCAAGCCAGTTAAATTAGATCAGCAAACTTTGACAATTGAAGTGCCTAGTCAATTCGTATATGAATGGTTGGAAGAGCATTATATCGGTCTACTGAGAAAAACAATTAAACGCGAGCTTGGTCAGGAAGGACGCTTAGAGTACAGCATCCTTATGGAAAATGCAACGGCCAACACCAAACCATACACTGTTAAATTTCCGGCAAAGAGTAACAGCGGCCTTAAAAACCCTGCTGTCCCTATGCCACAGCACATCAGCGGGGGAATCAGAAACCCGTTCATTATTCCGGGATTAAAGAAAATTGATGTTGATTCTCAACTCAATTCAAATTATTCTTTCGAGAATTTCGTTGAAGGAGATTGCAATCGCTTAGCCAGATCTGCAGGATATGCAGTCGCACAAAAACCGGGAGGAACATCATTCAACCCATTGTTGATTTACGGAGGAGTAGGATTAGGTAAAACTCACCTCGCCCACTCTATCGGTATCGAAATCAAGAATAACTTCCCTAATAAAACTGTACTATATGTACCGAGCGAAAAGTTCATGCACCAATTTGTGGATGCAGTGAAAAACAACTCGGCGAATGATTTCGTACACTTCTATCAAATGATGGATGTACTTATCATTGATGATATTCAATTCTTTGCAGGTAAAGACAAGACGCAGGACGTTTTCTTCCACATCTTTAATCACCTACACCAGAACAATAAACAAATCATCCTTACTTGCGATAAACCTCCGGTTGACTTACAAGGAATGGAACAACGCTTGCTTTCTCGCTTTAAATGGGGATTAGCTGCCGATTTACAAGTTCCGGATTTAGAAACGCGTATCGCGATTCTTCGCAAGAAAATGTATGTCGACGGTATTGAACTTCCTAATGAGATAACCGAGTATATCGCATTGAGCATCACTAACAATATACGTGAGCTGGAAGGTGCTTTGATCTCTATCATCGCTCAATCTTCGTTGAACAAAAAACCAATCACGCTTGAGCTTGCTAAGCAGATGATCGACAAGTTTGTGAAGAATACCGTTCACGAAATATCGATCGATTATATTCAGAAAGTGGTTTGCGATTATTTCGAACTTCCTTTAGAAGTATTGAAATCGAAAACTCGTAAGCGCGAAGTAGTTCAAGCTCGTCAGTTAGCAATGTATTTCAGTAAGCAATTTACTAAGTCGTCACTTTCGAATATCGGAATGCACTGCGGAGGTAAAGATCATGCTACCGTTTTACACGCTTGCAGAACGGTAAACAACTTAATGGATACCGACAAGAAGTTCAAAGCTCAAGTTGTTGATCTTCAAAAGCGAATCAATCTTTCGAGATAATTAACCTAACCTATATTTCAGATGTCCCGATGTTTATTCACCGGGACATCTTCATTTAATACCACTATGAAAATTTTAATGGTTTGCCTGGGCAATATCTGTCGCTCTCCTCTCGCTGAGGGAATTATGAAAGCTAAACTCGATAAATACAACCTTCCCTACTCCGTTGATTCCGCAGGTACGGGAAATTGGCACGAAGGAGAATCTCCCGACCACCGTTCGGTTAAAATAGCTTTGGAAAATGGAGTAGATATCTCAAATCAACGTGCCCGTGGATTCAATCCCGAGGATTTCGACCGCTTTGACCTTATTTATGCGATGGATAAAAGCAATTTAAACACCTTGAAAGATAGAACAACCAATACCGCCCATCACGCCAAAATAAGGCTTATAATGGACGCAATGAGCAAAACCGGCAAGGAAGTGCCTGATCCCTATTATGGTAACCTCAACGACTTCCGCGACGTTTACTGTATGCTCGACGAGATTTGCGAGGAAATAGCCCTCGATTTTGTCGAAAAAAGTCAAAAAAGTTAACAAAAGAGTGTTAAAAGCTTCAAAAGACTCATTATTAACTCTTTCTCCCTATGCTTTTTTAACTTATATTTGCGCCTCTTATAAAATTACCCGTACCTGTAGATATGGCATCTAACAACAACGAAGGGTTCGAATTCAACGAATCAATTGACAAAGCAGAACATTACGTTCGCGACAATAAAAAAAGCCTTGGAATCATCTTTGGCGCCGGCTTAGCTATTCTTGCTGCTTACTTCGGTTACACAACTTTCATTGTGAAACCTCAAGAAGAAAAAGCTCAAAAAGAAATGTTTGCTGCTGAACGTTATTTCGGACAGGATAGCGTTTCCCTAGCTCTTAAAGGAGATGGAACATATCCCGGATTCGAAAATATTGTAGAAAACTACAGTTCTTCTCCTTCCGGAAACCTAGCTCAATACTATTTAGGAATGAGCCTTCTTAAAAAAGGCGAATACGACAAAGCTATTGAAGCATTGAAAGCTTATGATGCAGAAGATGATGTTACCGGAGCTCTTGCTTTAGGTGGAATCGCTGCTGCTAACCTTGAATTAGGCAAAACTGATGAAGCATTGAAGTTTTACAAGAAAGCTGCTGACTGGGATGAAAACAACTTCACTCGTCCTTTGTTCTTGTTCAAATCTGCAATGGTTTTAGAACAACAGAAAGATTACAGTGGTGCATTGAGCATATACCAACAAATTAAAAAAGATTTCCCTTCAAGTACTGAAGCGCGCGACATCGATAAATACATCGGAAGAGCTACTGCTTTAGGCGGAAAATAATAACATACGCTCATGTCGACAGCACATCAGTCGCTATCAGCCCATGACGCTCATGAAATGCCCAATGCCGGACCCTACAGGTTCGGCATTGTTGTAGCTGAGTGGAACCAAGCGATAACAGAAGCCTTAGCTCAAGGGGCAATTTCATTTTTGAAAGATGCCGGAGCCTCTGAAAAGAACATTACAAGAATTGATGTCCCTGGTAGTTTTGAATTAACTGCAGGAGCTTCCCTCCTTGCTCAGAATAATTACGATGCTATTATTTGCTTGGGATGCGTAATTCAAGGAGAGACTAAACATTTCGATTTTATTTGTCACTCAGTATCTCAAGGGTTGACGCAATTAACTATCAAATACAATAAACCTTTTATTTTCGGAGTTCTTACTCCGAATACCATGCAACAAGCCGAAGATCGTGCCGGAGGCAAATATGGAAATAAAGGCGTTGAAGCAGCAGCTACCGCTCTAAAAATGGCAGCCCTGTTTAAGAAATAAAAAAGTCCTGGCATGGCCAGGACTTTTCTTTTTTATAACTCTGACATTTTCTCTGCTATTAACCTTTGAATGGTATTGAATAAATCAATCGGTTTAAATGGTTTACTGATATGCGCATCCATTCCTGAGTTAATACTTCTATCAACATCTTCTTTGAATGCGTTTGCAGAAACGCCAATTATTGGAATCAACGGACTTATCGACTGACGAATCATCATTGTAGCTTGGTATCCATCCATCACAGGCATTTGAATATCCATTAGCACCGCATCGAATTTTTCATCTTTCAATTGCTGAACAGCCAACCAACCATTTTCTACAATGACCATTTGAGCGTTCATGCTTTCTAAAACCTTCTTCATCAAAAGTTGGTTTATAGGATTGTCTTCGGCTACAAGAACTTTTACTTTACCATGGAAATTCATTTCCGATTTCACGTCCTGTTTCCTTGTATTACTGCTAACGTGAGAACGTTTTACGGCAATAGTGAACCAAAAATCAGAACCGGGTTTTAAAGAATTTCCTAGATGTCCCGGACTCACAACGCCAGTATTTCCTCCCATCAACTTCGCAAGCTGACTGGTAATAGCGAGACCTAATCCCGTTCCACCAAACTTACGAGTGGTAGAACTATCCGCTTGAGTGAATAATTCGAAGATATGCTGTTGCTTTTCGGCAGGAATTCCGATACCTGTATCCGACACCATAAACTTTAACTTCAACTGATCACCGGCAGGAATATTTATCTCATCAACTGAAATAGCAATTTTCACAGATCCCTTCGAAGTAAACTTCAAAGCATTCGACACATAGTTCACGATTAGCTGACGAGTACGCATTGGATCACCATTGATCCAAAGAGGAACTTCAGGCGAAATATCGAGACTTAACTGAACTCCCATCTCCTCCGCTTGAATCTTATAAGGACGAACAGCGAGATCAATAGTTTCGTGCAACTGAAAATCGATATTCTCGATTTCTAGTTTACCATGTTCAATTTTATTGAAGTCGAGAATATCATTCAACAAGCGAAGTAATGAATCGCCTGAATTGCGAATATAATTGAGGTATTCAATTTGACTTGGTTGATTACATTCACGCAACAACACATCAGTAAATCCGATGATTCCATTCAACGGAGTTCTGATTTCGTGACTCATATTTGCTAAGAACAGTCCTTTAGAACGGTTCGCGATTTCCGCTTGTTCCTTAGCATACACCAATTTCTTTTCCGTTAAATTCTGGACAGTAGTATCGAGAATAGTTCCTGATATAAGCACCAACTGATTAGTACTACTAACCAGCGGGACTATTTTAGCATTTACATATTTCAAATCATCATAATGATTCATGATGCGGAAATCGATTTCAGAACGCTTACGATCGTAAATTGACTCTCTTATTGCTGCGATGACTTTTGCACGATCACTCTTTACAATACGGAAAATACAAGTATTGAAAGAAGGAGGACGTTCCGATTTCGGAAGGTTGAACAATTCATATAAATACGACGACCAAGCATAATTCCCTGAAGAAGGTTCATACTCCCAGCTACCCAGCTTCGCAATCTTTTGCGCTTCTGACAACTGTTGACGTTGACGCTGAAGAATAGTATTAGCATCAACAATCAAATCGTTTTTCTTGCGAATCTCTTCACTCTTCAAATTAATTTCTTCGTTCTTATGACGCACTTCCGCGAAGCGATTCATCAACTCAGAATTTACTCTTCGTTTATCGCGATAAGCTTTGTAAATAACAACAATCAACAAAATACAAAACGATAAGGTTAAGAATAAACCATTACGCAATTTAATAAGATGAGTATTGTAGTATTCGGTTTTCTCTTTCGATTTTTGAAGATGAATAATTTCATCTTGCTTTTTCTCTGACTCATACTTCTCTTTAAAATCCGACAATAACGAATTCGCCTTTTGATCAGCGAGACGATTATTTACAACAATGAACGAATCCAAATATTGAGCTGCTGCTTTATAATTTCCTTTGAGTTTGTACAAGTTTGCCAATTCAGAAAGCGATTCCTTGAGCAACATAATATCATCTAGGCTAACAGCCAAGCGATAAGCTTTAGACTGATAAACCAATGCGCTATCAATATTACCTTCGCCTTTAAAGGCTTCGGCAAAATAATTGTATGCAGAAGCATCACTCGCCAAAAATTGGGAATTATTAAATTTCAGAGCGTAATGATAACAATATTTAGCCTTATCATAATCTTGTAGTAAAGCATAATTTCTTCCTAAGTCGATTGTTGCTTCTAACTCACCCATTTTATGATGGATAGTTTTGCAAATCGTGATACATCGATTTAAATAGTAAAATGCAGAATCGGAATATCCCGTTTCCACCATTGCCTTTCCTAAATTTCCGTACTCACGACTTATTCCTTTTTGATAATTCTGTTTTAAATCGAGCTCCAATGCAGTTCGATAATAATCCAACGCATGGGAATAATCTTTACGATCTTGGCTAATTACACCGATATTATTATAGGCTAATGCTACACCACGAAGCACCATCGAATCTTTCGAGTCCTTCATATGCGCTGCAGCCAAATAACAATTCAAAGCTTTCTGTAATTCGCCTTTGTGAATCCATGATGATCCGATGGAATTATAACTGTAAACAATACCAAAATCATAATGTAGCGCTTTAGCAATACTCAATGCTTCTAATCCCAGCTTCAATGATTTTGATCCATCATTAAATCTGTAATAGTAAGCCTGGCGAGTAAGTTCATTAACACGAGCAGTATCCCTAAAAGGCAATCTCTTCAAAATTGCATTTAAAGAATCAGGTATAGAAGTAGCCGAACCTATGTTCGAAATGAACAAGGCAAACGATAATAAAAGATAAAAACGGTTCCTCATTAGAGGATACAATTTCGATGATTTAGGCATAGTAAAGGCAAAATTTACCGAATATTCTTACGTGATTTATACGTGAAAAGTTGCGAAAAGAAGCACGGGTATTGCAATAAATAACTACTTTAGGACCATTAAAACCCATGATGAGATGAAACTTAAGTTATTCATTTTGATAGCATTAGTTGGATTTTCCAGCTTAGCTGCACAAGCACAGAAGAAACCGGTAGCAAGTAAAAAGGCTCCTGTGGTTACCATTAAAAAATGCGGATTACCCTCAGATTCAGCTAATTCTGCTAAATTGCCATTGGCAACAATATTAGCTTGGGCCGACCAGCCTGCTCTGGTAGTGAAATGTAGCGACGAAAAATCGTACACTCTTCATCAATTTGGAGTCAGTATTATTTACAAGAGTCCAATGCAAGTGAAAGACTTCGGCGTTGGTAACGATGCTATACCTTACCTAGCTAGAAAAGCAGCCGACAAATTAGCTGCCGGTGATACTTTTTACTTAAAAGACATTGTAGGCTTAGACGAAAACAAAAAAGAAGTAAAACTTCCGGGTTTAGCTTTTTCTGTTAGCGAATAAGAAATACTCAAATAAAAAAAAGGCGGAAATAATGATTCCGCCTTTTTTTATTTAATCAGTTTTAATCCTTCGGTGGCAGAAGAATCATCGGGACGCATTAACAAAGATTTATTAAAAAGCACTTTTGCCTCAATTGACTTGTTAAGCTTAAACATTGTCCATGCCAACATAATTGTTGAGTCATAATCAAATGGGTAAAGGTTCACCACTTTCTCGAAATACTTCTGAGCAGCTCCGTAATCTTTTCGATTATAATAAATCAGCCCTACTCGATAAAGAGTCAATGAATTTTGAGGATCTGTTTTTAATATTAGTTGGTATTGCTCAAGAACTTGCTCCCAATTTCCTAATCCTGCAAGAGCATTAGCTAATCCTAAATGAGGTTCAATTGCGAAAGGCATTAAGGCAACAGACTTTTCGTAATTTGTCTTAGACTGGATATAATCTTTTGCTAAATAATAACAC
>JAKPPP010000151.1 GCA_029547265.1 Bacteroidota bacterium
GAATGCGGTTTATATCCAAGTTCTCTTTCTGCTTTGGTGATTATAAATCCGGTTTTCAACGGACGTTTAGCCGGTTGATTTAAAGCTGCTGTGGTTATTGGCTTGATAAAACTTTTATCGAGTCCGAAATATTCAGCTACCGCTAAAGAGATGTCTATTATCGGCATCACTTCTCTTCCGCTCACATGATAAATCCCTTCTGCTTTACGCAATGCTGCTTGTATACATGCATCTGCTAAGTCTTCCGCTAATGTTGGTCCTCTGAATTGATCTGTAATGACTGTAATCTCTTTTCCTTGCTCAATAGAATTCTTTGTCCAGATAATTACGTTCGAGCGTTGCACATCATCCGTCACTCCGTAAATAATCATCGTGCGCAATATCGCCCACTTTAATCCGCTATGCATTACTAATTTTTCCGCTTCTACTTTCGAGCGCGCATAAATACTTAAAGGATCAACTTCATCTTCTTCTGAATAAGGACCTGCTTCGCCGTTAAATACAAAGTCGGTGCTGATGTCGATGAAATGTGGCGCAAATGATTTGCATCCCACTAAAAGATTTTTTACTGCTGTTACGTTTTGTAATTCGCAAGCTGCAGGATCTAATTCACAGGCATCAACATTGGTCATTGCTGCTGTATGTATGATGCAATCCGGGCGATGTTTTTCTAGTATCGATTTTACAGTATCGGCATCGGTTAAGTCCATGCTCTCATAAGCATATCCCGTTTTTTCGAATACACGATTTTCTCCGCGTGCAGTTGCAATAAGTTCTACTTGTTCGTTATTGCGTAAACCGTATACCAGTTTTTGTCCGAGTAGTCCGTTCGACCCTGTAATCAGTATCTTTAATTTCGACATAGTCTTAAGTGTTGTTTAAATTAATTGCAGAAAATTTCCTCTACGAGAGTACTGCAATTAATTTGGTAACTTGTTCTCTTGTACCTAATACGAAAAGTTTGGCGTCAGGGTTCATTACAGTGTCGGGCTCTGGATTAATAATATACTCTCCTGCTCCTGTTTTATATCCGATAATATTCGCTCCTGTTTTATTTCTGATTTCCAGTTCGCGAATTGTTTTTCCTTTATATTGATCAGCTAAACTAGAGCAGTGAATTTCTTCGAGACGAATATTTATTTTTCCTGTGATATGATCGATGAATTCTAAAACATCGGGACGAGTTACTAATGTTGCCATATGCGTACCACCGATTTTATCAGGCATTATCACATTGTTTGCTCCTGCACGTTTTAGTTTTCCTTCTGAAGAATCTTCCGAAGCGCGACTGATTATTTTTAATCCCGGTTGTAACTCGCGCGCTGTAAGTACAACAAATACATTGGCTGCGTCATTCGGTAAAGTTGCTATAAGTGCTTTCGCTTTTTTGATGCCGCTCTCCAATAAAATTTCATCACGCGTAGCGTCACCTTCAATGAACAGAAATTCTTCTTGCTCGCGTAACTCAGCAATTGCTTTTTCTCCGCTTTCAATAACAACGAATTGCTGATTGTGACTTCGGAGTTGTTCGCAAGCTTGTTTGCCGTTCCTTCCGTATCCGCAAACTATTACATGGTTGTTTAGTTTATCAATCATCTTCAGAACTTTTCTGTATTTTAAATAGCGTTGTAATTCACCTTCCATTATGTAGGTGGTGAGCATTGAAATGCCGTAGGCGAAAATCCCGATGCTGATAACAATTAATCCCGAAACAAACCATCGTCCCGCATCCGAAAGCTGATGTACCACTCCTAATCCTACTGTCGATAGAATGATAATGGTAGTATAAAAAGCTTCAGTGAAATTGTATCCTTCTATGAGCATAAATCCTGCAATGCCCGCAAATAATGCTCCTAAGCACATAATAAGTGCTATGCGTAACTTACGTAAGAAATGGAAATGCCTTTTGTGCATATTGCGAAGATAACTGCAATACGCGCTTGGCGAACAGGAAGAGTAGGGGGTAAACTAGGATTTTATCAACCGCAATTGTTGATGGCGATTATAAATCCCACACTCTGTGACGATCTCTTGTGCCTACCATCTTTTTTAGTCGCATCCAGAAGGCCATGATCATGTATATAATAATCGGTGATCCTACTGTTAAAAAGGATGTGTAAATAAAGAAAATACGAATGTTCGATGATCTGATGTTTAATCGATCTCCCCACCATTCGCATACTCCGAAGGCTTGTCGCTCAAACCACGACTTAACTAATTCAACCGGCGTATTCATGTTTTGTTCAGTAGATGATTTCCAATGGCGCAATTTACGCAATTTTTTTGGTCACAATAAAACTTTTTTAGATGAAGTATCGATTGAGAACAACCTGCATCGCGAATTGTTAACCCTAAGCTATGCCAAATTTCAGTTATTTTATTTTTTTCGGCAGGCAAGGCTTCTAACCAACTGATCGCTTTTTCCATCAACCCTTCTTGACGATGATACTTCCCATATAGAAAGGCAAACGTTGCAATGCAGTTGATTATTAGATTTTCAATCGATTCTTTTCCTATCTTTTTTATCCCAGCTTTGCTTTCAGTGTTGAAACTATAATGCAAGTACCAGTAGTCTGATGCTTCTACGTCAAGAATCTTGTAAAGTTCTTCTATGCTCTGTGCTCCTATCAGTTTGTGAAAGAGTCGCTCGTTACGATGCCACAGCATGGCGAATTGCGCGATGCGGATGGTGGGGAAATTCGCGGGACGCATCTTTCCGAATTTCCACATCCCCGGTTGCAGCTTCACTAGTTTGTATTTTGCTTGCAGTATTTCAAATTGCTTCTTTAACTTTTTGTAGTAGGCGTCATTATTTCTTTCGTCGAGGAAGCCCGCTTGTCCATAGAGTAACGATTCGATAGAGAGTAGGTCTTTTCTTTCTTTGATTACTAAAGTATATGGTAGTTGTTCCGACAAGATTTGAAACGGAATATTATTTACCCTAAACCCGAATGCTCTCGCCAACATCCTATAAAAAACTTCTTCCCAATTGTTTCGTGTTAACTCGAGTTGCTCTTTTACAAATTTATTTCGGTCTTCTAATCGTTCTACTAATAGCCTGTCGAACCATTGCTGAATTACCAATGCCGGCACGTTTCTGATGTTTCGCTCACAAGGAATTTGTTGATGCCCGCTTTGTAATAGGTCAATGTATTTTTGGCGTATGCTTTCTTCTATTCTTTCATTCAGAATTAGCGTCGGCATCATCTCGCCTGAGCTTCTGTAAACAGGTTCATCGTCGTCATATACAACATGTAAAATGATGTTGTCGTAGTTTTTGTCGAATTGATGTTTGTGTTTGTACCAATCGCCCGCTTTTAAGTGTATTTCTACATTTCCGGCCCAAAGAAAATCTCCGATTTTAATGCGTGCATTGAAAAAATCCGGACCTGCATCCATATTATGCATTCCTACATATTGGATGTCGATCGATTCCCCTTCAGTCGTAAAAAGATGTTGTTGGTTAAAGTATCCGTTCTTCCAAATGTAATGTAGAAAGTCTTCCTTCATAGCGAAGCAAAACTACTTTGCTCATTTTCGTTTTACGAATTTTAAGTATTTGTAGTCGTTTGTTATAACGGCAACGGCTATCCTAAATTTACACAGAGTGTAACGATAACGATACATCTTGTCCGGGCCACTTCCCGAAAATTCTTTCTAGTTCTTCGTGACGGAATTCGAAGATCGATTTTAATTGCGATTTAATCATAATCGCATTTGCAATATCTCCAATAATTCCCATCGGAATTTTATAGTGTACCGTATCTTCCATCAATACTCCTCCGTCAATTTCTTTGAGGAAATGTTTGTGGTGCCAAAAACTATATGGTCCGAAACGTTGTTCGTCAACAAAATAATGTGGTTCGTTAACGTGGGTAATTTCAGTCACCCATTGCAAAGGAAGAATCGGATAAGGTTTTACAATATAACTGATAACCATACCTTGATACATATTTTCGCCAGGGGTATGTCCAGAGGTGATTTTAAAACTCATTCCGGGTGGAGTGATTCTTTCTAAATTGCCCGGCGACGATAAAAATTCCCATGCTGTTTTAATGTCGATGGGTAATTTTTGTGATGTTTTTAAAATATGGAGACTCATTTAGTATTTCAGTTTTGTTGGGGCCTTTTCAGTAGTGGTTTTCGGCGAACGCTGTTTTTCCGAATTTTATTCGCAGAAATGATGCTCTCGAATTTAGGAAACGTAGCGTATTAACATCTGTAATCGCGATTTGTTAATCCATTCCCTTAGTTTATTCCATTAATCCTGAATTTATTTCTCATCATTTTAAGTAACTTTTTAAAAACCGTCCTTCATTTCGGACCGTTTTCTTTAATTTTGCCAAAACCCGTAGCAATCATGCCTCAAAGTGCTTCTCCCGCCAAGTTTATATTTGTAACCGGTGGCGTTACTTCCTCATTAGGAAAAGGAATTATCTCCGCCTCATTAGCTAAACTATTGCAAGCCAGAGGGTATCGCGTTACGATCCAAAAGCTTGATCCTTATATTAATGTCGATCCGGGTACGCTGAATCCTTATGAGCATGGCGAGTGTTTTGTTACCGATGATGGCGCCGAAACGGATCTCGATTTAGGTCACTACGAGCGTTTTTTGAATATTCCTACCTCTCAAGCCAATAACGTTACTACCGGAAAAATTTACCAAACCGTAATTAACCGCGAGCGCGAAGGTGCTTACCTTGGAAAAACGGTTCAGGTTATTCCGCATATCACCGATGAAATTAAACGTCGAATTAAGTTACTCGGCGATACCGGTCAGTTCGATATTATTATCACTGAAATAGGTGGAACGGTGGGTGATATTGAGTCGCTACCTTATATTGAGTCTGTTCGTCAGTTGATTTGGGAAATCGGTTCATCGAATTCAGCTGTAATCCACCTGACTTTACTTCCATACTTATCTACTACAGGCGAGCTTAAAACAAAACCTACTCAGCACTCAGTAAAAACCTTGCTTGAGTATGGTATTCAACCCGATGTTTTAGTATGCCGTACCGAGAAGCCGATGAGTAACGATCTTCGTCGCAAAATCGCTCTTTTCTGTAATGTGAATATTAATGCTGTTATAGAATCTATCGATGCCAGCACTATCTATGAAGTTCCTTTGTTGATGCTTAAGGAGCAACTTGACAAGGTGATTATCAATAAGTTAAAGTTGGCTTTGAAGCATGAGCCTGATATGGCTGCGTGGAAGGATTTCTTAGGTAAGCTGAAGAATCCGGTGTATGAAGTGAAGATCGGACTCATCGGAAAATATATCGAGTTAAAAGATGCGTATAAGTCTATCGTTGAGGCTTTTATACATGCCGGTGTTTCCAATGAATGTCGTGTGAAGCTAGAATGGATCCACTCCGAGAAAATAGATCCTGAGAATATTCGTCATCAGTTGGGTAACCTGAATGCTATTTTGGTTGCGCCCGGTTTCGGTGAGAGAGGTATCGAAGGTAAAATAGCGGCAATCCGCTTCGCACGTGAGAATAAAATTCCGTTTTTAGGAATTTGCCTCGGAATGCAATGTGCAGTTGTGGAGTTCGCTCGCAATGTTTTACATATGAAAGATGCTCATTCTACCGAGATGCGTCCCGAAACAGCATTCCCTGTTATCGATATGATGGAGGAACAAAAGAAAATTACTAATAAAGGCGGTACTATGCGCCTCGGCGAATACCCTTGCTCAGTTACCAAAGGAACCAAAGCTTATCAAGCTTATGGTAAGAGCAAAATCGGCGAACGCCACCGCCACCGTTATGAGTTTAATAACAGTTACTTAAAGCAGTTTGAAGAAGCAGGAATGATTGCTTCGGGTATTAACCCCGACTCAGGATTGGTTGAAATCGTTGAGATAAAAAGCCATCCTTGGTTCGTAGGTGTTCAGTTTCACCCTGAATATAAGTCAACCGTATTAAATCCGCATCCTCTTTTTGTTCGATTTGTGAAGGCGTCACTTGAAAAGGCTTCCGGACAATTAATTGCAGAACAGGCACATACTGCGAAAGCTTAAATCGACGTAAAGTCAATTGTGATCATATAATTAAATTTCGGGACTGTCTCCTTACAGTGAGGGTGGAGGCAGAATTCCTCGTATATTTGCGCCTCCAAAATTCCAAATATGGATCGTAATTCCGTAGCCGGTCTCGTTCTGATCGGCATCATTCTTATCAGTTATTCTTTCTTTACTGCTCCCACAGCCGAACAATTGGCTGAAGAGAAAAAAACGCAAGATAGTATTGCGTTGGTAGCAAAGCAGAAGGCTGATCTTCAAAAGGCTGCCGTGGCTAAATCATTGGTTGCCGATACTGCCGTTGTAGCTGTTGCCGATTCAGCAAATGATACTTTAGCGAATGCTGCAAGTGCTGCTCGTTATGGTGCTTTCGCTGCTGCTGCTGCCGGTGCTGAACAAACTACTGTACTCGAAAATAATCTCATCAAAGTTACTTTGACAAATAAAGGCGGACGAGTTAAGTCGGTTGAGTTGAAGAAATATAAAACTTGGGATGGCAAGCCGGTTACTTTGTTTGATAGCGATAGTACTAAATTCGGATTGAATTTCTTTGCTCAAAATAGAAGCATCTCTACCGATAATCTTTACTTCACAGCGGTAGGTAATGCTGCCAATGTTGGAGAGAAAGATAGTGCTTCTTTGTCGATGCGATTATTTGCGGGTAGCCCCGACCGTTATATCGAGTTTCAATATTTCTTAAAAGGAAATGATTATAAACTGGGATATAAAATTAATCTCGTAGGTGTAAGTGATGTGATCGCTCAAAATACCGGTTACCTCGAGTTAAACTGGAATCAAATTATCGATAATCAAGAGAAGGACATAAAAACAGAACGTCAAAATTCGACGATCTATTATATGTTCTCTGATGAAGAAGTGGATTATATCAGCGAACGTAAAGATGAAGCTATGGACCTGCCTACGAAAGTGAAGTGGGTAGCAATGAAGCAACATTTCTTTACACAAGTATTGATGGCTGATAATGCCTTCGATAAGCCTACTCATATCGAGACAAAAGCAGGTGGAGAAACAGATTCGTTTGTAAAACAAATGAAAGCGTCATTCACTATCCCCTATGCTCATAATGGTAATGAAAGTTTCGGAATGCATTTCTATTTCGGACCAAATCACTATCAAACTTTAAAGGCTGAAGGATTTAATTTAGAAAAACAAATTCCATTAGGATGGGGAATCTTCGGTTGGGTAAATCGTTTTGTGGTTATTCCTATTTTCAATTTCTTAAATAGTTTCGATTGGAATTATGGTATCATCATTCTTATCTTAACAATCGTTATTAAGTTGATGCTTCTTCCGCTTACGTTCAAAGCGTATTTGTCGCAAGCGAAAATGAAAGTTCTTAAGCCTGAAGTCGACGAAATTCAAGCGAAGCATAAAGAAGATCCGATGAAACTTCAACAGGAGATGATGGGGCTTTACCGTAAAGCAGGTGTTAGCCCGTTAGGCGGATGTTTGCCGATGTTGTTACAGATGCCGATCCTCATCGCCATGTTCCGCTTCTTCCCGCAATCAATCGAGTTGCGTCAAGAGAGTTTCTTGTGGGCGCATGATTTAAGTTCATACGATTCTATCCTTGATCTTCCATTTAATATTCCTTTCTATGGAGATCACGTTTCATTGTTTACCCTGTTGATGACGATTTCTACTTTGTTAATCACGAAAGTGAATAGCAGTACGCAAATGACAAATCCTCAGATGAAATGGATGATGTATTTAATGCCGATCATTTTCCTTGGGGTGTTCAATAGCTATAGCGCAGGTTTGAGTTACTATTATTTCTTGGCGAATACTATCAGTATCGGACAACAATATTTGTTCAGATCATTTGTCGATGAAGATGAAATTCACCGCAAGATTCAAGAGAATAAAAAACGTCCTGCTGCTGCTACTAAATCGAAGTTCCAACAGCGCCTCGAAAAAATGGCAAAAGAAAAAGGTTATCAAATGCCTAAAAAATAATACTAGCGCTCCGAGATTATCGGGGCGCTTTTTTTATCTTAGTATTTCAAATTCATCTATGAAAAATATTTTAATCGCTGTAGCTTGTCTGTTATTCCTTGCATCAGTTTCTTGTTCTTCTACAAAGTCTTCGTCGGTAAAGCAATATCAGAAAGATTCGCTGCTGGTGGCTATTGAACGCGGCGCTTGCTTTGGCGCTTGTCCGGAGTTTAAAGCTACCCTTTATAAATCAGGACTCGCCATTTATAATGGTCGCCGCCACGTGAATTTAGTCGGCACTTACCAAGCTCGCCTCTCAGGATCTCAAATGGATTCATTACTCGCTTACATAAGAACTGAAAAGGTGGAGGATTTTGATACTACGTATGTGAATCCCCATTTGGCCGATTTTCCTGCCTATTTTTTATGGCTGTCGGATACAAAACCTACCAAACAAATTCTGGTAAGTCATGAGGCGCCGCCTGAGAAAGTCGTTGGATTTACCAAGCGAGTAGAAGACCTAGTAAACGGACTTGATTGGAAAAAGATTTCGGATTCGGTGAATCAGGATTAATTCCCTGAGATTTAGGTTGTATTGACAATGCTTTATGCGTAAATTTGTTGTCCCAAACTATTACAACTATGTCAACTGATTTCCTTCCATTAAATGGCACCGACCATATTGAGTTTTATGTGGGTAATGCCAAGCAAGCTGCGTATTATTATCAGCATGCATTCGGGTTCGAACTTATAGCTTACGCGGGACCTGAAACTGGAGTTCGCGACCGTGCTTCTTATGTTATTCAACAAGGAAAAGTACGCTTCGTATTAACTACAGCATTACATCCCGATCACGAAATTACTCGTCACGTTGCACAGCATGGTGATGGAGTAAAAGTACTTGCTTTATGGGTTGATGATGCAGAGAAATCATTCTACGAAACTATGTCGCGCGGAGCCAAAGCTCATACCGAGCCTCATGTAGTTTCAGATGAATTTGGTGAAGTGAAAATTTCAGCGATACATACTTACGGTGATACTATTCACAAATTTGTAGAGCGTAAAAACTATAAAGGAACTTTCCTTCCGGGATACAAACCTGCTAAATCTACTTTCAAAACTAAACCTGTTGGCTTCGAAGTAATCGACCATTGCGTTGGTAATGTTGAGTTAGGTAAAATGAACGAATGGGTGAAGTTTTACGAAGATGTAATGGGCTTCAAAATGATCATTACATTCGACGATAAAGATATCAGTACTGAATACTCTGCATTGATGAGTAAAGTAGTATCTAACGGTAACGGATATGTGAAATTCCCAATTAACGAGCCGGCAGAAGGAAAGAAGAAATCTCAAATTGATGAGTACCTTGAGTTCTATCACGGAGCAGGTGTTCAGCACATGGCTATACTTACTAACGATATCATCGATACGGTGACAGAATTGAAGGAAAGAGGAGTTGAGTTCTTAGCCGTTCCTCAAACATACTACAGCGATTTGTTGGATAGAGTAGGGAAGATCGATGAAGATTTAGAAATCTTATCTAAACTGGGAATCTTAGTTGACCGCGATGATGAAGGCTATTTATTGCAATTATTTACCAAACCGGTAGAAGATCGTCCAACCGTATTTTTCGAGATTATTCAACGAAAAGGGGCGAAATCGTTCGGAAAAGGCAATTTTAAGGCCCTTTTTGAGGCAATTGAGCGCGAACAAGCATTAAGAGGGAATCTGTAAGATTTCTTCATCTTGAGAAACCGGGACCACAAATCCCGGTTTTTTTGTGCCTAAACGTAACATCATAAATAGGGTGGCAGTATAACGAGGGAAGTTTTAAACCATAATTATACATGTCTCGTAATCAAAAAATTCGCCAGCAAGGTAAATTAAAAACGTCGTTACGTTTAGCCGTAATTGCCACAGCCGCTTCAGTCGCAGGCTTGGTGCTGCTTTTAATTGTTGTATTTAACATGACTCAACAAGAAGAAGGTCGTGCTGCTCAATCTGCAATGTCTTTTAAAAATGCAGAAACTATTCAAGATACATCTGCCATTCTTCGTGGTAGCACCAATCAGCGTGTTATTGGCGTAATGGTTGAAACATCTGGAAAAGGAAGTCCTGTGAAAATGTCGGAAATGACTTTTTCTGCCCATGGAACTTCTATTCCGGTTGCTCAAAATATCGAAAACGCTCGTTTATGGTATACGGGTAATGATCCGAATTTCGTGCCTTCGCAACAAGTTGGAGCAACAATCGCTCGTGTTACTGAAGTGAAATTCGATGTGAATTGTGATCAAGAACTTGTTCCCGGTAAAAACTATTTCTGGTTAACAGTTGATGTGAAGTCGGAAGCACTTACAGGCCCGGGATCGGTGGATGCAACTTGCGAAGAGTTCCGAATCGGCGCTATTAGTTATAAGCCTTCAATCAGCGACCCTGCAGGAAAACGTTATACAGAACCTAATATCGCTTATTATTCAATGGGTAGTTATGCCGTTAATAATTTAAGTGCATGGAATTCGAAACGTGATGGTACGGGATTGCCTCCAAAGCAATTGCATGCCAATCGTAATAGTTACTTTATTCAAGCAGGTCATCGTATGATTTCTAGCACCGGATCAAGCTTACAAACATTAGTAGTTGAACGTGGTGGAGAATTGAGGATTACTGCTCCTTTACGCCTTAATACTATGTATGTTGCGTTTGGCGGTGTAGTAGAACAAGATATTACGGTGTCAGATTACTATTGCTTCAACGAATTCATTATGGATAACGGAAGTAATTATATTCATAATAATACAGGATACGTACCGGGATTACATTGCCGTTTCGATGCTCATTCAAACCAAACTTTCTTCCAATACGGACAAGCAACATTTACTGATAACGTAGCTTGGGGAAATGTAGTTATCGATGCTACCACTCCACTCGATATTGATGTAAAACAATACTTCAAAAATGTACAAGGTGATCTTGAAATCCGTCGCACAGGATTAGCAAATAACGGCTTATTCGTTGGTGGTTGCGATACAATGCGTATCGGTGGATCATTAATCATGAGCGGGGGAAACTTTAAAGGAATCTCTTCATCACAAAGCGCAAGCTTAAATATTCATATCGGACAAAATTTCATTCTTAAAGGAGGATCTTTCCAAGATGCTGATCTATTAAAGAATAAAGGAACAACAGAAATGACTGTTGGCGGCGATATGATGTTGCTGGTTGGACGATTTAACTTCTCAAGAGGTGTTCAGTCATGTATTAACTTCGGAGGCAAAGGAACGTCTCGATGGATGCAAAAACCTGAAGCTGATGTATTGCTAGGAAATGTTAGTATTAATAATAATAGAGAGGTTATTATTAAAGGTGATAAAATGGGAGCTGTTGCAGCAGGATGTAAAATCGAAGTCGCTAAAACAGGATCTTTATTATGCGAAAATGCAATTGTTAACGGTGATGGAGAATTTGTACTGGATGATCAAGCAACTTTAGGTATCGGACACCAAGACGGAATTTGTTCTGCTGAAGCAAAAGGAAATATTCAAACTTCAACTCGTTTGTTTAATTCGGGAGGTATTTATATGTATTACACATTGTCACAACCTCAGCAAACCGGAATATTTGTTACAACACCTGAACCCAATGCGGTTAGATGTTTAGTTTTAAACAAAGATCGCTCAGGTATGAAAGTAAATCTTTCCAACGATCTTAAAGTTACAGAAAAAGTAATGATCACTAAAGGTGATTTACGAGAAGGGGAGCATGATTTAATTATGCCGAGAATGTCAGCAAAAAACTGATTTTTTTTTCTTAGGTAATCCTTCACAGTTATTAACACATGG
>JAKPPP010000259.1 GCA_029547265.1 Bacteroidota bacterium
TATAGTGATTTGGATTATGTAGCTGATGGTTATGTAGTAGGAGAGGCAGGGGCGGAGGGTTCAGTATTCGAGATTATCGAACGATTGAATGTGATGTATGATGTAGCGTGTGGAGGGTATCGATTGCCTGTATATCTCAAATGGCGTAATCATTTAGGCGGGTGGGATTATTTCCTATTCCAAAACCGTCAAGAGATTGAAACAACGGCAAAGCAATTAGCGGACTTCACTACTGAGCCTATTGAACTATCAACTGCAATTGGACGTGAATCAATTACGGTAAGCCAACAAACGACACGAATGACAATGGGAGCAATCATCGGACAAAAGCAACTAAGCGGAATGAAAGGCATTGAGCGTAGTCCATGTGTGATGATGTTGGTAGGAACTAATAAATGGCTACGTGTGCGAATCGTACCGAAAGGGTTTAAGATTGATACACGTGCAAAGAATATACCTGTTGAGATTACAATCGAATTACCCGACACTTATTCAGTTGCGAACTAATGGAAATATACATCGACACCGATAAGTTAGATTTGTCCGAAAAGCAAGTAATCGCTATGACTTTTCAGGCGAACGATTTAGGCGAATTTGCCTCACGTCAATCATCCTACTCGAACGGATTTAAGGCGGTACGCTCTGACCGTAATGATGAGATATTAGGTAACGCTTCATCGCTCACCTCGTTAAGTGCAATACCATATAGAGTGCAAAATTGCAGAGTATATTCACGTGGTGCATTGATTGACGGGGATGCCTTGTTGAATGTTATTGAGGCAGGGAATGAGTACGGATTGAACGTATATTCGGGGTTCGTTAATTTCGCTGATGCAATACAAGATAAGTCCTTACAAGATTTAGATACAACCGATATTGACTTAGTAAAGTCAAACGGAGGTAAGCATTGGGACATAGGAGGAATGAGTACTATCTATGGTAGTGCAATTAGTCCGACATTTGTAGCCGTTCAGGATGGTAATTTGCCTATTAATTCACGTGATATTGACGTAAGAAAACAATACCCATCGGTATTTATTTGGGAGTTGATTAAGCGAATCACAGAGGGCGCAGGATGGACGTTAGAGAGTGATTTAATATTTACCGATGAATTTAAAAAGAAGATTTTGCCGTTCACGAACGACTACCCTAAACAGGCAAAGTTAGAGATTGATAATGCCTATGTGAAGTTGAATAAGTTAGTCGATGTAATAGTTCCATTT
>JAKPPP010000163.1 GCA_029547265.1 Bacteroidota bacterium
GCAAATACTGTCTAAATCAAGCTCAATATTGTATTTAACCGGAAGTTTTAATTCTTTTGCTAGCGTACGAGATAATACTTGAAAGTAACTGTCAATGGTAGAAACGGAGAATGAAGAATACTCATGTAAAATTTTGAGCAATACTTCGCCTGCTCTTTTTCTGATTTCTTGTTCTTCAATTTTTATGCTTTCCTGAAGTGATTGTAAATGCGAAGAATTATGTCCATCCGCAAGCAATTTTAGTTCGAGAATAATTCTCGACTTCATCTCTTCTGTAGCTTTATTTGTAAAAGTGATGGCTAAAATTCTCCGAAACAAGTATGGTGATCGGATTACTTTTTCAAGATAAAGCCGAACAAGGGTAAAGGTTTTTCCGGAGCCCGCAGAAGATTTGTAAATCGTTAATCCCATTGATGCCAAAATAGAAAAGGCTTGTCAATCCGACAAGCCTTTTCATGATTTAATTTATTAACTTTCTAAATGAGTATTAATTAGTCAGATTAGTTCTTGCCTGACATGCCATACCCTGCAAACTTATACGAAAATCCTACTCCGAATACTTGTTTAAATTGAGTTCTTGGTCCAACCGCAACAACGCGCTTGTCTTTCCCTGTTCCTTCGTAAACTGTAACCGGTGTATTATCATCATAAATCAACTGTGTTGAGAGGCTAGCGCTGATGTATTTGTTAACTTTCATTGTAATTAAGAATTCCCAGTTCACGTCAACGTTTTGTGGGTTTTCTTGATAGTTAGAGAATAGATCAATTTTAGTCATTAAGCCTACATTCGTCATGACTTCTTTTTGGAATTTCATGTTAAAGTAAGCTCCCATTTCTGATCTAACAGTCTTTCCTGAATCAACTCCATAAGCACCTGCATCCGATAATGTTTTGTCGGCAACAATTGTATTTTTCATGGTGATTGGAGAAAGGAAAGCCGAGAAGTAATCTTTCGGTTTGTAGTCGATACCGATTGCTAATAATGTATAAGCAGGTGCTGCAAATTTAGAGATTTCAACTTTGTTGGTATCAGTGTAAGTGTAGCCTGATGCAAATTGTGATTTAAAGTTAAACAATACTGTGTAGTACCATTTAGCTTTTTTAGTTGCATCATATCCGAACTTAGTTGTTAAGTCGATTTTATCTTCATTTTTTCTAAGTTCTGCGTCGCCTTGCTTCAACAATCCGTAAGCTAAATCAACATTATTATCCCAAGCCATTCTGCCTTTTTTGTAGTTGGCAAATAAACTTGACAATGCATTTAACGAAACTGAGTTTTCTCCTCCTGCAGCCCAGTTAGAGAAGCTTACCTGGCTGAAGTTAACTGAGAAGAATCCTCCTTTTCTCCAAATTGTGTCTGCAGGAGTAGGAGTTGCCGTTCCGGGAGTTTGTGCTGAAGCCGTAATAGTAAGTCCGATCGTAAGTGTAACCAGACAAACAAATTTTTTAAAATTCATACTCTAAATATTGATTATTTCTTTAATAGATCTCTAATTTCAGTAAGAAGTACTTCTTCTTTAGTTGGAGCAGGAGGTGCTGATGGAGCAGCAGCTTCTTTTTCTT
>JAKPPP010000164.1 GCA_029547265.1 Bacteroidota bacterium
GCAAATACTGTCTAAATCAAGCTCAATATTGTATTTAACCGGAAGTTTTAATTCTTTTGCTAGCGTACGAGATAATACTTGAAAGTAACTGTCAATGGTAGAAACGGAGAATGAAGAATACTCATGTAAAATTTTGAGCAAAACTTCGCCTGCTCTTTTTCTTATTTCTTCTTCTTCAATTTTTGTGCTTTCTTGAAGAAATTTCAAATGCGACGATTCATGTCCATCGGCAAGCAATTGAAGTTCGAGGATAATTCTCGACTTCATTTCTTCAGTTGCTTTATTAGTAAAAGTGATGGCTAAAATTCTCCGAAACAAGTAAGGTGATCGGATGACTTTTTCAAGATATAGCCGAACAAGGGTAAAGGTTTTTCCTGAGCCCGCAGAAGATTTATAAATCGTTAATCCCATTGATGCCAAAATAGAAAAGGCTTGCCAATCCGACAAGCCTTTTCATGATTTTAGTTATTAACGTTCTAAATGAATGTTATTTAGTCAGCTTAGTTCTTACCTGACATGCCGTATCCAGCAAACTTGTACGAAAATCCTACTCCGAATACTTGTTTAAATTGAGTTCTTGGTCCAACCGCCACTACGTGCTTGTCTTTCCCCGTCCCTTCATAAACAGTTACCGGTGTATTGTCGTCATAAATCAATTGCGTTGAAAGGCTCGCGCTTATGTATTTGTTTACTTTCATTGTAATTAAGAATTCCCAGTTTACGTCAACGTTTTGTGGATTTTCTTGATAGTTAGAGAATAGATCAACTTTAGTCATTAAGCCTACATTCGTCATGATTTCTTTTTGGAATTTCATGTTAAAGTAAGCTCCCATTTCAGATCTTACAGTCTTTCCTGAATCAACACCATATGCACCAGCATCGGATAATGTTTTATCGGCTACAATTGTGTTTTTCATTGTGATTGGAGAAAGGAATGCCGAGAAATAATCTTTCGGTTTGAAGTCGATACCGATCGCTAATAAAGTATAAGCCGGCGCTGCAAACTTAGAGATTTCAACTTTATTGGTATCAGTGTAAGTATAGCCTGATGCAAACTGAGATTTAAAGTTAAATAATACAGTATAGTACCATCTAGCTTTTTTTGTCGCATCATATCCGAACTTAGTTGTCAAATCGATTTTGTCTTCATTTTTTCTAAGTTCTGCGTCGCCTTGCTTCAATAATCCGTACGCTAAATCAACATTGTTATCCCAAGCCATTCTACCTTTTTTGTAGTTGGCAAATAAACTCGATAAAGCGTTTAACGAAACTGAATTTTCTCCTCCTGCTGCCCAGTTTGAGAAACTCACTTGGCTGAAGTTAACAGAGAAGAATCCTCCTTTTCTCCAAATTGTATCGGCAGGTGCGGGAGTTGTTGTGCCCGGCGTTTGTGCATAAGCAGTAACAGTAAGTCCGATTGATAGTGTAACCAGACAAACAAATTTTTTAAAATTCATACTCTAAATATTGATTATTTCTTTAATAGATCTCTAATTTCAGTAAGAAGTACTTCTTCTTTAGTTGGAGCAGGAGGTGCTGATGGAGCAGCAGCTTCTTTTTCTT
>JAKPPP010000266.1 GCA_029547265.1 Bacteroidota bacterium
GTTAACTACTCCTTCTTGCGGATGCAATAATCCTAAGTTGGCAGTAATAGGAATTACTTCATGTATTTCGTCAACGAATAAGTCGCCGCCCGTACCATAGTATTGTTTTAATATCGGCAATACCGCTTTGAACCAGCGTTGTAATACTTCTTGCTTACGCGGATCAGTAGGGTCGAAGTTAATTCCCGATTTAGCACCGCCTATCGGAGGTCCTGCTACGGTAAATTTAATTTCCATCGTTTTCGCTAACGACTCCACTTCACGTCGGTCGAGACCTTTACGCATACGCGTTCCGCCGCCGGCAGCTCCTCCTCTTAATGAATTGATGACAACCCATCCGGTAGCTTCCGACTGAGGGTCGTTCCATTCGAATATGATTTCTGGTTTGCGGTCTTCGAACTTCTTTAATAACTCTAACATGATATATTGTTTTCTTTCGTTTCTAAATTAAAAGTTTGCAAAATTGCAAAATACATGGCTGCTAACCTCATGTCGAGCCATAAACTTTGCAGTTACTGAACTTTATCAATCACCGGAAGCATTTTGGTTTTGTATAGCGCCATTTTTAGGTCGCCTATACTTCGAATAATTTTCTTGCCGATATCGGGTGCTGTCCAGTCGGCATGGCGTAGGATCTCAGGTTCAAACTGATTCATTCCCAGCTGGTAATATCCTCCTCGGTCGTTTAGTCCTATGCTGAATTCGATGATTTTCAAGGCTAAAAAGGCTTCTTCGAGGATGGCGGTGCTGATCGCCGGGCAGTCGGCTTTCAAAAGAATCACTTTTCGGAATCCTTGTTCGAAAGCCTTATTGAAAGCAAAAGCAATTTTTTCGGATTGGCTGTCGCCCTGCATCACTTCCTGCTTGGCATTTCCCCAGATGGCACTTGTTGTTCCTTTTTCCCGCACCCATACGGCAGAGGCAAAAGGTAATTCCTGCAAAGCTTGTGCCGTACGCTTTAAGTTATTGTAATACAGCTCTTCCGCCTTGCTTACGCTTTCGCGCGATGCCAGCTCGAGGTAGGTATTTCGATCTGATTCTTCTTCAAAAATCAGCAAACAACATTTCTTTCGGTATTCAATCATAATCGTCCGGCGAATTCAAATATTAGTCGCGTTAGCGTTGCATCTGTCTGCGAGGCCACTTCAATAATTTCGGCCAGCGACACAGGATGGAGGTTGTCGGGGTCGCATTCGTCGGTAAGCACCGATATCGCCACGCATTTCATTCCCGAATGGTTGGCGGTGATGACTTCCGGCACAGTGCTCATCCCCACTGCATCGGCGCCCAAGATTTGCAGGTATCGGTATTCGGCTCTGGTCTCGAGCATTGGGCCTTGCACGGCGGCATAAACTCCTTTGTTCAATTCGATGCCCAAGTCCTTAGCCGTTTCCTGCATTTTTTGAATCAACGCTTTGTCGTACGGCGCACCCATATCGGGGAAGCGGGTGCCGAAGTTATCGAGATTTTTCCCAATGAGGGGATGCATATTTTGCAAGTGAATATGATCGTCGATGAGCATCAAACTGCCTTTATTCCATCCTTTATGCACCGAGCCGGCAGCATTCGAAAGGATGAGGGTTTTAACTCCCAAAAGCGACATTATTCGGATCGGATAAACGACCTGTTGCATGGTATATCCCTCGTAAAAATGAAATCGTCCCTGCATGGCGAGAATACGTTTTTCGTTCAGCGTTCCATAGAGCAATTTGCCCTTGTGCGACTCAACGGTGCTAACGGGGAAATGAGGAATTTCACTGTAGTCGATGGCAACATCAACTTTAATTTTATCGGTTAGTTGATGTAATCCGGTGCCGAGGACGATACCGATCTCGGGATTTTCAACATCTTTTTTTCGCAAGAACTCAACTGTTTCTTGAAAGGCTTCGTACATATGGCAAAAATAGACGTAAATCGGCTACATTTGCATAGTATTTCTACGAACTCACAAGTATGTTACAATTGCCTGTCCTTAGGGAGCAAAAAGAAGAAGTGATTGCCCGCCTCGCCGTGAAAAATATCGACGCACGCGCAACGGTTGAACAAATCCTGTCACTCGACACCGAAAAAAGAAAGAATCAAACTGAACTTGAGTCGATTCAAGCGGAGCAGAATGCCATTGCCAAACAGATTGGCGAGTTATTCCGTTCGGGCAAGAAAGACGAAGCCGATGATTTGAAAAATAAAAGTACTGCCTTGAAAGAGAGCAGTAAGTCGTTAGAAGAGCGCGTTGTTTCTCTTGAACAAGAGATGAATGATATTCTTGTTACGCTTCCCAATACTCCGTCGCCCTTAGTGCCGAAAGGCAAGACGCCGGAAGAGAATGAAGTGGTTTACCTGAGCACCGACAAATTACCTGAGTTACCTGCTGATGCGAAGCCGCATTGGGAGCTCACATCTCAATACGACATCATCGATTTTGAATTAGGAAATAAAATTACGGGAGCGGGATTTCCTGTTTACAAAGGAAAAGGAGCGAAGCTTCAACGTGCGTTGATAAATTTCTTCCTCGACCAAGCAGACAAGGCGGGGTATTATGAAGTGCAGCCACCGATAATGATTAATGCAGCATCGGGATTCGGCACGGGACAATTGCCTGACAAAGAAGGGCAGATGTACCATGTTACGGAAGATGGATTTTACTTGATTCCCACTGCTGAAGTTCCTGTTACCAATATTTTCAGAGATGAAATCGTAAAAGGAGAATCGTTGCCGATAAAATACACTGCGTATACTCCATGTTTCCGTCGCGAAGCGGGATCTTACGGTGCGCATGTACGCGGATTAAATCGTTTACATCAATTCGATAAAGTAGAGATCGTGCAGATTGCGCATCCCGATAAGAGCTATGAAATCTTAGAAGACATGCGTTCATATGTGGCGGGATTATTGCACTTGTTAGAATTACCTTTCCGCACTTTACGTTTATGCGGTGGCGATATGAGTTTTGCCTCTGCATTAACGTATGATATGGAAGTATGGTCGGCAGCACAACAACGCTGGCTCGAAGTAAGTTCAGTATCGAACTTTGAAACATTCCAAGCCAACCGCTTAAAATTACGTTACCGTGAAGCTAACGGCAAGCCGCAGCTGGCGCATACACTAAACGGTAGTGCATTAGCGTTACCACGAATAGTAGCAGCGATGCTCGAGAATAATCAAACGCCTGAAGGAATTCGTATTCCTAAAGCATTAATTCCATATACCGGTTTCGACCTCATCAACTAATGCGCATACTTACTTCTCTTCTGTTGTTTTTCGTCCTTGCCGGCTCTTGTGTTAAAGTGCAAGCGCAGCCCGCAGGGCAATCGGCTACCGAGCTGGCTATTCAGTACATGAATACCGGTGAGTGGGATAAAGCAATAGTATATTTTGAGAAGTATTATAATCAAGATCCATACGGAGCATTTCCGAATTACCTGAAATGTTTTACCATGTTGAAAGATTATGAAGGTGCAGAGAAACTGATCAAGAAACATCAGAAGAAATTTCCCGGTGACCCTTCCATTCGTATTGAGTTAGGTACGTTGTACGAGACGATGGGTGATGCCGAAAAAGGAAAGAAAGTATATTCCGATGTGGTGAAATCGTTGAAGCCCGATATTAACCAGATTAATATTACGGGAAGTGCATTCATGAACCGACAAATGTTTTCGTATGCCGAAGAGACTTATGTTGAAGGACGAAAACTATTGAAAGGAGCGTATTCATTTTCGTTTGAATTAGCGGAAGCTTATGCGCAAGACGGAAAGTATCCCGAGATGGTGAGTGAGTACATCGACGCCATGGAATACAATGCTGCCATGTTGCCGAATATTCAAACCGTACTTCAGAATAAAATCGGGAATGATCTCAGCGGAAATATGTCGGACTTAATACGTCAGGCTTTACTACGTAAAATTCAAAAGAATCCGAATGTCTCTGTTTACAGCGAATTATTGTATTGGCTCTTCTTGCAAGAAAAAGATTTTGAGTCGGCATACATTCAAGCTAAGTCGCTCGATAAACGATTAGGAGAAAGTGGCGATCGCTTAATATCCTTAGGACGATTATGCGTGAGCAACGGAGAATATGAAACTGCTGTGAATTGCTTTCAAACGGTGATTGATAAAGGAACAGACAATAGTAATTACATCACTGCCAAGATTGAATTAATCAACTCGGTAAATTATAAGATCACCAACAAAGGCGGATATACGCAAGCGGATTTGCAGAAGCTCGATCAAGATTATGCATCTGCTATTGGTGAGTTAGGGAAGAATGCATCAACAGCATCGTTGTTAAGAGGACGTGCGCATCTGAAAGCATTTTATTTGCATCAAACACAAGACGCAATTGATTTGTTGAACGAAACAATAGAGCTCCCGAATTTACGAACGGCGTTTATTGCTGAATGTAAATTAGAACTAGCGGATGTGTATGTCTTCGACGGACAAGTGTGGGATGCAGCATTGTTATACGGACAAGTAGATAAAGATTTTAAGAATGATGCCATCGGACGCGAAGCGAAATTCCGCAATGCGCGACTATCGTATTATATGGGAGAATTCGACTGGGCGAAAGATCAATTAAAAGTATTGAAAGCAGCAACGAGTCAGTTGATATCGAACGATGCATTATCGTTAGGATTATTGATATCCGATAACACCAATATGGATACAACATCAGATGCGTTGTTGATGTATTCGCGTGCCGACTTACTCGATTTTCAGAATAAAGACAGTTTGTCGCTGGTAACACTAGACTCATTATTAAAAATTTTCCCTGAGCATTCATTAACCGACGAAGTATGGTTTAAGAAAGCCATGATTTATAAGAACGAAGGTAAGTTTGCCGAAGCGGCGAAATATTTACAAGACATCACCGATAAATATCCCGATGATATTTTAGGCGACGATGCCATGTATCAATTGGCCTGTTTAAACGAAGATCAGCTCAACGACAAAGAAAAAGCCAAGACGCTCTTCGAGACCTTCCTTACAAAATATCCCGGAAGTTTATTCGTAGTAGATGCGCGTAAGCATTTCAGAGCTTTACGAGGCGATAAGCTGTAAAAGGCGAGGTAGAAGAGCATTGACTTTTTGATTACTTTTGCAATCTATTCTACTCCCATGATTATTTACAATGTAACATTAAATGTTGATCACGATGTAGCCGAAAGCTGGTTGCAATGGATGATCGACACGCATATTCCTGATGTGATGAATACAGGAATGTTTATCGACAATAATATTTTTCGATTGATAGGTGATGAGAAGTCGGGAGGAATCACATATGCGGTGCAATACCGTTGTGCTGATATGGCGACGTATGAAAAGTACCGTGATGAATTCGCTCCTGCCTTACAAGCAGAAACCAATAAAAAGTTTCAAGGTAAGTTTGTTGCATTCCGATCATTATTAGAAGTAGTGAAATGACGCAACACGGAGAAGTACGCGCAAAGAAATTTCTCGGTCAACATTTCTTGAACGACGAAAAAGTAGCAGCTGCCATTGCTGAAGCCTTGCCTTCGGCGAAAGAGCAAATGCTCACGTTGGAGATTGGTCCGGGGATGGGCGTGCTTACCAAATATTTATTGAATCGCAGTGATCTGTTGTTGTATGCTATCGAACTCGATCGTGAGTCGGTGCCCTATTTGATAGAACACTATCCTGCATTAGGCGATCGGTTGATGGAAGGAGATTTTTTGCGATTGAATCTCAAAGAACTCTTCAATGCTCCATTTTATTTGATCGGCAATTTCCCTTATAATATATCGACACAAATTCTGTTTGCCGTACTCGAAAATAAAGAGATGATTCCTTCGATGGTAGGAATGTTTCAGAAAGAAGTAGCAGAACGAATTGCCAGCGGGCCGGGGAATAAAGACTATGGTATTTTGAGTGTGTTATTACAGCCATGGTACGATATTGAATACCTGTTTACGGTTAACGAGAATCAATTTAATCCGCCGCCAAGAGTAAAGTCAGCTGTGCTTCGCATGACGCGTAATAAAAGGACAGAACTTGAAATCGACGAAGCCTATTTTAAGCTTTTAATTAAAACAGGATTTAATCAACGTCGCAAGACCTTACGCAACGCCCTCCGACCATTATTACCTCCCGATTTTTCATCTGTTCCTTACCTCGATCTTCGCGCCGAAGCCCTATCGTGGGAACAATTTGTAACGCTTGGCAAAGCGATTATTAAGGCGAGAGGGTAGTTGATGTTGATGCATGATGCAGGATTAAAGATGCAAGAGATATGGGAAGCCCATTGGATTGTTGAGCGAAATGAAATTTTTAAATAGAACACTGATTCGCCCCGATGGGATGACTCCCATCAGGACTAACCGCATAGCGGCAAGCGCAAATCTCGTCTAACGACGAGAAAGGATTTTATAGGATTTATTCAAAACCGATAGTGTTTGTATATAAGTGAAAATAAGTCTATGGTATAAGATCTTCTCTAAACTAATATAAGATCTTAATTTTGTCCAGTATTAAAATCCTTTAAAATCCTTTTTCAAATCCTTTTAGCTCCGACGTGCTTGCACCTTCGAAGCGAATCTGTGTTCCCCTCGCCGAATGGCGAAAATCACATCGAATAAAAATCCTTTTAAATCCATTTCAAATCCTTTCATCCGCGTTCTACTCGCCGAATGGCGACATTCAGAATTTAAAATTTAACCGTCACCTGCCCCAGCACATTAAACGGCGCTTGCGGGTAATAGAAATTTTCTTGCGTGCGTGAGCCATCAACAAAATATCCGTAAGTATATCCGTTAGATTCGTAAAGAGCATCGAGGATATTATTAAGACTTATATCGAAACGAATTTCCTTAAAGAGAACATTCTTTAAACTATATCCGATCTTTGTATCAACAGTACTATACGCCGCAATAGATCGTGTATCGTTTTCAGTATTATCGAGGTATTGTTTTCCTACATGTTTAACGATTGCTCTTAACTCGAGATTTTTTATCGGCGACCATGTTACGCTTCCCATCGCTATCACCGAAGGTGAGAAAGCAATATCTGTATTTTTGAATTCAATAGTACTTTGTCCGATGTATTCATAGTTGGCATCGTATGTATCAGTATATTCAATAAAATGATTCAGTTTATTCATGCTTAACGTCAGATTTCCGTCGATCGTTAAGTTATTAATCGGTTGATAAGCTGCAATTAATTCAATCCCACTTCTGAAACTTTCTTTGATGTTACTGCGTGTATAGTTTCCTACATCATTAACTTGTCCGGTGAGTACTAACTGATTTTTATAACTCATATAATACGCATTCACGTTAGCACTGAATTTCTTCGAGAAATAACGATAACCTAATTCTGCATCTGTTAAGCTCTCTGCCAACGGGCGACTTTTTCCTGTTGATTCTACATAGTCATCGCGATTCGGTTCTTTGTTTGCAACACTTACCGATGCGTATACTTCTTGGTGATTTTTAAGGTCGTAGCTTACACCTGCCTTCGGATTGAAGAATGTCATTGCATCATTTTGCGGACCTTCGCTGCCGTCATCATTTAGTCCGGTGAATTTGTAATTTACCGATCGTACTTGAGCATCAGCAAATAAATGCAATTTGTTAAAAGAAGTTTCATAACGAACAAAAGCATTTATATCATTCTTCGTAGCGTCGTTGTCGTAATAACGGTGACGGATATCCGAAGTTCCTGCAAACTGCGCCCAAACAACTTCTCCGAAATGTGCTCCTGCGTATTGATTGGCAGCTCCACCGAATAATAATTTACTGTTACTTCCGATATTTCCTGTGATATTCCATGTTGCTCCGTAAAAATCATTGTCGAGCCATTTTCTTCTGATTAAATCAGATTCATTAATAGTATCGTTGGTGGTGATAACAGGATCAATCAAATAATCTTGTAGTGATTGCCCTTTTTTAAATTCTTCATAAATTCCTTTTCCTTTAGTATAATGGAAATTAAGAGAGGCAATCCAGTTTGTACTTAACGAAGTAGAAGTTAATAATTGATAATAGTCTTGTTGGTAATCATCAACTTGATTATCGTACGTATAATAATTGTAAGTTCTTCCCGAGTTTAAAAGATTCGCAGCATCCTCTTCATCGAGTCCGTTGTTGATGATATAGTTTTGCATTCCAGTAACATCATTTTTAATTCTGCTTTCAGGAACACCATACCAACTTTGGTAAGTGATTTCTTTTCCCGAGAACATGTTGAAACGAATCAATGTTTTCTTGCCATAGTATCCGCCTGAGAAATAATACGATTTCAAATCCGATGCGCCACGATCAACATATCCGTCCGATTTTATTCGCGACAATCGTCCCTCGAAAGCAAAATTATTTTTCAATAATCCGCTGCCAAAGCTGACATTATTTTTAATGGTATTATATGAACCAAAGCTATTACTGCTTGCACCATACGCAGCAGTAGGAATTGAATTACTTAGGATATTAATACTTCCTCCAAAAGCACCTGCTCCATTGGTACTACTTCCGGCTCCGCGTTGCACTTGAATATTCTCTGCCGAAGAAGCGAAGTCGGGGAGGTCGACCCAATACATACCTTGCGATTCAGCATCATTGATAGGGACACCGTTAATAGTTACATTGATACGAGAAGGGTCGGAGCCTCTGATACGAATGCCTGTATATCCAACACCGGTACCTGCATCACTCGTAACAACAACAGAAGGCAATAGCTGCAATACATAAGGAACATCTTGACCAAGGTTCATCTTTTGAATATCCTCCTTGTTCAAATTCGTGTATGCCATTCCCGATTTAGTGCCGGCACGAGTAGAAGAAACATTTACTTCATCAGTAACGATGCTTCCGCCTTTCAACTGCACTTTTATAGTAGTGTTCGACTGTAACGTAAGTGATACAGGAGAATCTTCAAATCCGATTTTGCGAATAAGCAAAGCGCAAGCACCTGTTCTTCCGACATTAATAATGAATTCGCCGGCAGCATTCGAATGCGTTTGAAGCAAGGAGCCTTGCAAGAAAATTTCAGCATCGGGGATAGGTAATCCGGTTTGTTCTCCCGTGATTTTTCCACTGATAATTTGCGCTGAAGCAGCAAGTGAACACAGTAATACTACGATAGTAAGAAGTAGATTTTTCATGATGACGTATATTTAAACAAAGGGTGCTTTGAAAAAGCGTCATCTCACTTCCTACGCCGGTATAGTCCGGATCAGGTTCGATGGGTATAATCTCAGCCTTATGCAAGGCACCCCAGTGTTGCTGCAAATGTAGGCCTACTTTTTCGACAATTCCAATTATTTTAAAGAAAAATTTCACTTTTATGACTAATCTATCCCGCTTCATTTTACAGAATCAATGGATTTACTAGCTTTGTTTATCCCAAAACATTTAAAATATTATGAAAAGACTATTACCCTTTGTCGTTGCCATATTACTATGGGCCAATGCGAGTGCAGGCTCTATATTATGGAGAGATGCGGCACCTTCTGAAAGAACTTCGCTTGGCACCTACGACATCATAACAAAGAATAGCAGAGTACTACAACTCGATTTAAACGAGATGAAGTCGCAATTAATGAATGCACCGGCGGAGCGCTCAGGAAAAACAGCGATGCAAATTGAGTTACCATTACCTGATGGTACATTTGAATTATTTGCTGTTACTGAATCTCCGATTATGGAAGCTCCATTGGCAGCAAAATATCCTGAAATCAAAACGTATTTATTACAAGGGATAACGCATACGACATTAAGTGGTAGAATGGATGTTACCTACTTAGGATTTCATGCCATGATCTTGAATGATGATGCAACGTTCTTCATAGATCCTGTAAATCGCAATACCACATCTTTTTATCAAGTGTACTATAAATCGGATGCTGTAAATGTGAACAAACCGCTATCATGCGGATTCGATGGCAATAGTCAAGAGAACATAGCACGCGCAGCAGAAATACAAGATGATGTTCAACGTAACGGCGGACAAAATCAAGTTCAACGCAGCATTGCAGGAACATTAAGAACATATCGTTTAGCAATTGCTTGTACAGGCGAATATGCAGCATATTTCGGAGGAACAAAGCCTGCAACATTATCTGCTGAAGTAACAAGTATCAATCGTGTAAACGGAGTTTATGAACGTGAAGTAGATGTTCGAATGGTCATGATTGGAAATACTGACACTTTAATTTTCTTGAATGCAAATACGGATCCGTATGATAATAATGATGGGTCGGCAATGTTAGGACAAAATCAGAGTACGGTTAATGCATATATCGGAAGTGCTAACTACGACTTCGGACATGTATTCAGTACTGGTGGTGGTGGTATTGCAGGACTAGGCGTTATTTGCGGTTCATCGAAGGCGCAAGGCGTAACAGGTTCTCCTGCTCCCGTTGGTGATCCTTTTGATATCGATTATGTAGCTCATGAAATGGGACATCAATTCGGAGGAAATCACACCTTCAATGGTAATACAGGATCATGTTCAGGAAATAGAAATGCAAACACAGCATACGAGCCGGGAAGTGGAACGACGATCATGGCTTATGCAGGAATTTGTAGTCCACAAGACGTAGCAAACCATAGCGATGCATTCTTTCATACTGCCAGCTTCGATGAAATAGTAAACTACATTACATTGAGCACAGGGAATAACTGTCCGGTTACATCAGCAACAGGAAACACTGCTCCGGTAATAAATAGTATAGGCTCAAACGTAAGTATTCCTATCTCAACACCAATAATGCTTACAGGAGATGCTTCAGATCCTGATGGAGATACAATTACATATTGTTGGGAAGAATATGATTTAGGGCCTGCCGGAGCACCATCAACTCCAAGTGGTAATGCTCCATTGTTCAGATCGCAAGCTCCTCTACTGAGTCCTACACGTATCATTCCTAAAATAAATTATATTATAGGAAATACCGCCAATCCTTTAGGAGAAAAACTGCCTACATATGCACGTTCAATTAAATTTAGGTTAACAGTACGTGATAATAAAGCTGGTGGTGGTGGTGTTACTTATGGTAATACTCCTCTAACATTAACTGTAGTAAATACAACTACTCCATTTTTAGTTACTAATCCCAATGTTATATTGACGTGGCCAGCATTGAGCCAGCAGAACGTAACTTGGGATGTTTCGGGTACAGATCAAGCACCAATATCTGCTACTAACGTTGATATTTTGTTGAGCACAGATGGTGGTTATACCTATCCTTTAACATTAGCAAGTGCAGTGCCCAACAGTGGGTCATATACCGTTACATTGCCGAATGTAACTACAAGCACAGCTCGCGTAATGGTGAAGCCGGTGAATAATGTATTCTTTGATATAAGTAATAAAAACTTCACTATTTCTGCACCACAAGGGTTGTCGGATAATCCAATCGAAAATCAATCGGTAAGTGTTTATCCAAATCCGACTGAAGGTGTATTCACTTTCTCATGGGCAGGAAATTACAAAGGAGATGTTCAAGTGATGATTACAGATGTAACAGGGAGATTAATCGCTAAAAAGCAACTTTATAAATCAGAAGCAGGATTAATTGAGTCGTTCGATTTATCAAACTTCGGAAAAGGAGTTTATACTTTAGTAGCGCAAACGCCGGAAGGCAATGCTGTTAGAAAAGTAGTAATCGATTAATAAAAATATTCATGAAGGAAAGGCTATCTCGTTAAGGGGTAGCCTTTCTTGTTTTATTATGGCAAAAGTAAACAAGTGCAAAAAGCGTGCACATTTCATTAAGTAATTGATAGATAGGTCGATTTGATGTATTTGAAGTTGCGAAAAAGAGCAATTCTGTGGCTTAAAAACAGTGCTTGTAATATCCTCTCATTAAAAAATCCCTTTTGCTTATTATTTACGTAAATTTGAACTTTCGAATTATATGCAACTCTTACGTAAGTTTATTTACCTCTTAGTATTCCTAATTGTCGTTGGGGCAGTTGGGTTACTGATCTATCTTACTTCTCAAAAGCCTCAGTATTCCGGCAGTATGCAGGTGACAGGCTTAAAAGAGCAAACCGAGATCATCTACGACTTCTACGGAATTCCTCATATCTATGCCGACAATGAAGAGGATGCTTATTTTGCATTAGGATATGCGCATGCACAAGATCGTTTGTTTCAGATGGAGATGGTGCGTAGGGTAGCTTCGGGGCGTTTAGCAGAAATTCTTGGTCCCGATTTCGTGAAAGTAGATGCTTTCTTTAAAACCTTAGGACTCGAAGAGCATGCTAAGATGTCACAGCAGTTATATCTCAACAGCGATTCATTGCCATATCAACGTGCTGCTCGTGCTTACTTAGCGGGCTTAAATGAATTCATCGATAAAGGAAGAACGCCTGTTGAATTTATGATGATGGGAATTCCGAAACATAAATTCACATTAAGCGATATGTATTTGTCGGCAGAGTATATGTCGTTCAATTTCGCGATGGCTTTTAAAACCGATCCTTTGATGAGTTTTATTTATCGTCGTTTAGGAAAAGGTTATTATCAAGATTTAGTGACTTCTTATAGTCCAGGAACAGCGACTATTCCTGTGTACTCAATTCCCGATACAGCATTAGCACATAAAGTTGCTTTCAATACCATTCAGAAAATTCTTGATCAGATTCCGGTATCTCCTCTCACAGGAAGTAACTCGTGGGTAGTAGGTCCTTCAAAATCGAAATCGGGAAAAGTATTATTCGAGAATGATACTCATATTGCTTACGGACAACCCGGTGTTTGGTACGAAGCGCATATTGAGTATCCGGGATTTAGTTTTTACGGAAATCACTTAGCGGGATGGCCTTTCGCTGCTATCGGTCATTCACGAAATCATACATGGGGATTAACGATGTTCGAGAATGATGATCTCGATTTCTTCTCAGAACGCATTAAGCCCGGCGACAGTAGTCAGTATTGGTCGGATGGCAAGTGGGTATTCTTAAACGAATTCAAGAAAGTAATTTATGTGAAAGGTGGCGACGATGTAACACTAACGGTGAGGGTTACCCGTCATGGTCCGTTGATGCAAGAAGTGATGCCGGAGTGGAAAGCAGTTACGCAAAATGCTGTTGCTGCATCGTGGACGCATTTGAAGTTTCCATGTAATCTTATGCAAGTTACTTACGATCTCGATCATGCTAAGAATATGGATGAGACAAGATATGCTGTATCGCAAATTATCTCACCGGGATTAAATGTGATGTATGGAGATTCATCAGGAAATATTGCATGGTGGGCGGCAGGACGATTAGTGAAGAGAGCAAAAGGCGTTGATCCTGTATTGTTGCAAGACGGATCGAGATATACTATTGATCCTTCGGGATACTACGATTTTAAAGACAATCCTCATTCAGAAAATCCTGTTTCGGGATTTGTATACAGTGCCAATAATCAGCCCGACACAATGGTTGGAGGGCTATACTATCCCGGTTATTATACACCTGATGATAGAGCAGTACGAATTAATCTTTTATTAAACGATAAGCGCAATTATACCATTGATGATATGCAACGCATCAGTTTTGATGCCGTATCGCCGAATGCGCCTTTGATTGCAAGAACAATTATTGAAGGTACGAGCAAATCGATGCTGAGGAAGTCGCAAATTTATTTTGAGGCATCACGAAAATTATTGTTGTGGAATGGCGATCATCAGATGCACAATGACGCACCTACGATTTATTATAAGCTGGTGTATAATATTCTTCAAGCTGCAATGGAAGATGAGTTAGGCAAAGAGAACCTTAAAGTTTTTGTGAATACTCACGTCATGAAAAATACTTTAAGTGCATTGATGCAGAATGATAGTTCTATGTGGTGGAATGATGTTACTACGAAAGATGTAAAAGAAACGCGCACCATGATTTTCGATAAAGCTTATGAAAAAACAATGGTTGAGTTAGTGAAAGAACTCGGAATGAAAGTAGGAGGCTGGGAGTGGGGCAAAGTGCATGTGCTGGAACATGTGCATCCTATCGGAATGAAAAAACCATTCCATTTAATATTCAATGTGGGGCCTTATGCTGTTCCGGGCGGACCTGAAGTTATCAATCAAAGTGGATTCGAACTATCGGACGAAAAAATGCATAAAGCGAAGTATGGCCCTGCTATGCGTATTGTTTTAGACTTTGCCGATATTGAAAATTCGAAGAGCGTTTTGCCTACCGGGCAATCAGGAAATATCATGAGTCGATATTATTTCGATCAAGCTGTATTATACAACAACGGTAAATTTAGAAAGCAAAAGATGAATCGCACCGAGATTGAAAACAATAAGATCGGAAGATTTATTCTTCAGCCGAAAGTGAACGCTGATAATTGAAAAGCTTTAAAATAGCTTGGTAATTTTCGTTACCATTGTCTGTGCAATCTTCTCATTCGATTCATGCGTCCAACCACCAATATGCGGTGATAAAATAGCGCGATCACTTTTGATAAGATATTGAAACGGTTCAGGCAATTGCGAAGCGTCGAGGTTCTCGAAAGAAATAGATTCGTACTCCAAAACATCTAAGGCAACGTTAAGCACTGTTCCTTTTTTCATTGCATCAGTGAGAGCTGCAGTTTCAACTACTTTACCTCTGGCAGTATTGATAAGCCGAATTGGTTTTTTGAATTTGCTCAAGAAATCGGCATTCACCATTTTGTTGGTTTCTGCAGTGAGCGGGACATGTAAGCTGATGATATCTGCTTGCTCGAAAATAGTATCAATCGATACTTGTTTCACATAAGGATATTGTTGTTGATCGATTTTGATATAAGGATCATACACCAGCATATTTACCTCGAAGCCTTGAAGTTTTTTCGCGAAGGCAGTTCCCATATTTCCGAAACCGATAATGCCGATTGTTTTACCTTGAATTTCATCGCCACGGTTTTCTTCACGCTTCCAGATACCTTGACGCACTTCATTGTCGGCGCGCAAAAGATGATTCATCATAGCTAACAACATTCCGATAGCATGTTCGCCAACGGCGTCTCTGTTACCTTCTGGGGCATTGATAAGGTTAATGCCGTGCTTAGATGCTGCCTCTGCATCTATATTCTCCATTCCTGCACCAGCGCGAGCAATAAAAGTTAAGTGAGAAGCTTTTGATAAAAAGTCGGCATCGATTTTAAACCGACTTCGGATAGCCACACCGTTATAATCTTTGATGATAGATAATATTTCGTCTTTCGACATAGCATAACCTTCATCACAAACGAATCCTAGTAGCTCGAGACTCCATTTAAAAGAGGGATGTAAAGTGTCGATTAAAAGAATTTTCCCTTTCATGTTATAAAAGAGTTCCTTTTAAAATAGTAGAGGCGAAGCTGAAATAAATAACAAGTCCTGTTACATCGACCATCGTCGCGATAAACGGAGCCGAGGAAGTCGCTGGGTCTAATCCCAATCGTTTCAAGAATAGCGGCATCATCGATCCCATGATAGTTCCCCAGAGTACTACTCCGAATACGGAGAATCCGATGGTGAGTGCAATCAATAACCAATGAGGACCGTATATATCAGTAAAGAAATGCCATGTAGTTACCCTCGAGAAACCTATGAATCCGAGAATTAGTCCGAGGTAAAGTCCCGTAACAATTTCTCGTCTCATAATTCTCCACCAATCGAGAATTGTGATCTCGCCTAATGCTAAGGCACGAATAATAAGTGTAGATGCTTGTGAACCGCTATTACCACCACTCGAAACGATAAGTGGAATAAACAATGCTAATACAACGGCCTTGTCGATTTCATTTTCAAAAAACGACATAGCAGAAGCGGTGAACATCTCTCCGATGAAGAGAATGATAAGCCAAGGAGCACGCTTGCGCAACATCTGCGTGAGCGATACATCCATATAAGGTTCTTCGAGTGCTTCTACCGCACCGATCTTCTGAATATCTTCTGTATCTTCTTCTTTGGCGAGTTGTAAGATATCATCGACAGTGATA
>JAKPPP010000267.1 GCA_029547265.1 Bacteroidota bacterium
CATTGTTTTCCATATTCATCTGAGTATTGGTAGGAAGCGGATCGTAACCGGTCAGTTTTGCACGGTCATCACTTACATTTTCAGATGAATTGTACCACTCGATATCGGTGTTAATCCCGTAAAAAGGTATGTAACGACCACGATAGGAATTGGTTTCTGCCAAAGATTGATGAATGCCCATCAAAGCTCCTTCTGCCAAAACAGGCGTAGAAAAAATTACCTGTTCGTCCAATGACGATTTGGTGGGAGCTTCTAAAGTTTCCTCGCATGAACTCATTATTCCCATTAAGAAAAGAGTGAGTATTGCAGAAATAAATATTGTCTTTTTCATTTTATCAAATTATTTACAAGGTTAAAAATTTAAATTTAAGCCAAATACTACCTGTCGGCTTTTTGGATATGCCGAATAATCAACCGATGGTGTCAATTCGGTTTTACGTCGAGTTGAAACTTCAGGATCGAAACCGGAATAATTTGTCCAGCAATACAAATTATAACCGGTAACATAAAAACGCAACTGTTGAATTTTGATTTGTCTGATTAAATGAACCGGTAAAGTATAACCTAAAGTAAGTGTATTTAACCTCAAGAAGGAACCATCTTCAACAGCCCAATCGGAAAAAACATATTTTGACATATACGGAGACCACATTGTTGTATTGGCATTCATGGCTTCCAATTCTGCCGGATTGTTGCTAATGGTTCCGTCTGATTTCAAATTGGTCCAGCGTTTTCCGTCTGCCATGATGGCTAACATGTTTCGATATTGATATTTACTGGTAGAAGTGTATTCGATTTTATTGGCATTGTACACATCATTCCCATAACTCCAGTTAAAATTTGCAGAAAGGTCAAATCCGTACAATCTTCCATTAATTGTAAATCCACCGGTATGTAAGGGATTGGCATTTCCTATTATCGTATAATCTTTTGAATTTACAATGCTGTCATTGGTAATATCTTTCAGTTTCATTGCTCCCGGGCGAAGCGCATCTGATCCAATTACGGAAGAACAATCAACAACTCCTTCCTTCAATATCCATTTTTTCTTTACAGAATCGTATCCTTCAAAATCAGATACTTCATATCTTCCATCGGAACGGTAGCCATACATTTGCCCAACAGAACCTCCTACAGCAATCCAGTAATCGTTACCTATTTCAGTTGAAGCCCAACCACTGGATGCTCCAAAGTCGCTCATTATTCCCAAAGAATTGATTTTGTTTTTATTGAATCCAATGTTTCCACTGAAACTCAAACCATAATTCTTTTTGTCTATTGCTATCCAATTCAGTGTAAATTCAACGCCCTTATTTTGCGTTTCTCCCATATTACGGTACTGAGTATCATAACCTGTACCAGGAACGGGGAAATTGATCAACAAGTCGGAAGTGGTATTATAATAACCTTCAATGGTTCCATTTAATTTACTTTTCAAGAGGACAAAGTCCAATCCCAAGTTTCGCGTTACGGTTGTCTCCCATTTCAAATCGGGATTTGCCATAATTTTTGAGGGAGACCAGTAAGAAGCAACGTTATTGATCCATGAAGTAGACTTGGAATCGAAAGATTGTGTCATCTGACCGGATGGTATGTTGTTGTTTCCCGCTGTTCCATAGCTCAACCTGAGCTTTAAATCATCCAACCAAGATTGAGTAGATTCCATAAAAGGTTCTGAAGAAATTCTCCATGCTAAGGCAGCAGAAGGAAAATATCCCCATTTATTGCCTTTGGAAAACTTACTCGAACCATCGGCTCTAAATGTTACACTCATCAGATAACGACTTAAATAATCATAATTTGCTCTTCCAAAGAATGATAAAAGTATATCGTCGGGTGAATAATAATTCTCGATATTATAGGGAGTTCCTTGAGAGGTTAACCTAAAAGCATTGGTAGAAGTAAAGCTTTTGGGATATCCGTGAATAGTATTAGTTAACGTTTGCTTACTATTAAAAATGTATTCTTCTCCCAGCAATACATCCAAATGATGACTAGTTCCCAATAATTTCTTAAAGTCATAACTTACCGTATTGGTATTTCTAAAAGTATTCAAAAATGTATTGTTCAATTCGGCAGCGGGATAACCCTGATTTTCGGAGGAAGGAATATTTTTAATGTAATAAGTGGTAGTTCCATAAAAACGCTGGTCTTCTGCACGATAATTCTCGTATCCAAACTCAACTTTCAGCTTAAAATTATCAAATGCCTTCCACGTAATATCCCCTGCCATATTAAGATTGTTCCGCTTTTGTTGACGATCGTTATCGGAAATAGCCACCAATGGATTATATAAATTTCCTATTTCCGTATCATCACTGGTACCGGCTTCTGACGTCAGATCCTTCAATGGAAAAGGAGGATAAATCATGGCATATTTCAAACGCGAATCGGCACTGGAAACTTCCTTTTGTTCATTCAT
>JAKPPP010000186.1 GCA_029547265.1 Bacteroidota bacterium
TTATTTTTATGATCTGTTCGGGACTTTACATTTTTCAGTATTAGGCTTTCGCGAACGTTTTTGTCCGCCGCAATTCCCCCAATTCTTAATTGAAATCCCGAGATATAAATCAACACCATAACTATCCGTTAATCCTACCAAAGGACTAATCATATCCGACCCTAGTGTAAATACCCCATAACGGAATCCGATGCCTACACGAGGCTTAAATTGCTCGTAGAACGAAACCGGTAGCGATACTTCCCAACGTTTCGTTTCATAGCGCGGAGTTAATGCAACTTGATTCGCACGCTTGATTGCATATTTACCAAGCGGAATACGTTGAATAACCGAAAGGTTTGCGTAGAAATTATTTCCTAATGGATAATCAAATTGAGCAGAGATAGCTGCAGGTGTATACAATGTAAACTCACGTTTATCGCGAGCTCCCATAAATACACCATAAAACTGTTTACCCAAAGTACTGTCGATCTTTCCGATTCCATCAAACTTAACGGTATCGATTCCGAACCAATCGGTAGATGCATTATCAAAACTAAAAGTACGGGCATCAGTATTAAACTTAATATAACCTAAGTCAATTATCGAAACTCCAATCTTATAATCATACGGTTTGTCGCTAGTTCGGGAACAAGGATTATAAAAATTATCATTACGATTTTTCACAAACTCCATTCCATAATTTAATCCCCAGCCTTTACCTCTCTTCTTCAAAATGCTTCCCGGAGATGTTTCTCCATCGTTAGCACTTGCATGTCCGTATTCCATATCAAGATTCTGTACAATCAACAGCGAATCTGCTGTTGAATTGTACACCATATCGTTTATGTTCACGAAAAAGGAATTAAAACCGTAATTGTATTTCAATGTCGCTGCTGCACTCACATACCAATCTGATTCATTGCGAAGTACCATTCCACCTGTAAAAGCAAATTCTTGCCAATTAATCAATACCAACGATGTGCCACCACCAGAATAGAACAACTGCTGTTGTGGATCATATTCGAATCCTTCTTTGATGAACTTCGCCAAGTGATAAGGAACCTTATTAGCACTTAATCCAAGACGTGTTGAAGTATTAAAGGCCAATGAGAACTTCTTCGAATTCCAGATAAAAGCTGGATACTTCAAGAACATCGAACTATAAGCCCATTTATCCGTTTTTGTATAGCGATCAGGTGTTTTATCCTCAGAAACTGTTTCGCCAGTAAAGCTATTACGTATCAAGCGACTGTTTCTCTTCAAATACATGTAATTATTCATCACAGAGGCATCGAACGAAAGAATATGCAACTCCCATTTGTAAGGTGCTCCAACGATACTTGCTGGATTCAATCCGATTCCCATTTGTCCGGCGTAATTGCTATTCGCCACTCCCCACATCTCTTGCGCAGAGGCATTTGAGCTAAAAAAAACGACAAAAAGCAGACTCATCGTCCTAAAAAGGCGATGAAAATCCGATTTCTGTATTTTCTTATTTCTCAAAATGCGTTCCATTTCCAATGTAATTATAACTCTAAAAGAGAGTAATTATTACTTATACGCAAAAAGTCAGAAAGGGTTTACTTTTCCGTGACAAAACGATGAAAATTCACCTCACAAAAAGGCAAATCACCGAATCACGGTCAAATTACTTCAGTTTACTCTTCAAAAACTGCTCGAAAGTCGTTTTTGTAGAAGCATCATAAAGGCGAACAAATTGATCAAACTGAAAGTATCCGTACTTATAAGGATCTTGGGTTAATTCCTCGTAATTTTTCGAGAAGAAAGTAACCATTTCTTGCCCCTGTGGCACAGGATTTTCGAGCTTAGAAAGCATGATTTTTGCGTTATCATAACACTCCTTCAATTCCTTCGAATATCCCTTTTTACGCCAGTATAAAATCGCTAATTCATTTGCAAACTCTTCACTTTCATAAATTGAACTCGTCATTTTATTGCCCTTTGCTCGCTCCGACCATTCAACAGCATGTCCAAGTTCGTGAACTAAATAAAATCCGTTGAAAAATAAACCGAATACCTTTTTGCCATTCTCTTGACTACCCGCTAACTTGTAAAAGAACTCCTGTTGCGGAGGAATTACCTGCGACCACATCGGAATATTTACAGTGTGTAATGAATCATCCCAATAAATCAAGTAAGGAGAAGTATTCAGAATTGTGTTTTGCGTTATTTCTACACTCGCATCTACCGACTTCACATCTGAAACAAATCCCGCCGAAATTTTAGAAGCATCAGCCACCAAAGAAGCCGAATCGGGATTCAGCACGAACCAATGTTTTTGAGCAACCGAATTGAAGGAAACAAAAACAGAAAGCAATAAAAGTATTTTTTTCATTATATAGAATAATAATATATTTAAACAAACATCTTACCGGGATTAAGGATATTATTCGGATCGAATAAACGCTTAATACCTTTTTGCAATTCGATTTGCGTACTATTGAAAGCAATATCCATATAGCCTTTCTGAACATAACCGATTCCATGTTCACCGCTAATGGTTCCTTTCAATTCAACACATAGGTGAAAGATCTCACGAATACCGAGGGGAACTTTATTCTTCCAATCCTCATCACTCATAGTATCTTTAATGATATTCACATGCAGATTACCATCACCGGCATGTCCGTAGCACACTGAGCGGAATCCATATTTCGCACCTATCTCCTTCACTCCTTTCAACAATCGAGGTAATTCAGCACGAGGCACCACAGTATCTTCCTCTTTATACACCGAATGCGACTTCACCGCTTCACCTGCTGCGCGACGCATCTTCCAAAGTTCATTCTTCTGTTCTGCAGTATCGGCAAACATCACCTCATCACATTCAAACTGATACATCAACTCAGTGATTTGCTCACATTCTTTAAACAGCACGTCGATATCATTGCCATCTACTTCAATCAGAAGATGTGCTTTATGTTCATTCTTCACAGGAATTTTCACATCCACAAATTGCATCACATAATCGATCGCATCACGTTCCATGAATTCCATCGCCGAAGGCGTAAATCCCGCTCTGAAAACAGCACTTACCGCCTCGCAAGCTTTCTCGGGCGAATAAAAAGGAACCAACATTATTAAGTTTTTCGTTGGAAGCGGAATTAATCGGAAAACAATTTTGGTCACAATACCTAAAGTCCCTTCACTTCCTATCAACAGCTGAGTTAAATTATATCCCGTAGAATTCTTCAACACATTCGCACCTGTCCAAATAATTTCTCCGTTAGGTAAAACCACCTCACAATTCAGGATATAATCCTTCGTGGTTCCATACTTCACCGCTCTTGGTCCACCGGCATTCTCCGCCAAATTACCTCCCAAGAAACAGCTTCCTCTAGAAGCGGGATCAGGAGGATAAAACAATCCTTTTGCCTCTACGGCATCACGAAACACCTGATTTATTACACCGGGTTCAACTGTAGCTTGGAGGTTGCGTTCATCGATCTCAATGATTTTATTAAAACGCTCGGTAGAAAGCAATATTCCGCCATGGACAGGCAATGCACCGCCGCTTAATCCGGTACCTGCTCCACGAGGAGTTACAGGAATATGCTCAGCATTGGCAAGGCGCATAATAGAAGCTACTTGGTTAGCATCTGCGGGACGAACAACGACAGCGGGATTAAACTGTAAATCCTCGGTTTCATCATGTCCGTAGTGCGCCAATTGATCGAGATCGGTAAAGACCTGATCATCGCCGCAAATCTGCTTTAAAGCAGCAACTGTATCAAGAGTAATATTCGAATACATACCAAAATATATTCAACAAAAATACGATGCTAAGAGTTTCGAATTTCTCTACAATCAATAAGTAATTAACCACTTTATCAAGAGCAAAACCACTTCTTAATCCGAGCATTATATCAACTCATTCAAAAAACGTCAAAATGCATCTACAGAGAACAAACGAAGGAAATATCAACAATTTTACGTCCCACAAAAAGCCCTTTTCAGAGGTAAACCCCAGAACCTTGAATGTTGATTAATCTACCAAAGCTGATCGGGAAACTAGGTGTACACCTCCTGATTTTAGCTAATTTTGTGCTCTCATACCGCAAACATTGAAAGAAGAACATTTAAAATGGTTTTCGCCAACTTTAGGCGGAGAAACAGAAATGCTGGTATTCGGGCATGCCGGCGTCCCTGTTATTATTTTCCCTACCAGTATGGGTAGCTATCACCAAAACAAAGACTTTTTGTTGATTGATGCTGTATCATGGTTTGTGGAGAATGGTTTAGTGAAAATCTACTGTCCCGATAGTGTCGACAAGCACTCCTTCTACAACGATACTATCCATCCTTCAGAACGCATAAGAAATCACGTTATTTACGATCGATTTATCCTCGATGAAGTAGTATCGAGAGCATCTGAAGAAACAGGACATCATAAAGTAACAGTTGCAGGGTGCAGCTTTGGTGGATACCATGCCATCAACTTCGCATTTCGTCACCCTTCACGAGTGAGCAATGCCTTTAGCATGGGCGGAGCATTCGATATCACCAACCATTTAGACGGTTACTACGATGAGAATGTGTACTACAACAATCCGGTGGATTATTTAGGAAACCTCAACGATGATAACCTCTGGAAAATGGGAATCATATTAGGTGTTGGAGAACAAGATTTCTGTCTTCCGCAAAACAATCGATTGGCCGACATTATGCGTCAGAAGGGAATGCCATTCTGGCTCGACGTCAGACCGAATGCCGTACACGACTGGCCTGTATGGAGAGAGATGCTGCCGACGTATTTCGGTCGCATGAATTTGCAATTTTAATAAGAAGATTTACTCAATAATTTACAAACCGAATTCACATGAAACGTATTGGTATTCTCCACGGGATGGAGCGCAGTTTTCCGGATGCATTAATTCAACGCATCAATGAAAAAAACGAACCCGGCATTGTTGCCGAACTAGTAAAGATTGACAAATGCATGCAAGGAGAAGCAACCGATTATCATGTTATCCTTGATCGTATTTCTCAAGATGTTCCTTTCTATCGTGCATATTTAAAAAATGCAGCACTAAACGGAACAGCGGTACTTAACAACCCTTTTTGGTGGAGTGCCGATGAGAAATTCTTCAATAACTGTTTAGCAACAAGACTAGGAATTCCTGTACCTAAAACATGTTTATTACCATCGAACCAATGGCCTGATGATACAAGTGAAGCATCATTCAGAAATTTATCGATGCCACTCGATTGGGAAACGATGTTTCAATACACAGGATTCCCTGTTTACATGAAACCTCATGCCGGAGGAGGATGGAAAAACGTATTTCAATTAGACACGAAAGATGGTTTCTTCCAATCGCATCAAACTACGGGACAACTTGTAATGTTATTGCAAGAAGAAATCAAGTTTGACTCGTATTTCCGAGTTTATTGCATCGGATTAAAAGATATTCGCATTATGGAATACGAACCACGTAATCCTCATCACTTGCGTTATGTCCACAATAAATTCAATGCCGATCAGAAATTACTAGACACCATTTACGATTATACAATGCGCTTATGTGAAGCATTGGGATATGACTTCAACACAGTAGAATTTGCTGTACGTGATGGAATTCCTTATGCTATCGACTTCTGTAATCCTGCACCGGATGCAGATATCAGCAGCGTAGGACAAGAAAACTTCGACTGGGTAATTGAATCAGCAGCTAACATGTGTATTCGCAGAGCTAAAGCACATAAAGAAAATGCCGACAACCTCACTTGGGGAACTTACATGAAAAACGCTACATTGGGGATGGCATCAGGAAATCCGATTCCTAGATTCACACCATCAGAAAACGTAAATCAATAATTAAAAAAATGAGTAGTTGAAAAGCTGCTCATTTTTTTTTGAATAATGGTAGAGAATTTAGGAACTACAAAAAATAGTTGTTATTTTCACAAACCACGAACCGTTAGTTTTCACAATAAAAACAATATTATATGTCGCTATTTACACTTGGAATAGAAGAAGAATTTCAAATTATAGATCCCGAAACGAGAGAATTACGCAGTCACATGCACCAAATTGTTGAAGGAGGAAAAGTAATTCTAAAAGAACAAGTAAAAGCCGAAATGCACCAGAGTATGGTGGAAGTAGGAACTAATATTTGTAAGGATGTTGTTGAAGCTCGTAAAGAAGTAACCTATCTGAGACGAATCATCGGAGAGATAGCGGCTAAACAAGGGCTTCTCTTTGCAGCAGGCGGAACGCATCCATTCTCGAGATGGCAAGATCAAGAAATTACTGATCATCCGAGATATCACGAGATAGTTGACAAGATGCAAGATACGGCGAGAGGAAATTTAATTTTCGGATTGCATGTGCATGTCGGAATTCCGAATCGTGAAATCGGATTACAGTTGATGAACCAAGCTAGATATTTCTTGCCACATATTTTTGCATTATCTGCCAACTCACCATTTTGGTTAGGAAGAAATACAGGTTTTAAAGCTTACCGAACAAAAGTATTCGACAAATTCCCTCGTACCGGTATTCCTGATTATTTCTCGAGTGTAGCTGAATATGATAGTTATGTTAACTTGTTGATCAAGACTAACTGCATCGACAACGGAAAGAAAATATGGTGGGATTTACGTCTACATCCTTTCTTCGAAACAATCGAATTCAGAATTTGCGATGTACCGATGAAAGTTGATGAGACCATCGCCATTGCAGCATTGATTCAAGCTGTTGTTGCAAAGATTTACAAATTGATGCAATCGAATTTAAGTTTCAGAAACTATAGCAGAGCGTTGATCAACGAGAATAAGTGGAGAGCGGCACGCTATGGTATTGAAGGCAAGCTTATCGACTTCGGAAAGCAAGAAGAAATTGCTACTAAAGATTTGATTTACGAACTACTCGACTTTGTTGATGATGTAGTGGATGATTTAGGCAGCCGTCATGAGCTTCGCTATATAGAAAAAATGCTGGAGCAAGGAACGGGAGCCGACCGACAACTAGAAGTATACGCAAGAACAGGCGATTTGAAAGCTGTTGTTGACTACATGGTAAGTGAAACGAACTACGGATTGTAAGATTCTGCTAAAATTAACGGCAATAAGCTAAAATATTTCGGAACTTTGCCTCTCAAATGGAAAAGCAACAAATCCGCGTAGCGATACTCGATTTATACAATAACGAGCCTAATGAAGGTATGAGAGGGATTTACTCTATACTTGAAAGACAAGCTCAGGAGCAAAGTGAAATAGAACTTACTTGGACCAGATTCGACGTACGTTACAAAGGAGAAGTGCCGGATAGCAGCTATGATATTTACATCAGCAGCGGTGGACCGGGAAGTCCTTTGGAAGAACTCGGAGCACAATGGGAAATCGACTACTTCCGATTGATGGATGAATTATTAGAAACTAATCGTCATTCGGGTAGCGATAAGAAATACATTTTCTTGATTTGTCATTCGTTCCAATTAATGTGCAGGCATTTAGGCTTAGGCGAGTTGAAGAAGCGTAAGTCGACAGCCTTCGGAATTTTCCCTACTCATCGCATGGAAGGCGGAATCGACGAACCATGCTTCAGAAATTTACCTGATCCTTTTTATGCAGTTGATAGTCGCGATTGGCAAGTAATACAACCTAATCACGATGAATTGCAAAAATTCGGAGCAGAAATTTTAGCTATCGAAAAAGATCGTCCCCATGTCCCACTCGAAAGAGCCATGATGGGCATACGATTTACGAATGAAATGATAGGAACGCAATTTCATCCGGAGGCAGATCCAATTGGAATGTTGCATTATCTGATGAGAGAAGAGAAAAGCAAACAGATAATAGAAATTCACGGACAAGAAAAATTCGATGATATGGTTTTGCATCTGAATGACGATGACAAAATTAAGCTTACTCAGAATACTGTTATTCCGACATTTTTAAGAAACGCCATCAGCGAAATCCGTAAGCAAACGGTTAACAGCTAAGCAATGAAAATCGATCCCGTAGAAAAGCCGCAGCAACGCGGATATTTAAGAAAACTACTCGGGAAAGAATACTTTATTTTACGTAGAAAAATCAAGTGGTTAAAAGAAGCTGATTCCTTTGCAAAAATAGAACCATCGACAGACTTTAATCACCTCTGCTTCGAGCATCAATCCATATTATTACGTCCCTTGAAAGACGTAGAAATGTATCTGCAGTACAATAAAATTGTCAATCTACGGCTCGCTGCTGAACAAATCAACGGAGTTACCATACATCCCGGACAAACATTTTCGATTTGGAATTTAGTTGGGCGACCCACAAAAAAGAAAGGATACCTCGAAGGATTAACTTTAGAAAATGGTAGAACGGGGAAAGGAATCGGAGGAGGACTTTGTCAGCTAGGCAACCTAATCTACTGGATGAGCATTCACACACCATTATCCATAAAAGAAAGATGGCGACATGGCTATGATGTTTTTCCCGACATCAACAGAAGTATTCCCTTTGGATGCGGCGCTACGTTAAGCTACAATTACATTGACTTACAAATTGAAAACACGAGTGAGCAAAGTTTTCGGATTGAAGTATGGTTAGACGAAGAATATTTAAGAGGGAAAATAACGTCGAATGCACCTATCGATGTTAAATATCAAATCAAAGAAGAAGACCATCATTTCGCGCAACAATGGTGGGGAGGATATACACGACATAATAAAATATATCGTATTGCTACCTACGGCGATGGAAGAGAAATGAGAGAAATGATTGCCGAAAACAATGCAATAATGATGTACAATCCGATGTTGAATGCATGACAAAACTTTGATAGTATCTAAAGAAATTTCGGAAAATCAACCAATCAAAAAAGGAATACTATCTTCGTGCAATAAATACAGCTAAGGGTATCGGGAATGGCAACCAAGAAGAAATTTTACACAGTATGGGAAGGTCGCACGAAAGGAGTTTTCGAGACGTGGGACGAATGCAAGCGAAGTACTGATGGATTTCCTGAAGCCAAATACAAATCGTATCCCACAAAAGAAGAAGCCGAGAAAGCCTTCAAAGAACATTTCGCGCGACATCTATATCGCAAATCTTCGGATACGCCTACCGTTAGGACAGGAAGTAAATTAATGGTTGGAAGACCCATCAGCGACAGCATCTGTGTAGATGCGGCCTGCAGCGGGAATCCTGGATTAATGGAATATCAAGGAGTTGACACCCAAACAAGAGAAAACCTTTTTCACATGGGGCCTTATCCTGATGGCACCAATAATATTGGCGAATTTTTAGCGCTGGTTCATGCCCTTGCCTATCTCCAACAAAACAATTTACCCACCAAAATAATTTACAGCGATTCGAAGATTGCAATTGGTTGGGTAAAAAAGAAAAAGTGCGGAACCAAATTGGCTCCAACCCGAAATAACGGAAAGCTATTCGAATATATCGACCGCGCTGAAAGATGGCTGATGAACAATCGCTATAACAATCCCATTTTAAAATGGGAAACAGAAGTTTGGGGTGAAATTCCCGCCGATTTCGGAAGAAAATAAAACTTAGTCCGTTAAGTAGAATAAATCTCCTTAAACCGCTTATCAACAAAAAAGTGCAAACTGTTGGTAAATCAATATACGTGCCGAATCAAAAATTTTGACATATACTATTGCTTTTCAATAACTTAACACGCTTTCTAGAACATAAAATAAAAAGTTCTTTTCGAAAAAAATCAAGCCAATTTTTCCGTATTTTTGCAGCACTGATCTTCCCCTTCCCGATATGAAATATTCTGCTAAAGCCCCTGCCCTGCTTTTACTTGAAGATGGAACCGTTTTTTATGGTAAAGCCGCCGGTTTTAAAGGAATTGCCACCGGAGAACTTTGTTTTAATACAGGGATGACGGGATACCAAGAAATATTTACTGACCCTTCTTACACCGGACAACTGATGGTGATGGCGAATGTACATATTGGAAACTATGGCATTAAATATTCAGAATCGGAATCGGACGGAATTAAAATTGCAGGATTGATTTGCAGAAATTTAAGTCAGATCCCTTCACGTAAAGACGCTGATTGTTCAGTTCAAGAATTCTTCGAACAAAAGAAATTAGTTGTTATTACCGATGTCGACACCAGAGCGATTGTAAGACATATTCGCGAGAAAGGTGCAATGAATGCAATTATCAGCACCGATGTTCAGGACATTGAAGCATTGAAAAAGCAATTAGCGGCGGTACCATCGATGGAAGGATTAGAACTTTCATCAAAAGTATCGACTCAAAAAGTATACGATTACAATACCGACGGAACCTACAAAGTAGCTTTATTAGATGCCGGAGTAAAATTAAATATCATTCGATTGCTTGCAGAGAGAGGATGTAACGTTCGTGTATATCCGTACTCAACATCATTCGAAGAAATGCAATCGTGGCAACCTGACGGATATATGCTATCAAATGGCCCCGGAGATCCGGGAGCAATGCCTGATACAGTTGCCACTGTAAAGAAAATGCTGAATAGCTCAACACCGGTTTTTGGTATCTGCCTCGGACACCAACTTTTAGCAGAAGCCTGCGGCATACGAACTTTCAAAATGCATCATGGGCACAGAGGAATTAATCACCCGGTAAAAAATATCATCACCGGAAGATGTGAAATCACCTCTCAAAATCACGGATTCGCAGTAATGCCGGAAGATGTACATAATTCATCAGAAGTAGAAATTACGCATATCAACCTTAACGATCAAAGTATCGAAGGAATTCGCGTGAAATCGAAAGATGCTTTTTCGGTACAATATCATCCTGAAGCTGCACCGGGTCCACATGACTCAGAATACCTCTTCGATGATTTTGTTGAACTGATTAAACGATCAGTGAGCAAGAAAGTAGTTGCTTAATCTCGATATTTTCTTACCACTCTCCTCGTAAACCTTGATTTACGCAGGAAAATTTAGCATTGACTTCCAATTATAAAAGTCAATTAAGTATATTTATCATCATAAAGTATTTATGAAAAAATATACAATCTGCATTTTATTGTTTATTTCAATGTCGTTTTGCTTTGCAAATCGAGCAGATAAGTATTTATCATTAGGATTAGTTGCTCTGCAAACGGATAGCGAAGCAAGAGCTATAGAATATTATGGCAAAGCATACGAACTAGCTTACCACGACAAAGACGTTTATAGTCAGGCGGAGGCTCTATTACACCTTGGCATGTGCACCTATGGCTCAGGAATCACGCAAGGAATGGAGTATGCGATGAGAGCGATGGAACTCTACAAACAATTTGAAATTACAGATCCTTATATTGCACAAGAAGGAAGAAGTAAATGCCTGCAATTAATTAGTACAATTCAATCACGTCAAGGCAAACACAGGGAAGCTATAGCATTAAGCAAAGAAGCTATAAATGGATTTCCTAACGGGAATGATTCGAGCGGGACACTAGTACTAATATATAGGTCGCTAGGAAATGCATATGATGCTTTGCAAATAAAAGACTCAGCTGAGTATTTTCATCGCCTGGCATTGAAGGAAAATATCAAAAGCAAGTACATTACCTATTTACCCGGATCTTATTTAAGCGTCGCGAAAATTGAAATAACTAAGGGAAATAAAAACGAAGGAATGATTTTACTCGATTCTGCATATCAAATATCACAGCGGAGCTATAACAAACAAGCAATGGTGCTCGTACTTTTAGAAAAAGCGAATTGGGAAATCAAGTTTAACAGCGATTATCAAAAAGCAGAAGCCTATTATAAAGAAGCTTTAATATCATCTGAAAATTTTAGTGATAAATTTTTCACGATAAAAACACTCGACAAACTCATAAATTTAAAAGAAAGTCAAAAGCAATTTGATGAAGCATTAATTTATGAAAAGCAGCAGATAAAAGTAAAAGAGCAGATGGCTTCGTATGAGAAAGAGAAAGCTATCGAATCGTTACAAATGCAATTTAATGTTTCCGAGAAAGACAGAAAGCTACATTTAATAGAGCAAGAAAACGAAATCATAAAGTTGACCAATATTTTGCTATGGGGAGGAATTGCCATCATCATTGCCATTGCAATTGCCGTTATTCAGTTTTTAAGAAAAATCAATAATCGCAATAAGCAATTGCTTCAAACCAAAGAAGCATTAATGCAAGCCATAGAAGACCAGAAACGATTAAAAGAAAACCAGCTTCAAAACGACCTTGATCATAAAGAAAGTCAGCTAAGTGCATTAGCACTTCAAATGTTGCGTAAAAATGAATTACTACAAGAATTGAATGAAAAGCTTGAGCAGCAAAGTCAGCCTGAAGCCCGTCAATTGATCAGTCGTGAGTTAAACCGGGAAAAGGAATGGGACGATTTCAACCTATACTTCGAAGGATTAAACAAGAACTTTTTCAATCGACTGAAAGAAGCCTTCCCTGAAATAACACCGAACGACCTTCGAATATGTGCTCTAATCAAGATGAATATGAGCATTAAAGAAATGGCAGCGATAATGAATATCTCAGCCGATAGTGTAAAAACGGCACGATATCGACTTCGCAAAAAGCTTCAACTGAATACCGAAGATAACCTCACAGAATTCCTCATGAAACTCTAAAATCGATAAAAAATCAAGGATAATCACCAATAGTCGACCGGAAATGACATCAGATCCTAATGATGTACACCTTATGTCTACCTACTTTTCTTGCTCTAAGTTACTCAGCAGCATACATTTGCTAAAGGTTAACCAACAACACAAGCCGAAACAACGAGCGCGCGATTGCAGAAGCCACACAGCATTATCCAAAACTAAAAACATGAAAAAACTTACCCTCCTACTCTTTTTAATAGTATTTCGTTTCTCAGCATCGGCTCAAGCGCCTATGGGAAACCCGGGATTTGAATTAGTGTCGCCTGACTCGATCCCCTTACTTTGGGGACAACTCACATCGTTTGCTATTTCAATAGATAGCAATGGGAATCCAATCGATTCGTTAGTATTTGACGGATTACTATGCGGTGTAACAAATGATGCACATACCGGAAACTATGCTTTAGAATTAAGAAATGCGTACAACTTTACAACGCAAACGGGATATCCCGGAGGAGCTTGTGCAATGCAAGATTCAAATCAATTTTACAGCCTCCTACTTGACTTTTCCAATATTGGAAACCCCGATCAACTTAACTTCTACTACAAATTTTTAGCAGTAGGAAATGATTCCGGGTATGCGAAAATTACGGTGTTTGATAGTTTATTTGATCAAATAGCGGTTACTGAAATTAGATTAGGAGCAAACTCAACTTACTCATTTGTTAATGTTCCGATAACTTATAATCAGGCGGGATCGGCTATTGCAGCACAACTATGCTTCTTTAACTCAACTCCTCTAGGGTCAACAAATTTAGGATCTAGATTAAATATTGATGATGTAAATATAACAACAACTACCGGATTACAAATCCCAGTTATAAGTGAAGGTTTTCATCTTGTACCCAACCCGGCAAACGATATAATTAATATATTCAGTAACGAGAAATCTAATCAAATTCAAGTTTTTGATATGCAAGGAAGGGCAGTATTTAAATCATTCGACGTCGAGAATAAAATCGATTGCCATAACTGGAAAGAAGGCATGTACATAGTAAAAATTCAATCCGGACAAAAAACGAAAAACGAAAAGCTGGTTATAAAGCATTAAAATTAAAAAACCGCCAAACAAAAGTTTGGCGGTTTTTCTTTTTACTAAAGGGCCGACATTATTGTCGCAAATTCTTCCTTAGTTTTTCCAAGTTTAGTCTGAATTTTGCTTAACATTTCGTCTTTCTTACCTTCTTCATAAGTTAAATCAGCATCTGTTAAAACAGAATATTTAGCTTTTAATTTACCTTTTTGCTCTGTCCAATTAGCTTTACCAACTGCAGGAACTGAATTTGTATTTGACATGATATTTTGAATAAGCCCGATCTCTGCGGGTACATAGTAATAAAAATATTACAATGCAAAGTTGAGAACATAATCATTTTAATACATTACAAAAAACGCTATTGAAATTGCATAATTTGCGTTTACAAACTTTCAATGTTTATTCTCTTTTTATCCTTCAAAGATTTAAAAAAGGAAGGGGTTAATCCTGTAACCTTTTTAAATTGATTCGAAAGATGAGCTACACTGCTATAATGCATTTTCCAAGCAATTTCAGTTAAGTTCAATTCATTGTAAATGATTAATTCTTTAACTCTCTCAATTTTATGCATAATGATAAAATGTTCGATAGTAGAACCTTCAGTTTCAGAAAACAAATTAGATAAGTAAGTGTAATCGTAATCTAGCTTCTCAGCTAAAAAAACAGAAAAGTTAACTTTAGGAAGTTCATCACTATAGTGAATCATTTCGACTATTACGTTTTTAATTTTCTCAATGAGGATTGATTTCTTATCATCCATTAATTCTAACCCTGAACGCAACAATTCGGAAGCAAGAAGGTCTTTTTGCTCGGGAGTTAGTTCACCCTCAAATTCGACAAAGCCGAGCTCGACCTTTATTAATTTAAGGCCCATTCTCTTAATAACATCCATTACAAACAATTTGCAACGAATACTAACCATGTATTTAATATATATCTTCAAATTCGAATAAAATTTTTTGTTAAAATGAAACTGAAAATATGCGCAATTCCAAAGAATTTATCTAAAGGTAGTCATTTTGCACAACTTTCGATAAAAAAACACAACTAGATAAGTTTTAACTTATCCATGTTGAAACGTCCAATATGGTATTTCCCCGATTCAAAATCCAACGTCGATTTTGGCTCATTAGTCCATGAATTATAAAAGTATGCATTTTGTCCGCATCTTTTACATTTTCGAGAAGCTCTAAATTCATAAGCTTTCCCATCCGGTTTCATGTAGTTTGAGTAATCTCTATATTGCCAAGAATGTCCTATGAGCGTACAAATTTTAGTACTTACGAAAGAAGGAAGAAGGTTCATGACTGAAATTTTTAATCGGTTAATATTCATTTATTATAACTCGTAACCACTTTTTATGATGGTTAATATTATCTTAAATCGCCCATTTGGTTTCAAGAAATTTGCTGCATGTGCAGGAATGACGATAGATTGACCTGTAGCCAATACTGTCGATTTACCTGATATTACTATTTCAGCTGTACCGTCGATCACCTGCATAAATGAATCAAATGCTGAGGTTGTTTCTGTAAGTGCTTCACCACTATCAAACGACATAACGCTAATATTTCCCGTTGACTTCTTCAAGATTGTTTTAATCAAGATAGAATTCGGGACATATTCAATAATCTCTACCGTAATTAAGGCTTTCGATTTTTCTACTTCGGAAACATCCATAGTTATTGTATTTAAAATTAAAAAAGAAAATAAGTGAGGTTACCACTCACCTATTTCCGAAAAGCAGGTCAGTTTTTATTATTAACCGTAAAGTCCTTCAAAGACTGACCAAGTTCATCCATATCGTGCGAAAACTCTCTTTTAAATATATCCCAATCACTGGTATTGGTATCATAGTTATCGAGACGAGTTTTAAGATCTGTGTTTCTTTTTCTAAGTTCTTCAATACGTTTAGTATAATCAGCATCATTTGTTTTACCGGGCATACGTTTCTTAGATTTCAACTCATCAATTCTAACATTATTAGTTTTGATTTGTGCATCCGTTTCAATTTTGAAAACTCTGTAATCGTTTTCACGAGCTTCTTTAATTGCTTTAGCAGATGAATCTTTTTGCGCCTGGCTCAGTTCAATTTTAGCATCTTGAACATCCTCTTTTGCGTCTTTCACTTTTTGAGCTGACGAATCACAACCCGTAAAAACGATGCTCGTAATAAACGACAACACCATTAAATTTTTTCTAAACATTCTCATTTTTTTGATTTTTTATTGAAAAGTAAATTCCAACGATTTATAAGTCCTTAATTATCTTGGCAAGTTCCTCTTTGGTCTTACCTAATTTTGCTTGAATTCGACCAAGCATTTCATCTTTTTTACCTTCAGCAAACATTAAGTCGTTATCGGTAAGGGTTGCATATTTCTGCTTAAGTTTGGCCATTGTAACTGCCCATTCACCCTTAATTTCTTGTGTATTCATTATCGTAATTTTAAACTGTTAAACTTCAATCTTAAAGGAGATAGAGATGTACAAATGTGTTGTTTTATCAATTCTCTATCCTTACATCCAATTGCAAAGTGTTACATAATTAACACTTAGCAAGAGGGAAAAAAACTGTCAGCTAAACCACTTTAGCTGACAGGAAATCTAAAAGCGCGTTAGAATAACGCCGTAAATCCGATGTAGCCGGAATTTGTTACTAAATGTGTTCTATCTAAGAGGTAATAAGAACCTGTAGTGACAGTTTTATTGTCATTACTAATGTCTACTAGCCCATATACTCCTCTATAACCTAAAGAAAGCTTAAGGGTATTCTCTTCATTCAAACTAAAGTCGATACCTGCTCCATAAGCAAAACCAAAATCTCCTTTCTTTATTGAAAGAACTGCTTGGCTCACGTTAGAGCCGTCGTTGGAGGTAGTTACCATATTGCTCCCTACACTTAACCCGATTTGAGGACCAACAGTAACATTAAAATTCAATCTTTTGTAAATCCCTGTATTTAATGATAACAGGATAGGGATATTTACATAATTCAAACGCACTTTTCTATTACCATTTACTTCAGCAAACTTTTGAGTAATGGATGAATAAAGGACTTCTAAATTTAAACCTACATTCTTGTTAAAATTTCGTCCAATCACTATTCCCGCGCCAAAACCAAGTGTAACATTTCCTTTAACGGTGTTTCCGTCGGCGCCCCTTACATTAAAGGAAGTAAAAGTCGGCATGAATCGAACTCCAAAGTTGCCTTTTTGAGCATTGACATTTGAGGTTATTAAAACCAAGCCTGATGTTATCAAAAATAACATAGCTAACGCCGTTAATTTATTTTTCATTTTATTTTAATTAAACTATTAAACTATTTACTTAGTGAACTGAGTCCACATTAATTTTTAAGCTAAAAATGTTCTGTCTTTTAACACGAGAACAATTCCCCCCATAAACATAAACATACCGGCAAATGGCAACCATGCATAATCTTCAGTACTTTGTTTATCGATAATAACTTTGCCTTCCTCATTCATTCTTCCTGAAGGAACATAAGTGAACTCAGAAAATGAAATCACTATTACGGCTGAAATAATCAATAACATGCCGCTTACTTTTAAATTCGTTTTCATTTTAATTGATCGGTTTTTTCCCTTGAATTACTCGAAGTAACACAGAAGCTACGGCAAGAAACAAAAGGATATGAATTAAACCTCCGGCATGATATCCTAAAAATCCGACTAACCACGAAATAATAAAAATAACTGCAATGTAATAAAGTATATTTCCCATGACTTATATTTTAAAATTAGAAACACTCATTTTATGCTAAAACAATTAAAAGAATTACAATTAGAATAACTGTGCCAAGCGACAAGTAAATTCCTCTGTCAACTTCTTTTAACTTATGCTGAATACCTCGAACTTCTGACTTCAATTTTTTCTTTTCAACTCTCGACATATCACTCTTATCTATAGCTGCAATTTCTTCCAATCGAAGTTTTAATGAATCAATATTCAAAGAATCTGAAGTAATTGTGATTAACTTTGGATGGCTTCCTGCCATCACTGTACTTGGTGTTATTGATCCAACAAATACAAATAAACAAAGTAATATTAGTGACTTTTTCATTTTATAGAGTATTATCTTTTTCTACACGACAAAGGTGAACATGATTGAATCCAATACCATTACAGAAACAGCCTTATATATTGCATCATTCACATATCTACAATATCTGACATATTTTTTCGCTTATGCGCGTATTTAAATTGCCTTGTGAATGAAAAAAGGATTAAGAGGCTATAAAATAGCTTGTAATTCCTGTTTTTAACTAATTTTACAGCATGAAAAAGCTATTAGCAATACTACTTCTATTTCAAGTAATCATTTCACCGATATTTGGTCAAGGGAAACCCTATTTTCAGCAGGAAGTTCATTATAAAATCGATTGTGCCCTAAACGACAAAAACCATACTCTCTCAGCAACGATGGAGTTGGAATATATCAATCGTTCAAGCGACACATTAACTTTCCTATATTTCCATCTGTGGCCGAATGCTTACAAGGACAGAACTACGGCATTAGCTAAACAACAACTTCAGCATAAAAACACTAAAATGTTCTTC
>JAKPPP010000208.1 GCA_029547265.1 Bacteroidota bacterium
GGTGCAGGAATCCCTATACAGTCGCGATAGAAAGAGAATCGCACTTTATAAGTATTTCCGCCCAAGCACTCATAAGTTAGGTCAGCTCCCATAGCGTGACTTGCATTCGCTTGATAACCGGAAGTCATCAGGAATGCTAAGTGAAGGAAGATGTACCAACGATGTAGATTTCGGCTCATAACATCATGTTTTTCGTGTTTAGGCCATAATTGTTCGTGCGAATTCGCTCGAATACTTTTATGGCAAAAACAAATCTAACCTCAAGTTAAAGCCTGATTTTTTTATTTATAGCCGGTATATCAGCTATGTAAGATTTTGCCGATTAGAATTGATATTGAAATCGAGCTTTACCTCTGAAAACTGAATCAAAAACTGTCAAAACGCAACTTTAGAGTATGCAATATATCTGTAAGAAAAGTGATGAAATCTGATCTTCAACTGCAAACGCAATGACGACAGTAATAAAACTCAAAAACATTACAGATTCAAAATTGTGAACGCAGTATAAAAATCTTACTAAACACGAAATAGAAGTTGATCCCTGAATATACACCACGAAAAAATCGTGCCAATCAGATTAATTTTCGATGAAATAATTCACGAAACCAAAATGTATAAAGTTCCGGTTCGTCTACGATAGATTGTTTTAATACTTCCGGATTCTCCCATTTATAGGCATTAACTTCCTGGGGATTTATAACCGGATTAATGTCGGTATTACCCTCTAAAACATAGTCGAATTCGTGCTCTATTAAACCATTTTCAAATGATGCTTTATAAACTAAGTGATTCTTAATAGAAAGCTCTGCTTTAAGTCCCATTTCCTCATTCAAACGACGATTGCCGGCGTCAATAATAGTTTCCCCGGGACGAGGGTGACTACAACAAGCGTTAGTCCACAATCCTCCTGAATGATATTTATGCAAAGCCCTTTGCTGAAGTAGCATCTCCCCTTTCGAATTGTAAATAATTACTGAGAAAGCTCTATGAAGAACACCCTTTTCGTGGGCTTCCATTTTCTCCATCACTCCTATCTCAGAATCGTTCGAATCTACCAGAATTACGTACTCAAGGCTCATAGGTCAAAATAACAAAAAAAAGACGGAAAGGTTTATTGAAAAGTGCCTAACTGTAAAAATTTATTTCTTCATGGTCAAATCATTATATACAAATTTGATTAACAGATAGTTACACGAAGCCATAAGAATACAACTTACAGGTAATGAAATCACATTGAAGGAAATAATATCTTTGCATTAATGACTCAGATTAAGCCTTTTCTCAGACTCATAAATCAAGGGATTAAAGTCCTCTTTTTCATAGTTGGAATGTTATTCATCCTTCAAGCTCCTGCTTTGAATGAAAATAACAAACCAAATGAAATCAACTCGAAGGAATCTTCAATTTTCAACTCAGACCATTCAAAAATTATAGTTGACAATCCAACCATTGCATCGATTCAGAGGATAATACCTTCACTTCAAAAGCAGTTAAGGAATTTCTATAATGACAACAATATTAACAACTTACGTTGCTTTACTCAACAACTTCTGCCAATTTCAAGAAGTTATTGCAAGGCAATTTCAGTCCAATTATCCGTTCCGTTAAACATTAAAAACTGTGTTTTGCTGATATAAGAGGAATTACCCTTAGGTAATAATATTTCTCATTTATAAAAGCAAAAACATGGAAGTTCAAAAAGAAAAAAACCAGGGACGTCCGTTTCTGTTTCCTGTAATCCTTGTGGTTACGTTTACAGCGGCAATCCTTATCTTAAAGCTGATCATCGGCTAATCAACAATACGAAAGAGGATGGGGTTAATTCCATCCTCTTTTCTAATTCATTACTCCTACGCCCATATGTGGAATAGAATAGCAAGAATAATTCTCCGAAATAAAATCGCTCTTATAGTCACTTTAGCATTGTTGACCATTTTTATGGGATACAAAGCCTCACAAATTCAGCTTTCGTATGAGTTTGCTAAAGTACTTCCTACTACCGATCCTGCTTATATTGAATATGAGCAATTCACTAAATTATTTGGTGAAGACGGTAATGTTATGGTTATCGGGATTCAAGATCAAAATCTTTTTACCTACGAAAAATTCAGGGACTGGTATCGCCTAAGCAAGAATATTCAAAACATCAGCGGAATTCAAAATGTATTAGGCATTACGCAAGTTTATAATCTGCAACGTAACGACAGTCTAACAAAATTTGACCTTCAACCTGTAATTGCCCATGAGCCGCAATCGCAACAAGAAGTCGACAGTTTAAAGAATGTTATATTCAAACTTCCTTTCTACAATAATTTACTCTTTAATAAAGAAACAGGAGCTCATCTTTTAGCAATTACTTTTAAGAAAAAAGATCTCGACTCAAAGAGACGAATTGCCATTGTTGATGAAATCAAAGGACTTTGTCAGCAGTTCGAAGCTACACACCATACAGCATTAAAATATTCGGGAATGCCGTATATCAGAACCGCTGTAATGAAGAAAGTATCGGGAGAAATGAAATTGTTTCTCATTCTTGCCTTGCTAATAACAGCAGTCATTTTATGGGCTTTCTTTAGATCATTTACAAGCGTGTTGTTCTCGCTATTGGTAGTAGCAATAGGTGTGGTATGGAGTATGGGAACCATAGACATCTTCCACTACAAAATAACAATCCTCACCGGACTTATACCACCACTGATTTTAGTAATCGGAGTTCCAAATTGTATTTTCTTAATCAACAAATATCAAGGAGAATACTTCAAGCATGGCAATAAAATCAAAGCATTATCGAGAACGATAAGCACAATTGGAATTTCTTTATTCCTTGCTAACATCACAACAGCGATAGGCTTCGGAGTACTTTATTTTACCAATAGTTCATTCTTAGTACAATTCGGAGTAATTGCTGCATTGAACGTAATGATCACCTATTTGATCACGCTTATACTTATTCCGATTATCCTCACCTATTTGCCGGCTCCTACTGAAAAGCACATGCGCCATTTAGAAGGAAAACGCATTAACAAAATGCTTAACCTGATAGATATTATAGTACACAATCACAGGAAAGCAGTATACATTGTTATCGGGTCGCTACTATTGGTTTCATTGTATGGAATGACGAAAATCGACATTACCGGATTTGTAGTTGATGACCTACCTGAGAATGATCCTATTTATGCCGACCTACATTTCTTTGAAAGTAATTTTCACGGAGTACTACCATTTGAAATCGTTATCGACACTAAGCAGCCAAATGGAGTATTTGAGAACAACGCACGAACACTTTACAAGATAAAATCACTTCAAAACAAGCTTGCCAACTACCCAGAATTAAGCAAAGCCCTTTCACTTACTGAAGCGGTTAAATTCTCTTATCAAGCATATAAAGGTGGAGAGCCTAAGTATTACGTCCTCCCGGCATTAAGTGAACTTAAGGAACTTTCTAACTATAGCAAAAGCGTTAGTGGCAGTGAAGGAAAATTTGCAGGCTTTATCGACACTACCAAGCAATACACACGTGTAAGTTTACAGATGACCGATATAGGTTCAGCAAAAATCAAAAAGCTATTAGCAGAATTACAACCACGAGTAGATTCCATTTTCCCTAAGGAAGATTACAATGTTCATTTCACAGGACATAGCTTAATGTTCTTAAAAGGAAACGACTATTTACTGGAGAATCTTTTAGAAAGTTTACTCATCGAAATCCTACTAATCACTATGGTTGGAATGGCATTATTCCGTTCATTCCGCATTATCATTTTATCGAAACTCCCTTGTCTAATTCCGTTAGCAATAACTGCAGGAATCATGGGATTTTTAGGAATACGATTTAAGCCATCTACAATTTTAATTTTCAGTATTGCTTTCGGAATTTCATCTGACGGAACTATATACTTCCTCACGAAATACCGCCAAGAATTGAAAACGAGATTCAAAAATGTTGGAGAAGCAATATCAGCAACTATCTACGACACAGGATTAAGCATGATTTACACTGCAGTTATCCTCTTCTTCGGATTCTCGATTTTTGCAGCATCAAGTTTTGGGGGTACGAAAGCACTTGGAATTCTAATTTCAATCACACTCTTAGTAGCGATGGTAACAAACTTGGTTTTACTGCCAAGTATTTTAATTTCCATTGACCATTGGGTGAAAAGAAAAGACATAACTGATGCAGCACTTATCGACATCGACAGTGAAGAAGTCGATGACAATATGGATCTTGATCAAGAAGACAAGACTACTTAATATCGAACGACAGTAATTGTTTATCGCCTAGTAGAGCAGTTAGTTTATCACCCGGTTTCACAGGACCCACACCTTCCGGAGTTCCTGTAAATATCAAATCGCCTTTCTTAAGAGTAACGAACGTCGACACAAAAGCAATGATTTTATCGACAGTGAAAATCATATTTGCAGAATGTCCACTTTGGCGGACCTCATCGTTCACCAATAAAGTAAAATGCAAATCATCAATATTTCCCGCATCCTTCAACGGAATGAAGTCACCTACCGGCGCTGAACCATCGAATGCCTTTGCCCTTTCCCAAGGAAGTCCTTTAGCCTTTAATTTCGATTGCAAATCACGAGCAGTAAAATCGATTCCCAAAGAAACCTCGTCATAATAACGATGAGCAAATTTTTCCGAGATATTTTTTCCGATTCGATTTATCTTAATAACGAGTTCTGTTTCGTAATGAATATCGGTAGAGAATTCAGGATAAAAAAAAGGAAATTTCGCAGGAATAAGTGCAGTTTCCGGTTTCATAAATATTACCGGTTCTTCTTCTACAGCATTGTTTAGCTCTTTAGCATGAGCAGCATAATTTCTTCCGACACAAATAATTTTCATATCCTGTTTATTATCGATTAACTGAATTTTTCGGTATTCAATAAAGAGAATTGTTTAACTCCTTTTAGGTAATAAGCCATCAGAATACTACCATGATAGACCCCTTTAAATTTACTGTTATGCAAATTTTCCTGTACTAGCTTGCGAATTTTTAGACGTTTTGGAATAGATGCATAAAAAGCAAAATGGGCTTTTATAACGGCAAGCGTATCCGAAAAGTCGCCATCTAACATAAACTTCACACCTGCCACTCCGTCTAATACTAAACGCAGTGGAATAATCACCCAAGCTTGATGTCCCGGGAGATTTTTATGCAACATCATCAAATTATTTCTGAAGTTATAGAAAGTCTTTCTGGGATTAGTCTTAGGCAAGGTTCCCCCTCCTACATGATAAACTTCCGATACAGGCAGCGACATAATTTTATATCCCGCAATCTGCATCCTCCAACACAAATCAATCTCTTCCATGTGAGCGAAGAACTCCTCATCAAATCCGTTTAACTGATGAAATACGGAAGCACGTACAAACATGCATGCGCCTGTAGCCCAGAATATTTCAGATGGAGAATTATATTGGTTATGGTCATCTTCGAGCGACAAAAACAATCTGCCACGGCAAAATGGATAGCCCAACCAATCGATATACCCTCCCGATGCACCGGCATGTTCGAAAAGGTGACGATCGGCATAAGAACGGATTTTAGGTTGGCAAGCGGCCACATCAAGATTAGCAGCCATATAATTTATGATCGGTTCGATCCACCCCTCAGTGACTTCAACATCCGAATTTAGGAGTACGTAATATTCGGCATCAACTAGCTTCAATGCGCGGTTATAGCCTCCTGTAAAGCCGTAGTTTTTGTCGAGAGCGAGTACTTCAACATCTTCACCGAACTGCTTTAAAACATCCAAAGAAGCATCCGTAGAAGCATTATCAGCAACTATAATACGAGCAATCCCTTTACTACATGCAATAACGCCCGGCAAAAACTTCCGAAGGAAGTGTTCACCATTCCAATTAAGAATAACGATTGCTGTATTGAGGGTTTTCATAAAGAAGCAAGGTCGCCATTACGACGACCCTGCAAAACTAAATTATATCATTGAATAATTGCCTTCCTCCTATCTAGGATTTTGGAACAACTGATTTGACTGATTCTGGAAATTATTATTAGGAGATGTTTTATCAAGATCGTTCATTTTCTCAGTACGACGACGTAATTCAACCTGCCAGTTAGCATTGAAGATTTCACCCTTTGCATCGCTATGAAGCAACTCAAAATCGTTAGTAGCTATCTGTTGACTCCAGAAAACGAACTTACGATTCGTCTCGTCTTTCACCTTGTAATATTGCCATATCTCATACGGATAAGATGTTGGCTCAGCATATTGCTTAGAAATTTGATTTGGCGCTCCATAAGCTAAATAAACGCGACCACGTTCAGTCATATATCCCTTTTTCTTACCTGCAGAATATTCCGCATTTACCTTATCAACTTCTGCGCTATACGCCAACCAAGCTTCTGAAGGATTCAAAGGATTACGACGACTCCAGAAGTCGTAAAAAAATTGCTGCATTAACTTAAGATCAGCCATCTCAAGTTGGTTCGTTGCGAATGTATTTTCGTTGGTTGAACAAATCGGATATAAACATCGGATATACTCTGCCAAAGTATCTTTAGAAGTGTAATCGGCAACGAATGTATTTCTAACATCGATATTATTATAAGAAACTACTCCCCATTCAGAAACAGGAGGAACTCCTTTACTTCTTTGGAAGAAAGATTCTTTAACTGCTAACAATTCATTCATACGATTCCTAACTTCAACAACGAAGTTGTAATTCCCCGAAGGAAGATCAGTAATATCAAGGTCAGCTAGCAAGATATTCACCGGTTTAGCAGCTTGGCGAGAAGTTCGAGTATAAGCATCAATTACTCTCTTCTTTTCGAGTGTTTCGATATGATAAGAAAGCAAAAAGGCATCATTCAAAATAATGGATGATGTATTATAAACTTCCGCATAAAACTTAAGGCTATTAACACTCGGTCCGTAGAAATTATCGACCAAAGGAATCAATTCGTATCCGTTTTTCGTGATTTTATTCGTTTCATCAGAAGGTTTGAAAGACGAAAGCAATTCAACATCTGAAATTCCTATGATATTTGGATAATAAGAAATTGTAACTGATTCAGTTAAGTTATATGGTTTCGCCTCCGGATTATTTTTATCGCGAATAATCAATTCCATTGTATAAGTACCATTGGCCAACGACAAACGCTGTTGGTCGGTAAAATTGAATAATGAAGTAACGGTATCCTTCGATTCCGGACTCAATAAGTTGTATTTATTGAAATAACGGATTGAATCTCCCTGGCGGAAAAGCTGAGTCACCTCAATGGCTGCTTGGAACATCCCGCTAGGCAAAGCCTTGTAAACTACCGATTTACCCGAAACTTCCATATAAGTCTCCATATAAGGACCTTTCTCCGGGGCAAAATAGGAGCAATAAGCAAATTTAGCCTGCAAATTCTTTGCCTGCAATGTAGTCACGAGCAACGTTACCGATACAGATAATAAGAATAAGAACTTTTTCATGGCGTGTGATTTTGGACTATAAAAATACTAATTATAGGTGGCGCTAGGCGCCGGTTAGACGAATAAATGACATTTTGAATGTAAAAAACGTTGCCTCGACTACTGAATTTCACCCGGAAAAGGCCTTGAAATGATGTTTATAATCCTGACTTTCAAGGCAGAAGCATTAATATTTAAAAAAGTTTTTGGTGAATGAAGAAATGTACTAATTTCGCCCCCGGAGAGTTGGCAGAGTGGTCGATTGCGGCAGTCTTGAAAACTGTTGACTGTAACTGGTCCGGGGGTTCGAATCCCTCTTCTTCCGCAAAAGAAAACCCGAAACGATAGTTTCGGGTTTTTTATTTTCTGTAAGCGTCAAAAGCTCGCTTTTGTAAGTTGCTAGAAAATAAAAAACCAATGCCTTTGAAAAAGGCATTAGGGTTTTCTTTTGCTCAGGTTCCCCCCCCGGGAACAACGAAGTTAATCCCCCTAATCCTCGCAGGAAAACTTGCTTTTCCTGCAACAATCCCCTCAACGGTAGTAATACCTCTCAAGAGTAGTAAAAGCTAAATACCGAATACTCACCGGGCTTTTATTTAGCTATCACTCCATACCATTCGCAAGCTCGAGTCTCCTCTTACTATCAAATCTTTTGCTTCGAGCCAATTGATTACTTCGGTGTAGCTGTAATGTGATTTTATTTCGTTTTCCATATTTTGTTTTTTAACCACATAGAAACATAGATTTTATAGTTTCTTTGGATTGTGTAAAACGCTTCGCTTAGGATAGATTTCATAGATTTAACCGCAAAGTCCGCAAAGAATTACGCAAAGTTCAACAGGCAATTCTGGATGAGATTGGCGATCAGCGGGAGTTGGAATCTATTCCCGCTGGGTCGTTCGATCTCCTC
>JAKPPP010000270.1 GCA_029547265.1 Bacteroidota bacterium
AGCATCTCTAAAAACTCCTCCTTGCTGAATCCTCCTTTGAAAGATTGAGCGTGAGTGTCAGAAATTAAAAAAACTAATAGAAAAGTAAGAACAATGGAATTGAAAGTACTTTTACCGATCATCATTTAGTGTTATTTGAAACACAAATGTAACGATTACGGAATTACAAGTAAATTAAACCTTATACTGCATAACTGTACTAATGCTGGCGGCTCGTTGTTTTATGAGTTCGGCATTAATGCCTGAATATAGTTCATCGACCGTGGTAAAGAAAAGTAGTTCCCAACGTTTGAAATGCTCTCCTTTAAGAGGGAAACGCTGATTTAATTTACGATGAGTATTCAAGGGGTTGCCGTTATAGACTCCTGTATAAAAAATGGTGTTATCCCAAAAGTCATACATGATTGGAAGATGTTTATCCCAATCTACGTGGAGGAAAAATTGTTTTAAAATATCATCTTGCATGACCTTTTCATAAAAGGTATCGACCAATACTTTAAGGTCATCGCGATTTTTAATATCTCGTTTGTTAGCCATAGCCGAATCAATTATAAATCTTTATGCTTAAATTTTCGTAACGATATAAGAAATGGAAGTAGAAACCAAATTGCTAATACCAAGAATGAAATAGTTTGTCCGGATGCATTTCCGAAAAAGGATCTGAAGAGAGCACCTGTATATCCCATCAAGGCACTTACATCAAGTTTAAGTAGAATCAAAATTCGGGCTAGGTCGATAGGGTTTAACATGCTCAAGGTCATCATTGCTTTTTCGATAGGGTAGTCTGAAAATTGAAAAAGTAAGAAGACCAAAATACCATCAAAGAGCAGTGAGAAATAAAGCCATGTAAGAATAGATGCTCCTATCCCTTTAGCTTTATCGCGATTGTATACAGAGGTAAGCATTGCAATGGAACAAAATATCAGTGATAATAAAACACCACTTAGTATCAAGAAAAATCCGGTTGAATCCGGTTGGTAAATCAATGTGACAATGCCTGCTCCGATAATAAAGGCAAGCGACAATGATGAAGCTAATCCGAAATATATACTCATCCATATGCTGCTTCGTTTCACAGGCTGACTCACGAGTAATTCAATAAACTCGGAGCTGTTATAGATGTAAATCGTAGTGAATATGCTACTTATTAAAGGAACAATTATCAGTAATAAATTCAATATACTTAATACACCTTTTGTTGGGTTATCTTCTAAGCTGAACACGCTAAACGAAAGTAAAAACAAAAGCAATGTGTAAACAATCAATGTTTTATTTCTGAGGATATCAGTAAGTACATATTTAGTAATTCGCATCATAATAAAATTAGTTTAATGCTTTTGAAATTATTTTTCCGAGTTTGTTCTCCCCTGTTTGAAGGAGTAGATCATTGAGGAAAGCATCGATGCGAATATTCCCGTCTTGCATATAAATGACGCGAGTGATTAAATCTTCCAGTTCACTTAATACATGTGAAGTAATGATAATTAATTTGCCTTTTGCTTTTTCGACGAGAATTTTATTTTTTAATATCTCAGAAGAAAGAGGATCTAACCCTGCAGTGGGTTCATCAAGTATCAAAACATGTGGATTAAATAGAAAAGCAATGCATGCGCTTACTTTTTGACGTGTACCTCCTGAAAGAGTGCTCATTTTCTTACCATATATAGCGCGAAGATTAAAGTCGTCAATGAGTGTTTCATCAAATGAAGTCTGATTGCCTCGAATATTTTTCATTAAATTAATCACCTGGCCAATATTCATGTTATCAGGATAACGTCCAATTTGAGGCATATACCCAATTAATGAGCGATATTGATAATTTCCTTCGATCGAAACATTATCGATTAGAATTTTTCCTTTAACTACCGGAACCATTCCTAAAACACTTTTTATCAATGTAGTCTTTCCACTTCCATTAGGACCAATTAATGCAATACATTCATTGCTATTCATCTTAACGGAAATATTCTTTAATACTTCCTGCTTCCCAAACGACTTTGAAATATTTTCGATACTGATCATAACTTAACAGGTTGCATAAACGGATTTTCGTCAACCAGGTCTTTTGGAGTGATGCCGGGTAATAATTTTTCGGTTTTATCCATCAAGGCAGTAATAAAACTTCTAAAGAGAAAAATTGCAGGTGGATTATTTTCAATAATTGTGGCGAACAAGCTAACAGGATGAAACGGAACGTCGCCCATTTTATCTTTATTAAGGTCATATCCTTCATATTTGTCCCAGTAATTATGGTTAAACGAATTCAAGACTAGAGAGCCATTGGTGCTAACATCGAAAGTATTTCCTGTGAAGTTGTTTAAATGCACATTGATATCCATGCAGCTGGCCTGAATTTTTATTCCCCATCCGTTATTTTTAAATAAGTTCATCGACATCTGCACTCTGCTTGCTCCTTCCATATAAATGGCAGAAGTATTATTATCAAATTGGTTGTACAGTATTTTACTATCGGAAATTTCTTTTAACAAGATTCCATAAGCTGAATCTCCCCAATTATTATAAAAGTGATTATAATACATATGTACTCCATGTGAAAACATTACGGATACGCCTGCGCCATTGTTCTCAAATCGATTTGATAAATAAGTGTCGTCATTCGAAAACATAAAATGTAATCCGTAGCGAAGGTTGTTATGAGAGAAATTATTTTTAATAACTGAGTTAGTCACAAATTCAAAATAGATTCCATCGCGCTGCCCTCTAATGGTGTTTCCATCAATCAGTAGCTTTGCACTCTTCCAGCAATGAATTCCATTTCCACTTTGTTGTTCTTCTGTTTTATTGCCTGTAACTGTATTATTTCGGATAATGCAACTGCCAGCTTGTTGTAAATAAATTCCGAAGAAGCAATTCTTCAAAGTATTATTTGTGATAACAGCGTGATTTTTATTTTTGACTTTAATTCCAGCGTAATCCACTATTCCTGACACGCCTGAATTAATAATTGTAAATCCATCGATGGTAACGTGTGAAGATGTTACTGAGATAATCTCGTATTTATTTTCGCCATCGAGGGTAGTTTGATGCCCGAAGAAATACAATGGCTTATCGATTACTATATTTCCTTCTTTAAATATTCCATCACCTATATTAACAGTATCGAAAGGGTTAGCCTTAGAAATAGCTTCTTTTATAGTAGGATGATTATTCGGATTCACCGCGATTACCATCGCGAATGATGTTATATGTATCAATACAAGAAGAAAAGTACCCAGCGATTTCATTATTGAATTTTATTCCAGAGAACTAAGTCCCCTTCCATTTGTAAGTTGTATTTAATTGCGCTGTCATTGTCGGCAAAGGCTGCAATATTCCCATTCATCGGACTCCCGTAATTTTCACTTGACGACAAGATACATTTTGAAATAGGAGTAAGCATATGAGGATTGCAGTAATCAACAAGAAAAGTGGATTCAATATCTGAACTTTTTACAGTGCCACTTTTCATGTATGAACGCAAGCAAACGATATCATCAAATTTATAAATACGGCCTTTGCGTGTTACAATTTCTGCACCAAATCGAGCATCACTAATGGTCATTTTGCAATTCTCACAGGCATCGATCCCTATTTGCATTGGAGAAGTATTGTTAGAGCAAGATGCAAGGAAGATTCCTATGCAAAATAAAAGTAGTACGTTTTTCATTTTCTTCTTAATTCGATCACTGTAATTGATAAAACGATTATGCCAACAGCTATAAATAGCCATCCGCCAATATCGGGAATGGAATACGCTCCGAAATTTAACAATTGTTTATATCCGATCAACGGTGGCTGATAAGCCATTCCCGGTACTTTAATTGCAGCATCGGGATTAAGATCGTGGCCATAATTGTACTCCCATCTCCAGAAATCAATCATGGCTACAATTCCGAATAATACAAAGGATGAAAAGCTAAAAAGTAACGCAGTTTTTTTATTGATAGCTGCTGACAATATAAAGATGACAGCAAAGACGCCAATCAGATAAGGCAAAGCCGTGAACTCGAAGAAGTCTTCGTTATGAAGCGTTTTCATTCCTATGTAGTGATTCAATCCGTTGATAATTTCAACATCACCTTTAATTCCGTCGGCATGAATTTGCAACGCAAGTCCTTCCGGATATTGCGGAGCATTTAACTCGATTTCCCAAATCGGAACTTTAACAATAAACAATAACAATACTCCTGATAGCAACAATAAGATGCGAGAGGATTTCAAAAGTCCGGAGCGTTCCATAATTTCCCTTTTTATTTTGTTGGAGGTAATAGCACTCCGTCTATAACATGAATCATTCCGTTAGATGCCGGTATTGAAGCAATAATCGTTGCGGAATTGTTCAACATGATTTTACCATCTTTTACTGATACTTTTACATTATCGCCGTTCACCATGCCCAATGTTTGACCATCTTGAAGATTTTCCGCTTTAATAGCTGAAACGGTTACGTGATATTGAAGAATATTTTGCAATGCTTCTTTGTTTTCATCTTTCATTAAAGATTCAAGAGTAGCCTTATCTACTTTGTTGAATGCATCATTCGTAGGAGCGAAAACTGTAAATGGTCCGGCGTTCGATAATGATGTCACTAAATCAGCTTGTTTCAATGCTGCAACTAATGTTGTATGATCTTTCGAGCTTACTGCTACCTTAACAACATCTTTCTGTGATTCATCATCATTAACATTTTCTTGACCGCCTGCTGGCGCAGATTGAACGCTTTCTGTTGATGACTGAGTTCCTTCAGTATTTTCGTTACTGCATGATATAAGCGTAAACGAAATGCCGATTGATAAGAGGATTAATATTTTTTTCATGATTTTATTTTTATTTGAAATCTGTACTGCTGCGTAACCCATC
>JAKPPP010000227.1 GCA_029547265.1 Bacteroidota bacterium
TGCACCGAAGGCGACTTTAGTTACACAAAGATTTTCGCTTGATGGTACTATTTATCCCACACAAGTAACTGAAAACGAGAAAGGTACAACCGCCGAAGTTGTTTTGCTTTCGGGCAATGCTGGATGGGTGCAAAAGCTTAAAGAGCGAAGTATGAAGGTCCTGGATATGAGTAAATTTAACCACCTCGTTAACATGACTAACATAGAAAATAGCTGGAGGGGCGATCTACCTTACTGCTACTATACAGCCGACAGAGGGGATGAGATAATGCCCGGCGAGCGAACGATTTATGAACTTCGACCCGCTTTGAAAATTGCCACGTTGCTAAAAGAAATCTTCAGACAAGCGGGCGTTAACCTTATTTCTAATACTTTGAACGCCAGCACTTTCGGTAAATATTTTGTTGTTTATGAGCCCGGCGATAATATAAGGAATTTAGAATCAGTCGATTATAAACGATGTTGTGTTAAAACTGATGAAAGCCAACGTCTTCAATATGCTACAAATACTCCTACAGCTATAAATATTTTGAATTCAGGTAGTTATGAAATTATAGATTTTTCTACGATTGTTATAAATGATGAAATTTATGATCCTGATTTAAAAGCCGCAGTTGTGCCAGAAGGACACGAAAATCTCGCTTTATGGGTTCATGTTTCTTTTCAATTTAATTTTTCAAGGGCTTTCCCTACTATAATTTTTTCGGATAATGCTGGAAATTCATCGATGGCTACAGTTATATTGAAATTACTTCGAAACGGAGTAACTGTATCAATGACAGCAATAAACGTATCAAATTATGAATGGGGGAAGCCGTTTACTGTAAGTCTGCCACCTTATGGCGACTATGGAATTGTTGGAGCTAAATATCAATTACGAATAGAAATAAATGGATATTTATATGCGCCAACTACGGCTGGGAATGTTGAATTTAATATTACAAAAGGCGGTTGGTTGAAGTACGCACCGAGCGGCTGGTGGAAGATCGGGGCGATGACTGATTTAAAGATGCTATTGCCCGACGAAATACAATCAGATTTTGTGGCGAAAATTGCAAA
>JAKPPP010000237.1 GCA_029547265.1 Bacteroidota bacterium
ATAAATCGACACCTGTCCAACCGAACCTAGCTACATCAGGCAACCAAGCAGGCTCTCCCCCACTAATGATAAAATAATGAAAGAAGAATACTAGAGTTATAGCAAGTGCTCGCAGATGATCGAGTCCGTGAAATCTATTTAAAATAGCACTTTCCAAATCACTTGCTCAATTATGATGTGAATTCAAATCCGAAATATATCGATTCAAAAACCGCTATTACAATTATCCAGTTCTTTTCATTCGGATCATCGATATCGACAGATTCAACCAAAGAAAAAGACGGGCCCGGATCGCGATAAACTTTAAGTCGTCGTTTGATAGGAATTGGCGAATTAGGATGTTCATAATAAGGATTAGTTACGAAAACTTTCCTGTCATAATTTGCAGCCAATTTATATTTGTTCTTTGAGGTAAATTCCACTGTAAACATGCCTTGTTCATCAATCATTTTCCGATAGTACACTGCCACCCTTTCATGCAAACTATTTACCACTTCACAGTTATTAATGATTTTCCCGAAGTATTTATCATTAAAATAAATTAGATTCTCATTGCCTTTATACTCGTAGTAAATTTTGAAGTCGGTTGAACGAGCTAATGTTCTGCTGTCAATATAGATACCTCTGTCTATTCGCTGAAACACCATTACAGGACTACCATCGCGAGAAAGCATCTTCCCGGTAAGTACATTCGACAACCATTTCCGAAAGGAATATTGAAGATTATTGGTAATGTCAGCAACGGAGAATTTCTTCCATGGCTCAAGCTCACCCATAATAGAAGCAACTTTTACTTCCATCTCCAATTTCTCTTTTTCGAGAAATTCGGGTGACTTTTTCTGCAATGAGTTCTTCAATACATAACCAAATAAAATTCCTGTCCCTAAGAAAGGAATTAAAAATAGTGCAAGAAAAATTAAAATTATTATGGCAAGAACCACTACAATAAAATAGATCATTTAGTCAGCGTCGAATGTTATTAAGAAAGAAGTAGCAGCAATTTCTATTGAAATTATTAAGCTAATTAATTCTTAACTATTTTTTGCACTTCAACTAAATCACCTGACTCAATTGTTACCGTATACAATCCAGATTCAAACTTTGAAATATCTACTGTTTGATTTTGATCGATAGCAGTACGTAAAACTAATTTCCCTTCGATACTGCGAATTGTCATTATTCCTTTTCCCGCATTTTTAACAGTAATAAAACTTGAAGATGGTGAAGGGTAAACTCTCATTTTATTTTTCGCAGCAACAGGTTGAATTCCGGTAGTACCGTTACCAATTTTAACACGATACGTGAAATAAGAGAAAGTCATCATATCCACTCCGTATCCTGCAATATAATTCCCATCGGGAGAAATACATTCAGCAGTATAAATTTGCTTAGTCCCTGTTGGATATCCTAATGTAGTATTAACATAGTAATTCAAATCTTGAAGTCCGCCATCGCGTGTCCAAATAAAAGGAGTTTGCGGATCACCGAATAATTGTCCGTCAAACCAACCCACTACAACAGAGGCATCAGCACTCATTCCCGACACATATCCATTGCCTGTAAGAGGCAAAGAACCTAGGTTGATGACACCTGAATCTCTACTCCAGATCCACGGTTGATTATAGTTTGCGTAATCACCGTATCCTCCAATCCAAACTCCATCTGCAGAAACAGCACTACATTCACCCATCTGATTATATTCATCCGTTGCACTACCCAATGTATCGAGTAAAATGTATTCATTCGGAAAATAG
>JAKPPP010000261.1 GCA_029547265.1 Bacteroidota bacterium
ATTTTTGCACTGAGCACAGCATCTAAATTTATTGAAACCGGCGCCTATAAAAAGGTAGTGGTTGTAGGAGCCGATAAAATGTCGTCGATTATCGATTACACCGATCGTGCTACCTGCGTAATTTTCGGAGATGGCGGCGGAGCTGTTTTGTTAGAAGCGAATGATGAAGGTAACGGAATCATGGATTCTATTCTTCGAGTTGATGGATCCGGAAGAGTTCACTTGCATCAAAAAGCAGGAGGAAGTGTGAAGCCTGCAACAGCAGAAACAGTTGCTGCCAAGGAACACTATGTATATCAAGAAGGACAGACAGTTTTTAAATTTGCCGTTACCAATATGGCTGATGTCAGTGCTGAAATCATGGAAAGAAATAATCTTACCGGAGATGATGTTTCATGGTTAATTCCTCACCAAGCAAATAAGAGAATTATCGATGCAACAGCCCGTAGAATGGGCTTGAGCGATGATAAAGTAACGCTCAATATTGAACGTTATGGTAATACCACTAATGGTACAATTCCACTTTGTTTATGGGAGTGGGAAAGTAAGTTCAAGAAAGGCGATAATATTATTATTGCCGCATTCGGAGGTGGATTTACATGGGGTGCCATTTGGATTAAGTGGGCCTATTAATTAGTTGAAAATAAGGTGATTGAGGTGTTTCTTGAGAGATGATCTTAGGAAATAGTGTAGCTGAAAATTGTACTTTTTTATGATTTTATTCAGGGAGCATCGATTAATTTGTCGGACTCGCTGATTATAATTACTTTTATTCTAATTTCGATCAAACAACATTCAAACATAAAAACCAATCAATGAAAAAACTATTACTAAGCCTTATGCTTGTAAGTGCAAGTTTCGGACTTACAAAAGCACAAACAACAATTTACGCTGAGGATTTCGAAGGCGGATCTGTTCCAGCTAACTGGAGCAATATTACAAGTGCTACTGATGGTGGATGGATTGTAGGAGATGCAGCATCAATGTCATCTTCAGGATTCCCAATTGTTACGCATACTACAATCGCTGCAACAAATGATGATAATTGTGATTGCGACAAGAGTAATGATATCCTAGCTACAGGAACAATCGATTTGTCAGGGCAAACAGATGTATTTATGAGCTTCGCAAGTTATTTCTTTGACTTATCATACGGTGGAGATAACGAAGATGGAGAAGTTGTTGTATCAACAGACGGTGGATTAACTTGGACTTCAGTTTACACGGTTCCGGGTAACTTGTCAAGTGGTTGGCAAACTGATTATGTTAACTTATCGGCTTATGCCGGTAATGCTAACGTGAAAGTTGGATTCAAATACAACGATAACGGTGGATGGTTATACGGATTCGCAATCGATGATGTATTGATCTATGCTCCTCAAGTTGGAACTGATCTTTCAGCTACTGCTACTATCATTGGTAAAAACGATCCTCGCCCTGTTTTCTCTGCATATTCAAAATATCTAACAGGTTTACCTTTACAAATTAAAACATCAATAACGAATTTTGGAACAACTACAATTACTTCATTCGATTATTCTTGGTCTGACGGTGTAAATACAAACAGTCAGTCGATCACAGGAGTTTCAATTGCTCCATTATCTAGTTACGAAGTAACTGCTTCAGTGCCTTACACTACATTAGCAGGAGGAAATAACATTGCTACTACTGTCTCTAATATCAATAACGGTACTAGCGAAATAAGTACAGCTAACAACACTGCTTCATTTGATGTAGAAGGTGTTACTGCAAATGCTGAAAGAAAATTCTTTGCTGAAGAAGCAACAGGTACTTGGTGTCAATGGTGTCCACGTGGTGCTGTATTCATGGATTACATGCGTTCTACTTACCCTAATCAATTCGTAGGTGTTGCTGTACATAATGGGGACCCAATGACAATCACTGCTTATGATGCAGGTATGGGCGGATTAATCGGAGGATATCCAAGTGTGGTTCCTAACCGTATGGCTGAAATCGATCCTTCTCAGTTAGAGCAATCTTTCTTAGATTTAATCTCTGTTGCACCTGATGCAGTTATCAGCGGAACAGGAACAGTAAATTCAACTAATAATGCAATCAATATTGATTTATCTGCTACTTTCAATGCTGCACTTTCAGGCGACTACCGTTTTATGGCTGTGGTTGTTGAAGATAGCGTAACTGGAACAGGTTCAACATACAATCAATCTAATGCTTATGGTAACAATGCTAATGGACCAATGGGTGGATTTGAATCTTTTGGAACAACTGTGCCTGCTGCAATGATGAATTATGATTTTGTTAATCGTGCGTTATTAGGAACATTTGCAGGACAAACCGGAAGCTTACCGGCTACAACAGTTCCGGGAACTCCTTACACTTATTCTTTCACTGCTACTGCAGGTGCTGCTTGGGATAAATCTCAATTATCAGTTGCTGCTGTAATCATTAATGCAGGTACAGGAGAAGTTGTTAATGCAGCGAAATTCCCTCTTACTATCACTACAGGCTTAAATGATGTAAATAATGCTTTAGCAGGATCATATGTTTATATGACTGGAAGTGATTTAAATTTATCTTTACAATTAACTAAAAAATCTGATGTTACTATCAACATCACTGATGTAACAGGTAAAGTTGTTTTAAGTCAACAATTAAACAGCGTTAACAAAGGCGACAAATTCGCTTGGAATGTTGCTTCTTTAGCAGAAGGTATGTACAACGTAACAGCTACTTCAGCTGACGGTAAAGTATCTTTAAAATTCGTAAAGTAATTCATTAACGAATTGTAATTTCAAAAAAATCCCGGTTACTTAGGTAGCCGGGATTTTTTTATTCCATAAACCTTAATTGAATTTTCATTTTTCCTTAATGATTTCATTTTACTTGGTGATTTTCAGGTTTTTCCCTCTGAAAAAACTTTCATGCTTGGCCAAAATTTCCGATCTTTGCACCTTCATAACCATTTGTCATGCAAACAAAAAAGGTAGAAGTATTATCACCGGTAGGTTCATTTGAAAGCTTACAGGCAGCGATTCGCGGTGGCGCCGATGCCATTTATTTTGGAGTTGAACAGTTAAACATGCGCGCGAAG
>JAKPPP010000269.1 GCA_029547265.1 Bacteroidota bacterium
GGATCTGATCCTCAAGATTTCCACGTTATAAACGGTACTCTTTATTTCACTGCAACAACCAATGCTGAAGGTAGAGAACTCTGGAAAACAGATGGTACTAATGCAGGAACATCAATAGTTAAAGACATTAAAACAGGCGCAACGGGCGGATTTGAATATGCTTCACAATACTATTATTATTACTATTCGTTTAATCCGGTGTGGATTCAAGGAAATACATTTTACTTCGTAGCATTAGATTATTCTACTGTTCCAAAAGGAAGCACGCCATCTAATAATTATGAATTATGGAAAAGTGACGGAACAACAGCAGGAACTGTGTTAGTAAAAGACATTAATTCAAACGGATCTCTTGGATCTGATCCTCAAGATTTCCATGTTATAAACGGTACACTTTATTTCACTGCAACAACCAATGCTGAAGGTAGAGAACTTTGGAAAACAGATGGCACAAATGCAGGAACAACTATTGTAAAAGATATTAAAGCAGGATCAACGGGTGGCTTCGAATACGCTTCACAATATTACTATTATTATCACCCCTTTGTTCCCGTATGGATCCAAGGTAATACATTTTACTTCGTAGCATTAGATTACTCTACTGTGCCAAATGGAAACACACCTTCTAACAATTATGAATTATGGAAAAGTGATGGAACTAATGCAGGTACTATTAAAGTAAAAGACATTAATTCGAACGGATCAGAAGGGTCCTACCCACAAGACTTTAAAGAAATTAACGGTACCTTATATTTTACTGCCACTACTTCGGCGGGAGGACGTGAATTATGGAAAACAGATGGTACAAATGCCGGTACACTTTTAGTTAAAGAAATTATTGCAGGTAGCGTGGGTGGTTTTCAATATGCAAGCCAATATTATTATTATGATTTGACATTTAATTCCCCTTTCAGCGTGGGTAATAATTTCTATTTTGTTGCTAATGATTATTGTTCGGTTCCAAATGGTAGTACACCATCTAATAATTACGAACTTTGGAAAAGTGATGGATCAACTGCCGGCACATCAAAAGTGATGGAAATATATCCTAGTACAACCGTAGGTTCATATCCGGGAGAATTTGCAGTCGCATTAGGAAAAGTTTTCTTTACTGCTACCGACAATACACATGGTAGAGAATTATGGGTTATCAATGCGGCTGCAACTGATGTAGAAGAATTAACGGGAGATCAATCACTCGCACTATATCCTAATCCGGCGAATGATCAACTAAAAATCAAATGGAGATCAGAAAATTTGGATCAATCATTAAACAAAATTGAAGTAAGCGACTTAAATGGCCGATCTCTACTCTCAGAAATCCTAACGGATGCAAAAGGAGAATTTTCGTATAGCCTTAACGTTAGTAATTTATCGCCGGGAATTTACTTCGTGAACTTACAAGGAGATGGATATAACAAAACCATGAAGTTTGTGAAACAATAATTTTATTCTTAAACAACATAAACAGCTATTGGGAAACCGGTAGCTGTTTTTTTATTCATAAAACTCCCAAGCAGAAACATAGGCTTTTATCTCTTCGATATAATCGATAAAACTTTTATAGAATGGGTGATTCGCTAACGTGGAACTATCTCCAATTACTACCAACTTCGATTTTGCGCGTGTAAGTGCTACATTCATTCGTCGAATATCATTCAAAAATCCGATTTCTTTGGTATCGTTACTTCTAACAAGGCTTATGTAAATAACATCGCGTTCTTGTCCTTGAAATCCATCAACTGTTTTTACAACTATTCTCACAGGAGTGTTTTGAAGTCCATCATCATTCGAAATCAGTTCTTCGATTAATTGAACTTGTTCTTTATAAGGAGATATTATTCCTACCGATATTTCTTTCCTTCTTTTCTCCAGTGGATTATATTGATGCAATAATAATTTCAAATGTTTCAAAAGTAGAATCGCTTCCTCCTCATTCGAGATACTTAAGCTTTCGGGATTTACCTTTTCATTGTAACCACAACCTGCCGTATCAATATATGTTACAGCTGTATTTAGTAAATGATCGTGTTCATCGTTACTAAGTAATCGATGTTTCACGTTTTCGGCTGCCAATAAATTCTCTCCGTAAAATTGTCGGTTCGAAAAATGCATGATGTGCTCGTGCATACGATATTGCATATTGAGCATAATAGAAACATTCTCAAGCTTCATTGCTTTTTCGAATAATGTTTCCTTCAACTGAGCTGCTTCAGGTCTTTTCGATTTTACTGTGGGGGGTAATTGAAAATGATCTCCAGCAAAAATCACACGGTCACTTCGTGTAATTGGAATCCAACTCATCGGTTCAAGAGCTTGTGCCGCTTCGTCAATAAAAACAGTTGAGAACTGTCGATCGCGCATCATTTTACTCGAAGAAACAACTGGAGTACAAGCTATCACCTGTGCTTTATCAAATTGATCGTTGATCATATAATCTTCAAGCACTCTAGCTTCTTGCAATATTTTCTTTCCCTCTTGATAAAACAATTGGCGTTGTTCTCTCTCTTCTCTTCCTAATGTACGTTTATATTTTCCTGCCATTCGAAAATATTCGTCGGCTGTTTTACGATAATTCTTTAGGTCTTTATACGACTCATGAGAAGCAACTTTTGCATCGAGGGTATTGGAAAGAACATCTTCAGAAACACGAGCAGGATTTCCTAAACGCAGAACAGTAACGCCTTCGCGATGCAATTTCTCGGTTAATAAATCAACCGCAGTATTACTCGGGCTACAAACTAGAACTTGTTTTTCTGTTTTCAGCACTTGTTTAATTGCTTGCACAAGCGTTGTTGTTTTTCCTGTGCCGGGTGGGCCATGAATGATCGCAATATCGCGTGCAGAAAGAATTTTTCTTACGGCTTCGTTCTGAGAAGCATTCAATTTTTCAATATCAAACTGGTGGGGAATTTTTTCAAATTCAGGAGTTCGATTATCGTATATAACATCTCGTATTGCCGCTAAACGATTTCCTGAAGCACGGATTACTTTATCGAGAGCGAAATCCATTTCACGATATGATGCTTCGTCGAAAGAAAGATTAATTCCTAGCTTACCATCATCACACCAATCGGGAAGTTCATCAATAGTAAGTGCTATTCGAAGTTTGTTTGGACCCAGAACTTTTACTGTACCTGACAGTGGTGTTTCACCCGGATAAAGATTCGAAAACAATGAAACTATTTTTCCACCTGAAAATTGGTGCGGCTCATTATGATTTGTTGTTCGTTCTATTTCTATTGAAAGATATTCGCCCAATCCGATTTCAGAACTAACAATGCTGATTGGATACCAAGTAACACCATTTTGTTTTCTATAAGAAATATTATTTCTCGAAAACAATTCGCTGTACTGTTCAAAATCGTCGTCGCGCTCCATTTTCAACAACGACTTTAATTGTAATAATCTTTCCAATTGCTCTTTCTCTAAACCAAGTTGCGAAAGTAGTAAAATGCTGTTCTATTAATGACAGAACCCCTTTTTGTCAAAAATCCTAGTGAAAAATTGACTCGTAGAACTCCCTAATACTGATTATTTTATATTGATTATCAATTAATTACGCGAATTGCTGGATAATTAAGCGCATCGGTTCAAATAGTGTTTAATACAAGAAACATTTAGTGCTTGATTGACGTAAAAACACGACTTAAGATACTGAAAAAAACAACCAAAATGAACCATTCAGGAATTCCGGCAAAAAGCAGGAAAAACAGAAACACCAATCGTCAATCAACAAGACTTAGTCAACGTCAGCGAATTTTAATTGGCGCTGCGATCTCAACTTTTTTAATTGTATTGATAGTGGTATTCTACCAAACATTTCACTCAACAGAAGCAAAGGGAGCAGTTAGTGGAGATTATCGTACAAAAGCATCGGGAAACTGGGCTTCAGCTGCAACATGGCAAACCTTCAATGGAACTACCTGGGTAAATGCAGGCTCTGCACCAACCACAACAGCACAAACAATCAATATTCTTAGCGGACACACTGTAACTGTTGCGGCTAGTGTTTCATCTGATCAAGTGGTAATTGATGCAGGAGGAACATTAAATGTAAGTTCAGGAGTAACGTGGACGATTAACAATGCCACTACAGCGATTGACCTTACAAATAATGGGACATTGGCTAATTCGGGAACAATAACAATTAATGCCGGTGCAGCTTATTCCAATGCTGCATCAAGCACTTATCGTCATTCACAAAACGGAGGAACGATTCCAACAGCATCGTGGGCATCTAATTCGACTTGTGAGATTACCGGAGTATCAACAACTATGCCTTCGGGTATTAACCAAAACTTTGGAAATTTAACGTGGAACAATTCAGGTCAAACTACTAGCCTCGGCTTAAACGCTAATATGAGCATTCAAGGAAACTTTACCATGCAAAACAGTGGTTCAAGTCGACTACAATTGACAGATGTTCTTTTTTCAAATAGAACTTTTTCAATCGGAGGAAATTATGTTGGTACCGGAGGAGAATTTAGACTTTCTCAATCAACAGGAACAGGAACGATGAACGTGTCAGGTAACTGCATTTTATCAGGTGGAATTTTAATGGGTAATAATAGTCTAGCTAGTACAACTACAACAATTAACGGAAACCTTAGCATGAGCGGGACATCTTCTTTAATAATTGTGAGTAGTTCTGCTAATTCAACCGTAAATGTTTTAGGCAATTTGTCATTTACCGGAGGTACTATCACAATGACCGAATCATCAGGAACAGGAACACTTAAAGTTTCAGGAGATTTTTCCCATACAGGTGGAACAATTTCAGAAACAGCAACAGGGACGGTGTCCGGAGAAATAATTTTCAACGGAACTGCAATGCAAACTTATACTTCCGGAGGTACTGTATCAAATTCAATTAATTTCACGATAAATAATGCGGCATATTTACAAATGGCTGCGGAAGCAACAACGATAACCGGAGCAGGAACATTTACATTGGCAAATGGAGGTAAACTTGGTATTAAAGCTACCGGGGGAATCTCATCAACAGGAGCAACAGGAAATATTCGTGTAACAGGTACAAGAACATTTAATACCGGTGCTGATTATATCTACAATGGAACATCGGCACAAATTACCGGATCAGGATTACCTGCAACAGCTCGTGATTTACAATTTGATAATACAGCCGGAATAACAATTACAAATTCAAGTGCCGCTACAGGTACATTATCTTTAACTAACGGTATTATAACTACAAATACTAAAGAGTTAATTCTAGGATCAGGAGCAGTTGCTACTTTATCAAGAACAAATGGATATGTTATTGGAAACTTTAAAAGATGGATTGCTGCATCAACCGCAACGGGCTTAGAGTTCCCTGTAGGATGTGCGGGATATTACAATGGAATCACATTAGATTTCACAACCGCTCCATCAGCTGCTGGCTACATTATTTCAACATTTACAACAGGATATCCTGATAACTACGGATTACCATTAAATGATAATGCCGAAGAATGTACAACCTATGGTTCAGGATGGTGGACACTTACTCCCGGAAATACATTCGCAGGAGGAACATATTCCGCATCAGCGAGAGCAGAAGGATTTACGGGAGTTAACAACTTTACTTTATTACATTTAATGTACCGACCACATGGTGGATCTCCTTGGGTAATGAATGGCACACATGCTTCTCCGACAGGAACATCATCTGTTCCATTTGTAAATCGCACCGGAATGACTTTACTTGGAGATTTAGGAATTACATCAACAGGAGCTAATCCATTGCCTGTAACATTAATCTCTTTCAACGTTAAAGAAAACAAAGGAACTGCCAATATCACTTGGGCAACTGCTTCTGAAAGTAATAGCTCTTATTTTATGGTTCAAAGATCTTCTAACGGTAAGGACTATACGAATTTAGCAAGAGTTTCTGCTGCAGGAAACAGCAACGTAATTAAAAACTACAGTGCTAACGATCCTAATCCGTTACCGGGAACTAGCTACTATCGATTACATCAAGTTGATATTAATGGCGCATCAGAAAATTTCCCTGCAAAATCATTCAGCTTGAAAACGAAAGAGACTATTAAGTCTTTCTCAACTTATCCGAATCCATTTAAAGCGGATATGTCTATGACATTTGAATCATTAGTAGCAGAAAACATGACGATGAATATTTATACTCCACAGGGTGTTCTAGTATATTCTAGTGTTATTTCTGTAGAAAAAGGGAAAAATGCAATTGAGTTGCCGGCTTTAAACAAACTGATGGCCGGAACATATTTCATAACTCTTGGAGAAGGAGAAACTAAAGTGAAACAAACAATCGTCAAACTTTAGTCTTCATAAAACTCATAAAAGCGCCATGAACAATAAAACGTTCATGGCGCTTTTTATTTATACAAATCTTGTTGTTTCACTACTATAGATATGAATACTATTTAACGTTTCTTGTGATGCATTAAATAATAATGCTGCCGTTTTCAGATTTTCCGCCTTTTCTTTTTCGGTAAATACAATAAACATAATAGAATCATTCTCGTGGGAGTTCAGCGCAAACCAGTTCCCTGATCGAGCTGAATCTTCTCCGGTTTTGAATCCTGTCACTGCTGTGTATGAAAAGACATTTATGTTTGCCTTTTTAAGCATGTTCTTGATATCATCTTCGAAATCATGAACTGCAACGATGTGTAGTAGTATCATTTTTTATTTTTCTGATTCCTGAGTATTATTACCACTCACTTTTATTTCAGGGTATTTATGCTTTTCAGTCATGTAATAAATTAATGGAACAATGATCAAAGTTAAAATTGTTGAGACAATTGCTCCGGCAACCAATGATATTGCTAATCCTTGAAAGATGGGATCAAACAAAATAATTGACGCTCCAATAACAACAGCACCTGTTGTAAGAAGGATCGGCGTTGTTCTTACTGCTCCTGCATCGATGATAGCTTGTTTCAATGGAGCTCCATCTTTTAATCGTATTTCAATAAAGTCGATAATCAAAACAGAGTTTCGAACCATCACACCGGCCAATGCAATCATTCCAATGAATGAAGTTGCAGTAAAGAACGCTCCTAACAGCCAATGACCAAGAACAATTCCTATTAAAGACAATGGTATTGCTAACATCATCACAATCGGCGTTTTGAAATTTTGGAACCAGCCTACAATTAGCATGTAGATAATAATGATTACCACTAAAAAAGCTGCACCTAAATCTCTGAAAACCTCAAGTGTTATTTGCCATTCACCATCCCATTTTACAGTGAAATCACTTTCGTCCTTTGGTTGCTCTGTATAAAGCTCATTTATTTTATAACCCTTAGGCATTTCAATTGACTTCAGTTTTTCACTCATGCCTAGGATTGCATAAACCGGACTTTCTAAGGCTCCTGCCATGTCTGCAGTTACATATACTACTCTTTTTTGATCTTTACGATGAATAGTAGGCTGCAATGTTTGTTCTTTGATTTGAACTAAATCACCAACAGGTATTGTAGTACCATTAGCAGATTTAATTCTGATGCCTTTAATATCTTGTAAAGACGTTTTATCCTTATCAGATAGTCCGATAACAATTTCAACTTTATTCTCAGATTGCGCGTCTTTCAACTCAGCCACAGGCAACTCTCGCATAAGCGTTGTAACAGTTCCAACTACTTGTTGAGGTGCTATGCCATATGACATCGCCTTTTCTTTATCAACTTCAATTTTATATTCTACTTGCTTATCTTCTACCATCCAATCAATATCAACAATATCGTTTGTTTTATGAAGAATCTCCTTGATATGATTTGCAACTTTTATTTGTTCATTGTAATCGGGACCATAAACTTCCGCTACCAACGTTGACAGTACAGGTGGTCCCGGAGGAACTTCAATTATTTTAACATTTGCGTTATACTTTTTCGCAATCTTTTGAATTTCCGGGCGAACTCGCTTAGCAATATCATGACTTTGCAAATCGCGGTCTTCCTTGTGCAACAAATTCACTTGTATGTCAGCCATATTGCTACCACCTCTTAAGTCATAATGTCGAACGAGACCATTGAAAGTAATTGGAGCCGACGTACCAACATAACTTTGGTAATTTACAACCTCTTCTTGCTTCGCAATATATTGTGCTATTTCACGTGTAACAGCGGCTGTGCGCTCAAGTGTTGTTCCTTCCGGCAAATCAATTACTACTTGAAATTCATTCTTGTTATCGAATGGCAACATTTTAACTACAACTGAATTATTGAAAAACATCGCCATTGAACCCATTAACAAGACAACAGTAACACCTAAGAAAATCCAGCGTTTTCTTTTATCATCTAAAAGAGGTTTTTCAAACTTTTGATACATTTTATAGATCCAGCCTGTTTCTAATCCATGTTCTGCCTTTTCATGTTGACTTTCTTTTTCGCGTAATAAATGAAATCCTAAATAAGGCGTAATAGTCAATGCCACAAACAACGATAACATCATTGCAATAGAAGCACCTATTGGCATCGGACTCATATACGGTCCCATCATCCCACTTACAAACGCCATAGGAAGAATTGCAGCTATTACAGTAAACGTGGCGAGGATAGTAGGATTACCAACTTCATTCACCGCAAATAAAGCTGCTTGCTTAAAAGGAAGTCGCTTCATCTTAAAATGTCTATGCATGTTTTCCGCAATGATAATACTATCATCTACTACTATCCCTACAACAAAAACCAATGCAAATAAAGTAATACGATTAAGTGTATAGCCTAATAAGTAATAACTAAACAATGTCAATGCAAAAGTTAAAGGAACAGAAAAGAAAACGACTAATCCGCCTCTCCATCCCATTGCTAACATTACTAATACTGTAACTGCAATAATTGCAATACCAAGGTGCATTAATAATTCACCTACTTTGTGTGATGCCGTTTCACCATAATTTCTTGTCACATCTACATGCACTTCATTTGGAATAACAGAGCGTTTCATTGATTCCATTTTTTCAATGATCTTTTCTGATATCTTCATTGCATCTGCGCCTTTCACCTTAGCCACAGAAATAGTTACTGCAGGATATTCGCTATTGTTTTTATGAACCTTCAAATTACTCTTTCCGTAGCCGAAAGAAACATAAGCGTTAGGAGTTGCTGGGCCATCAGAAACAATAGCAATTTGTTTTAAATAAACCGGTAAGTTCTTATTGCTACCAACAACAATATTTTCTACATCTTCTTTCGAAGAAAGAAAATTTCCGGTAGTGATTAAATATTCCTTATCGTTACTAACAAAACTTCCCGATTGCGATTGACCATCATTTGCTTGAATCATTTGCATAACGGATAGGGCATCTAATCCCATTTCCGAAAGCTTATCTTCATCGAGCGTAATTTTTAATTCACGTGGTCGGCCTCCAATATTTTTAGTGATGGAAACATCTTTTATTTTTTTTATTTCATTGGTTACCTCTTCCGCAATTTGTCGTAATTGGAAGTCATCGTACTTGTCGCTCCATAATGTTAAACCCAACATTGGAACATCGTCGATGGCGCGTGTTTTGACCATTGGCTTAAATGCCCCTTTGGGAAGTATCCCTTCGCTTTTCATTAACTCATCGTACAATTTA
>JAKPPP010000286.1 GCA_029547265.1 Bacteroidota bacterium
GTTGCAGCGAAGTTTCTGGTCGAACATAGCTAAAACATCAAGGAAATCCTCACCGCTGAGAACCGGCAAGTTTAAATCGAGAAAAATAATTTCAGGGAAAGGTAGTCTGTCGACAACACAATCTTGAAGATAGCTTACGGCATTCAACATAGAATCTCGCTGAAGAATTTTATCAGTAATATTTAATGTTTCAATCATTCCTGATAATGTTTGACGATCTAATGCAAAATCATCAATTACCATTATTGATTTGTAAGATGTAGAATTGCCCTTCATATATTTAAAAAGTAGAACGCAAAGTAACGTACGATTGTTTCCGCCGGAAATAGATGTAAATATCCTTTTACTTAGAATACATACAACAGAAAATGTAGAACAGTTACTACTTGTGTAGTAAGATTGAATTTGAAGTGCGCATTAAATAACGCTTTTTAATTGTGCTTTACAGAGTGAAAAATAGGTTAGTTTGAAAAACGGTATATATTTTGGATTTGTAGTACTAACTATGGCAATTTTTCATTTGAACAGAAAAAAAAACTTGAATAGGAAGCCGTAAAAAACATCATATAGTGAATGACTTTAATCATATATTGAAATTTAGAGCAATTTTCAATTACATAAACCGTTATCGATTGCAAAGCGTATCAAATCGGCCGACGATTTTAAATGCAACTTATCTCTAATTCTCCCTTTGTAAGTACTTACGCTATTGATTGTAATAGATAAGATGTCGGAAATTTCGTTCGTGGTTTTACCTTGAGCATACAATTTCAATACTTGCAGCTCACGATCGCTAAGCTTTTCGTGAAGCATCTCCTCCTGTGGTGATTTTCCGCTGAAGATGGTAGCTAATTTCCCTGCAAATGACCTACTGATATAATGTTCTCCTTTTAAAATAGTTTGAATTGCTAGAATTAGCTCTTCCGGATTACAATCTTTCGATAAATAACCAGATCCTCCTGCGCGTAAAATTCTCTGGGCATATAGCTCTTCAGGGTGCATGCTAAGGACTAGAACAGGTGTTGTAATATTATGGGCAGGCAATTGTTTTAAAACATCCATTCCATCTCGTTCCGGCATTGTCATGTCAAGAATTGCAACAGAAAATTTTTCTTTACGTAAATTATCTAGAGCCACTTGGCCATTTTCTGCTTCTTTTATTTCTGCCTCAGGAAACTCGTCTTTTATAAGCTGAATTAAAGCTTTCCTAAGTAATGCATGATCGTCGGCAACTAATATTTTTATCATGATTTTCTATCGGATTGGTATTGATATATTTATTTTAGTGCCTCCTGCACTTGAAAACACTTCGAGTTCCGCATTAATCATATGGGCTCTTTCCTTCATGCCTGTTAATCCCAATGATATTTTATCTTCCGATTTCTCAGGCATACCGGTGCCGTTATCTTCAATAGAAATAATCCATTGATGTTTGGCAGATTTTATGCTAACACAAGCTTCGCTAGCTTTGGCATGACGAATGACATTAGATAAAGCTTCTTGAACAATACGATAAATAGCTAAAGAAGTCGATTCATCGTGACAATTAAAATTTTCGTCGATATGAAGTAAGCATTTCAATCCGCTACGCTGAGAAAAATTTTGCATATATCTTTCCAATGCTTCGTTAATTCCTAGTTCGCGAATTAGTTGTGGGTGTAACTCAAACGATAAGTTTTTTACAGATTTAATACTGCCGGTTACTGTTTCAAGAGAATGGTTAAGATGTAATAGCGCTTCTTCTGGGTTGCCGGGCAAAAATTTTTTAATTCTATTAAGTTCAAGTTTTAGCAAGGTCAATTGTTGTCCTAGTTCATCATGAATTTCTCGTGCTAGATGACTTCTCTCTTCCTCAACAACAGAGTGAAGTTTAGAGCTTAATTCAAGAAGGCGCATTTCCTTTTCTTTTTTATCAGTGAAATTCATCATTGCACCAATCATTTTAATTGCCTTCCCGTGTTCGTTATAGGTTACAAATCCTCGGTCGAGAATGTATGAATAATTTCCGTTCGCCATTCTAAATCGATATTCTTCGCTCCAATACTCTTCGTCTTTATTCAAAATATTTTCAATGCTTGATATTACTCTTTCTTTATCGTTAGGGTGAATATTGTTATTCCAAAATTCTATGTTCGACGATTCTTTATTTCTGATATAGCCTAGTTGAATATAAAAATTGTCATTCCACCAAATTTCATCAGTTAAGAGATTCCAGTCCCAAATCATATCTGCGGTAGCCTTGGCTGCTAATACGAATCTTTCTCTCTCGTCGTTAGCATTCTTGATGACCGCTTTCTTTACGGTAATGTCTCGAAAGAATACATGAAGTTCATCATTTACTTTATTGGCGAAAAACTGAATCCAAATTTTTCCGTTAGGGAAATATTCTTCCCATTCACGATGTTCGCCATCTTTAAGAGTAGAAGAAATTAATTGATATGATTTCGAAACGCCGACATTGGGTGATACAGTAAATATATTTTTATCGATTATTTCACTAACTGGTTTTCCTAAAACCAGTGCAGCTGTTTTATTTACGTATTTATAATTGAAGTCCTTGTCGAGTATTACCAAGCCCTCTCGGATTTGGTCGAGCATAAAGAAAATATTGCTTACAGGATAACTCATGATGAGGAATGTCGAAGGAGGGAAAAATACTAATTCCTGATCATTCTTCCAAGGATTATACTCCCGGATGCAACATTTGTTTAATTCAGAAGTATTTGTCTTATTACTCCCGGTAGTTGCTCTATCTGAGTGGTTTTATCCATGAAAGAATGTACCCCCATTAAGTTGCAGAGCTTTTTATAGTATTGATCTACTTGATTTGTGAAAATTATTAGAGGAGTATTTCGATGGTATAAACGAATAGTTGAAATTATTTCAATCCATTTTCCGTTCTTAAAATTTATGTCAAAAATAATTAGATCTACTTCTTTAATTCCTGATATGGAATTTTGATCTATGATACAATCTATACTTATACTTACACTTTTGCTTAATTGAATTTCTAAATAATTGGAAACTTTTTTAGCGTCCTCATAAATATCATCAATGATTAATATGTTTTTATCTTCGAGTATCATAGCCGACAGCTAAGATAAAACGGTCAAAATGTACTCAAAATAGATAAATGTGTTAAAGTGGGTAGTAGTTGCAACGGTAATTGTAGTTGTTTATACTACAACTATACGATCCCTTGGCTTACGGCATAATGCGTCAACTCAGCATTTGTACGCATATGCATTTTTTCAAGGATTCTAGATCTGTAAGTGCTGATAGTGGTTACACTCAGTGATAAGTCAACTGCAATTTCTGAAACTGTTTTTCCTGAGGCTATCAATCTTAGGACATCAAATTCCCGATCAGAAAGAGATTCATGAGGTAATCCCCCTTTATCATTTGGCGACAAGTGATTAGCCAAATGTTCGGCAAGTTTTGCAGAGATGTATTTACGACCGGATAAAATTGTTTTTACGGCAAGCACCAGTTCGTCAGGAGCGCTTTCCTTTGTAATATAACCACTTGCCCCTCCTTTGAGTGAACGTATGGCATATTGCTCTTCAGGGTGCATACTCAACATTAGAACCGGAAGGGATGGATACAAGTCTTTTATTTGTTTAAGGTTATCAATTCCACTTCGTCCCGGCATACTAATATCGCTAATTACCATATCCCACTTTTCATTGTGAAGCAATTGGTTTAACTCGATACTATTTGCTGCTTCGCCGATTTCCAGATTAGGGATTTCTTCCTTTAATATTTGAATCAAGCCTTTTCTAACTATTGTGTGATCTTCTGTGATAATAATACGTACCATAAAAACTTAGATTAAAGTTGTATCAATATTGGATTCGATAGGAGCTAAGATAGTAAAAGTTGAGCCTTCACCGGGCAAACTTTTCATTTCAATTTTACCATTCATCATGAGAACTCTTTCTTTCATTCCTAATAACCCAAGGGTTCCTTTTTTTCCTGCAGCATCAACGTCGAATCCAATTCCATTGTCGATAACCTGCAACTTGAGGAAGTTGCCTTCCTTACTCAACATGGTCGACACCTTCGTCGCATTTGAGTGTCGAGCGATATTTGTAAGCGATTCTTGATAGATGCGAAAAATGCCCGTAGATATGTCGGAGGTAAGTTCCTGAGGGTTGACTTTTGCAATAAACTCACAACGAATTCCGCTTCTCTTTTCGAATTCGTGACTTTGCCAATCGAGAGCTGCAATCAATCCTAAGTCGTCGAGAATGCCCGGTCGTAATTCAGTAGCTATTCTTCTAACTGTTTTTACGGTTAAATCAATTAACATTAATGTTTCTTGAACTTTCTCGGTTACTTCCGGATCTTCCGTTTTCATTTTCTTTTTTACCCAAGATAAATCTAGTTTTAGTCCGGTTAGTTGTTGTCCTAATTCATCGTGAATTTCTCTCGCAATATTCCCACGTTCATCTTCACGAATATTCTGCAAGTGGGCACTTAGATCGCGAAGTTGTTGATGTGATTCTTGAAGCTCTTGTTCTGCAATAATTTTCTCGGTTACATCGATGGCAAGTATTAATCGTGCATTCTGATTAATATAAGCTATATCGTGGGCATAGATATTAACAAAAATTTCTTCTCCGTTTTTCTTTCTATGTCGCCAAGCACCGTTATTGAAATTTGCGACAACGAAGTTGTTTTTTCTGTATTCTTCAAGTCGCTCACGTTCAAAATCAGGACGAATATCGTATATCGTCATAGTAAGAAATTCTTCTCTCGTATATCCATAAGTAGAAACCGCGGCTTCATTTACATCAATGAATTTGAGAGTCTCTTTGTCGAATAGCCACATGGTCATCGGATTGTTTTCAAAAAGCAAACGATATTTCTTTTCGCTCTCAGCTAAGATAGCTTCATTCATTTTCCTTTCAGTAATTTCTTGAATGAATATACTGGCTCCGGAATCTATTGGGTAGCATCGAATTTCCATCCAACGTTTAGCGTAATGAAAATCAACTTCTTTTTGAAATCCAATATTGTTTTTTAAGGCAGCGGTAATATCTTCTCTAACAATTTCCCATGCGGCAGGAGACATGTACTCTGTAATTAACTTGCCCAGTGCAGCTGATTTAGGTTTACCTACTAACTGAGCTGCTTTTTCATTAACATAAGTTATTATTAATTGCCTATCGATACTTAGGTATGCATCAGAAGAATATTCAATTGTTTTTGTTAACTCGTTTCCTCGACGTACAACTTCATTCTCAAGGTCTTCATTTAGTTGTCGAAGTTCTTTCTCAAGTTTTTTTGTTTCTGTGATATCTTGATTGATGCAGATATATCCTACAAAATTGTCTTTCGCATCAAACACATTAGTGATTGAAGAGAATAACTCAATAGTCTTTCCGTCTTTCCCTTTATGTCTACTTTCTCCTTTCCAAATGCCATTTTTTTGTAGTTGGGCTCTGATTGATTCGTAAGGGAATTGTTGATTTTCGGGAGATAGCATATTCGCAAAAAGTTTCCCTAAAGCTTCTTCTTGAGTGAACCCGAAAATCAATTCAGCGCCCTTATTCCAACTTGTTATATTAAAGAATTTGTCGAATCCTATGATAGAGTCGGTACTTTCATTTAATAATGTTGCGAGGTATGCAATTCTTTCATTTGATTTTTTTCTCTCCGATATATCAAAACATGTTGAGCGGCTTGATAAGAAATTTCCTTCAGTATCATAGAGTGCAGAAGCGCTCATAGCCACCGGAAAGATTGTTCCGTCTTTCCTGATCATCGTTAACTCAATATCCGATATTGATCCATCTTTTTTAAGTTCATTGAATTTTTTGTTAAATGTACTTGCGTCTTCCCATAAAACAATATCTGTAGCCTTTAATTTGTTTATTACTTCATCTTTTGTATAACCAAGCCATCGTAATTCGGTATCATTCATCTCGATTACATAGCCGTCTTTATTTAAGCTGTGATAACCGCATGGTGCGTTATTATAGATGTCGTTTATTTTTGTTGAGAATGCATTTAGTTCTTTTTCGGCTATGTTTAGCTTTATAAGGTCTCTTCGTATTACATAAAAGGTTCCTGCGAGAATTGTAAGCATTAAAATACCTGTAATGATAAAGAGCGTCATGGTTTTCTTTGCCATCAACGATACTTCGACATTATGTAAGTTTAGTACTTGCCTTCCTTCAGTTTCTAAGCTCGAAATAATATTTCTGATTTTATCGGTATGCGTTTTCTCTTTTTCTAATGATGATTTGCTTTTAAGTAAATAATTTGGATTGTTTTGTATTTCCCTTATGTTATTTTTTTCGATTTCAATTTTGAGCTTGGTTTCGGCTTCTAATCTGCTCATCATGTCAACTAAGAACTTTCTGTTTTCAGAATGTTCTTTAATGTTCTGTAAATCGATTGTAAGCGCATTATAATGTTCATCGCACTTAGTAATGTAAATTGGATCTTTCGAATATATGTAAGCATCAAAATCTAATTCCATGTCCTGAACATTATCTTGAATACGCTCCAGTAAAAACATACGTCCTAAAGCTGCAGTTTGCTCTGTGCTTTCTGTTTTGGTTTCTGAAAGATTGATGTATGTAATTACCAATAAGAATAACATACACGCCATAGTGAATGAAAATATGGCGAAAATCTTCTTCTGAATCTCTTTGTTTTCTTCCCTGTCCATAAAAAAATAAAATTAAAGATAAGTAAAAAGCAATACTTTTAATAGAAAGTGATAATTGTTACCTCTGAATTGGATTATATCAATAAATTGCTTTCCTGTTAAATAGGATATAGCCTAAATGGAATATTACACTGAAGGGCTTGTCGCGTTTGTCGTAGTAATTTAATGCAAGGCTTATTGGTCCGATCGGACTTTTAAATACTGTGTTTAAGGTTCCGGTGAAATATCGCTTACTAAAGGTCTCTCCGTATCTGCTTTTGTAATTGTCTTTTTGTAGAATTTCTTGAAATGGTTGAAATACATACCCTTCTATTCTGACGTCAAAACTTTCATTCAAGCTGATAATATTCTTTAATCCCATTCCGAAAAAGTTATGTGCTCTAAAGCTTTCTTGAAACTGGCTTTGCATATCGGCAATAGGAGTGAAGGCAGGTGCGGAGAGTACTGTAGCCGTATAATTCGAAAAGAAAGGTTGACCACTAAACATTAACTCTGAGTAAAATCCGATTTTCACTTTCCCGATATGAGTAAAGTAGTTGTCGTATTTCATGTTCATTTGAAGCCATTTGTGATCGGTTTCTGTGGTATCCCTTAGAATACCTGTCGATCCCGGTTTTGTGTCTTCCGTGCCGTTTATATAGCGTAATTTTATACTGAAATAGGTTCCTGCATTCGCATACATTTTTCTGTTGAGTGTAGTTCGCTCAAATTCTAAATATGCTGTAACGCCTTTGAATTCTGTCAAGTCGCTTGTGTCGCTTTCGCTGAAATCGCGAGTTAGATAATAGCGGTCTTTTAACATGATCGAACTTCCTCCTCCAACTAATTTCCCCTTATTTCTAACGGGGATGCCTATACCCAATTGATATGATCTATCAAACTGAACAAGGTAACTTGGCTTTACATCTTCAAAGAAGGCGCTGCTGCTTTTGTAGAAATCCCATTGGTTAAGTGTTGCCGAAGGTTCAAAGAAAAATGGTACTCTTCCCGGTATGTCAAAGCGTAAACGGAATTGTCCGCTGCTATATAGCTTTCCGAAATAGATATTTGCATTTGCGCGTAAGCTTTGCTTGCCCCAAAAGTTATGTTGCACTCCTACATATCCCGTGTTTATTGGTCGCGATGATACATTTCCTCCGAAATCAAGTAGTATTCCTTTATTCTTTCTTACATCAACATGTAAATCGTAATTTCCTGTTGATGGGTTGAACATCAAGCGAGGGAAAAGATAGCGTTGATTGTCGTCGGCAACCAACTTAAACCATTCTTTTCGTAATTGCTGAATGGTAATACACTGATTTCTTGGATTAAGTACCGTCTTAATATATGTAGCTTGATCGTCGTTTACTCCGTAAACAAAAATTTGGTCAATGGTGATATTGAATCCCGAGTTTTTGAATTTGCTTCTCTTTAGTCGCAGCATCTCATTGTCGGCAGTTCTGTTTCCTATTCTAGCTCGAATGAGCGGAACCATTTTTAATCCTGCTGCATATCCACTATCAATAGCTGTCTTGATTGATTCGAATTCAAAGGTGCTGATGTTTTTTATGTTGGGTTCTATCAAGATATCTTGATCGCGCGGCATTGTGTACTTGGTGGTTTGCACAATCATCGTTTTCAGCTGACTTAAAAAATTTCCTTCATTAGGAACTTCAGAAATGCCTGCCGCACTTACTCCAATCATCAATTCGGGATTGAATTCATTAAGCATGATATCGGTAGGGAAGTTGTTGTAAATACCTCCATCGTATAATATATTATCTCCAATTAATACGGGTGCATAGTAAAACGGAAAGGCCATTGATGCACGTACTGCTAATGCTAAATCGCCTTGCTTAAATTCAATAGGTTCTTTGGCGGTGATATCTGCTGCAACACATCTGAAAGGCACTAACAAACTATCGAAGTTATAACCCGACATTGCAATTTGTGATGCCATGTCTTGCATCAGTGAAAAGTTAATCTCGGCAGGATTTACTACGTTGCTTGGTAGTTGGGTCCGGAATACAGAATCAGCAATGAGCTTGATGTTAATCCAGCTTGCGTCATCAGGATTTTTCAGGAAGTTGTATAAGTTCTCTTCATCAAAGAGTCCGGTGGCTCTTCTTTCAAATTCTCTTGATATTACCAGTTTCTCAATTTCTGAGGGCGTTAGTCCAATGGCATAGTAGCTGCCAACCAACGCTCCCGCCGAAGTGCCGGTGATGTAATCAATAGGAATATTATTTTCTTCGAGTGCTTTTAAAACCCCGATATGTGCTAATCCTCGAGCGCCGCCTCCACTGAGTACTAATCCGACTTTCTGACTATAGGCCTTCGACCCAAGTACAATAGAAAGTAGAATGAAAATATACAGGCGTTTAGTCACGAATGATTAGATTTTTGCAAATTTAGTGATTGTTAGCGTGTGAGGATCAGAGCTTCGCAATTAGTTCGTTGATGTATTTGAAGCTATCTTTCATCCTCGAGCCATACCACGAGAAATACTCGCCGTCGACGATCACCACTTTACTTGTCGGATACATGGCTTGAATATTGTTCAAATCCTCTTTTTTAAATGGATATGGTTCCGTTGAGAGGAATATATAATCGGGAATCTGTTCGAAGTCGGTAGGAGGGATGATAGGGTAACGTTGCTGTCCTTTGCTTATTGGTTGTAATCCTGTTTCGGCAAGCATGTCGTAAATGAAAGTGTCGTCGCCAACCGTCATCCAAGGATCCTTCCAAATGTAATAACAAACTCTTTTGCCTTTTAAGTGT
>JAKPPP010000297.1 GCA_029547265.1 Bacteroidota bacterium
GCTGAGACTCGCACCTTGATAGCCTTTCGTAACGGTTTCAATCGCGTCATAAAACGGACTGCCGTCTAAATCTTGAAACATTAGGTCACCAACTTCTGGGCTAAACTCACTAGTTGGTTCCGATTGTTTTTTAGAACATAAAGTTGCAAACAAACAAAATATCACGATCAATACAAGTAATTCTATTCTATATCTCATTTTCACGCCGCTATTTTAAGAAACAATGCGACGAATTTCAAGAAAATTACAATCCCTAATTTCTTGAAATATTAAATCTCTACAAAGTGGAAACATATTTCTACAGAACTTTAAGCCGTCCGAGCTACCTTGGTGAAAATATGATTGATAGATTAATAAGCCCCGCATAGCGGTCAAGGTATTTTAGAGCAACAAAGTCAGGAGAGTTAATCTCTTTAAGATAAAATCCCAATTATTTTGCAGGGTCTTATTTATCGCCAAGTCTAAACTAAACCTATCAAATAATCCCCTTTTAATAAGTCTTTAGTGATTGTTTATCGGATACTGGATATCTTCAATCCGGCGGATTGATAGTTTATATTACAACATTCTTTGAGTCATCAACCCTTTAATGTTCGTAACTCAGTAAATCGCTTCGTTCCAACGCAGTTCTTTTTTGAATTCGGTAACATTAGTGCTGTTGTTGATTTCAACTAGTTCTATTCCGGCAATTTCGGCGAAGTCGCGCAGATATTCTGCGGTCAAGGCTTGACTGAAGCCGGTATGATGAGCTCCACCTGCCAGAATCCAACATTGAGCGGCAGTTTTCAGGTTAGGTTTAGGCATCCAAACTACCCGAGCAACTGGTAATTTTGGCAAATCAGCATCCGGTTGGACGCTCTCGACTTCGTTGAGAATCATCCGGAAACGATTACCAAGGTCAATGATGGAAACATTGAGCGCTGGACCGGTCGGAGCATTGAACACCAAACGCGGCGGGTCAGCTTTGCCACCGATTGAGAGTGGATGAACTTCTAAGCGGGGTTTATTGGCGGCGACCGATTCACATACTTCCAGCATATGTGCGCCTAAGACTTTCATTCCTGACGGATTGAAATGATAAGTATAATCTTCCATAAACGAGGTGCCA
>JAKPPP010000281.1 GCA_029547265.1 Bacteroidota bacterium
GTTACGGTGGTTGAATAATCTTCTTTAGGGAATATTGAATCTACCTTCGGACGAATTACTTTCATCAATGCATCCATACGTTTGGAACCGATATCGGCCATTTGTACACTGATACGCGTTTCTGTTTTTGCACTATCGAGGAAGCTCTTAAACATTTGCGTTTTACCTTTCTTATCATCTATAAACGACGACATCTCTGCGAGATCCATAGCACCCGGCAGAATATAATATTTACGTTCTCCTCCATGAAATGCTTGATAGGTAAATTTGATTCCGTCGACAACAGATATCGGCTTCGACAATTCATCGAAATGCGATAATTCCTTTTCAAGTCGATTTATTTTTTGCAAGGTAACAGTTTGCAAAACGCTTTCGTTATTTCGCGTTGCTACGGTAAACTCAAGTGGAAGAACTCCTTTAAAATTCTTCTCGAAAAATTTCATATCGAGATAAACAGGATCATTATATGGCAAATCATCTACCACAAATCCTACGTTATCCAACTTCGACATTCCATATCCCGAAATGATAAGAATAACCACCACCACAGCATAAATTTTTCGTGTATGAAAGCGCACCCAATGGTCGACATAATACAATGTTTTTTGCGTACGTGGTGCTTCGAGGTGTTTAATATGTTTCACCTTTGGAGGCGATAAATAACTAAATACAATTGGAATCAATATTATTGATATCACCCATGTAGCCATCACGTTTAATGAAGCTACTAATCCGAATTCCATCAACAATCGAGAGCCTGTAAAATACAACACAAAAAATCCGATCGCCGTAGTTACGTTAGCAAGGAAAGTTGTAAATCCGATGCGTTGCACCATTCTTACCAATGCAGCACCTTGAGAACCATGTCGAGCGAATTCCGTTTGGTATTTATTCAGCATAAAGATGCTATTCGGAATTCCGATAACGATGATGAGTGGAGGTATTAGTCCGCTGAGAATAGTTATTTTATATCCCAGCAAAGCTATAGACCCCAGCGACCAAACAACTCCTACCGCCACTACGATTAACGAAAAGAAAACTACCTGCAATGAGCGGAAGAAAATAAACAAAACGAGAGCAGTTACTAATACAGCAAGCAACAAAAACAATTTCATCTCTTTCACTACTTTCCCTGTGATGGCAGTGCGAATAAAAGGCATACCGCTGATATGCACATCAATTTTATTATCGACACCGAATTGATCAGCGCGCTCTTGTATTTGCTTAACAATTTCGAGTCGGTTTTTAGTATTCAACTTCGCCTTATCGAAAGTGATAGCCATCAAAGTGCTATTCGTTGACTTATTAAAAACGAATCCGTCGTAAAACGGAAGATCGTTGATAACGGCATGAATGGAATCGACTTCAGCTTGAGAAGAGCATAACTGAGGCGACAGCAATTTCATATCGAACCGACGCATGGAATCATTCCGTTGCACCACATACAATCGAGCAACAGATACAACGGCTTCGATGCCATCCATCTTTCTGACATCTTCACCCAGCTTCCACCATTCGTTGTATTTTTTTAATGTAAAGAAGGACGAATCTCTTATGCCCAGCACCATGACAGAGCCATCCTCACCGAATTTCGATTTAAACTCAGCGTAATCCTTATAATCGGGATCATTTGCAGGTAATATCTTGGCAAATTCGTACGAAAGCTCAATTTTGGATGCCTGCCAACCCATAAAAGCTGTTACTACTGAAATGATAATCAGCAACAACACACGATTTCTTAAAATATATTTCGCCGGTTTGTTGAACATGGGTAAGTAAAAATACTAATTAAACGATAGCGAGGTTCTCTAAAAACAATAAAAATGGAATTCGCCGATAGCAAAAACATTGTTAGGGCGAGATACTGATATAAATCATCAGAAACCATAACTTTGGAGCGAGCTATGAATCGCAATTTTAAAGACGGGTTAAATTTCATCAGTAAGATGAGTGCAGGGAGGGTAATAAATGCTCTCAAAGTGGTATCGTCGTATTACATCACGCGGTTCAGCAAAAAGCCTGTTCAATGGGGAATGCCGATAGCATTATCATTTGAGCCAACTACATCTTGTAACTTGAGATGCCCTGAATGTCCCAGTGGATTACGTTCATTCACTCGCCCTACGGGGATGTTAGAAGAAGACACCTTCACAAAAATCATCGACGAAGTAAGTAATTCGCTTTGGTATTTGATTTTTTACTTCCAAGGCGAGCCATACTTACATACATCCTTCACCGATTTAGTAAAATACGCTTCAAAGAAGGGCATTTACACGGCCACATCGACAAATGCTCACTATCTAACGGATGCGAATGCCCGAAAAACGGTTGAATCGGGATTAGATCGATTAATTATCTCGATTGACGGAACCACTCAAGAAGTCTACGAACAATACCGCATTGGAGGAAAGCTTGAAAAAGTGATTGAAGGAACGAAGAACATTGTGAAATGGAAAAAGGAACTTAAATCAAGCACCCCACATATTATTTTTCAGTTTTTAGTAGTAAAGCCTAATGAACATCAGATTGCAGAAGTAGAACAGTTAGCGAAAGAATTAGGTGTTGACGAAGTAGGATTAAAAACGGCGCAGATTTATGACTATGAAAATGGGAATCCGCTGATACCTACACAAGAAAAATATTCGCGATACACTCAAATCGGAGAGAATAAATACGAAATCAAAAACCAACTTTTAAATCACTGTTGGAAATTATGGCATAGCTGTGTGATAACATGGGACGGTACTGTGGTTCCTTGTTGTTTCGACAAAGATGCTTGGTACAAAATGGGGAATTTACAAACCGAAAGTTTTTCGTCGCTTTGGCACAATGAAAAGTACCAAAATTTCAGAGCATCAGTAGTTCGTTCGAGGGCAGAAATTGAAATGTGCAAGAACTGCACAGAAGGGACTAAAGTGTGGAGTTAAACAAACTTAATTTTTAATTACTTCACCATTCGCAAAAATTGTTTCGAGCAAAGGCGATTGAAAAATATCGACCGGAGCAACAACTGTCTCATTCAACGGAATATTATTTTGATATCGATTATACATTAACTCTTGAACTTGAGGTGCGGTAAGATCGAAAGATGATAACTTGCGTGTAGGACAAAAATCGATATTCAAAGCATTATGAAACACTTTCCATATCAACTCTGAGCAATAAATTTTTTCATCGTTCCATTCAAAATAAATATCGTATGGTTTACCAATAAATTTTTCGGCTCCTATCTTTAATTTAGCGATGTTTGAATCATTCAATAACACATTTGCATTTTTCAATCTCTTTACTACAAAACGCTCCTTCTCTCCTCTACTGATCCACTCGTAAAACGGAGTAATTTTCACAGGAGAAACTGCTTCTAACACATAATATTTATCCTTATCGGCATAGATAATTCCGCAGTGGCTATAATTAGAATGCGTAGCTAATTTTATGGCAATACTTTGAGCCGACAGTGACGATTGAAAAATCAGATCACCTGAATGAAAAACATGCGCAGGCAAATTAGCAGCGGATACTTCACTACCATTATCCAATTTATTAAACAATAAAGTTGCACCGCCGATAATAGCAATGCAAACCAACAGCCAAATAATTAAACCCTTTTTCATTTTATAAAAACAAAAAAATTGGTGACCGGAAATCAACCGACCACCAATTCTATATTCAATTAATTTTAGTGATGGTGAGCCATTCTCATTTCAGCAGCTTCACGCATTGCTTCTTCGATATCCTCCACTTCAACAGGAATTGCCGCCATTAAATCAACAGGTTCTTTAGAAGTAATTAAGATATCATTTTCGATACGGATACCGAGACCTTCTTCAGGGATATAAATTCCGGGTTCGCACGTAAACACCATACCTGCTTTCATTGGTTGGTAACGATTACCGATATCATGCACATCGAGACCTAAGAAATGCGAAGTACCATGCATAAAATATTTTTTATACAGTGGCATATCAGGATTTTGTTTTTTCACTTCGTCTTTATTGAGTAATCCGAGACCGATTAATTCGCCCTCCATAATTTTACCCACTTCGAAATGATAACTCTCGATGGTATTTCCCGGCACCAACATCGCTTTTGCCTGTTTCATCACTCGCAAGCAAGCATTGTAAACATCACGTTGACGTTCGGTATATAATCCGTTTACAGGGATAGATCTCGACAAATCTGCTGCATAATTTGCATATTCAGCACCGAAATCGAGTAAGATCACATCACCATCTTTACACTCATTATTATTATCGATATAATGCAACACATTCGCATTTTTTCCTGATGCAATAATTGGGGTATAGGCGTGACCGGTAGCACGTTTACGAATAAACTCATGCGTAATTTCTGCTTCAATTTCGTACTCCATAACACCTGGTTTTACGAAGCGAAGAACGCGACGGAAAGCTTTTTCGGTAATATCGATAGCACGTTGCATTAATTTAATTTCGAAATCGCTTTTCACGGCTCTTAAATCGGCCATAATAGGACCCGAACGTAAGAATTCATGTCCGGGATAGCGATTTTTCATTTCATTCGAGAAACGCAACTCTTTATAAGGAACTTCACTCGAGAAACGATCATTCTCATTCAAGTTTACATAAACGCTTTTGCAATGATTCATCAACATCGGAATGATGCTGCCGATATCTTCTGTCCAGAAAATGCTCTGAATACCCGAAGCAGCGCGAGCCTCCTCTTTCGTGTATTTATGTCCTTCCCAAATAGCGATATGCTCATTCGTTTTACGCACGAACAAGATCTCTTTATACTTCGGAAGCGGAGCATCGGGGAAAAGAACCAACATTGTTTGTTCCTGATCGATACCTGAAAGGTAAAACAGATCGGGATGTTGATGGAAAACGAAGTTCTGATCGGCAGAACGCGGCATTTCATCATTTGCATTAAAAAATGCGATGGAACCCGGTTTCATTTGAGCTTTATAGCGTTCACGATTTTCGATGAACAGCTGTGAATCTATTGGAAGGTATTTCATAATGCTTAGATACATTGAATTTGAGATGACGAATCTACAAAAAAGAAATCCGAAAGAAAACGGCTAATGACTTAATTCAGCAGCTAGTCCCAAATCGGTCATAATTCGCCTTAAAATGCGTCGGATTGGCCCCTAAACGGCCTTTAACCTGCTCTTTTTTATCGACAACGCCTCCCTAACCTGTTCACTAAGTACTGTATGTGACTGAACCATTATACTTTAGGACATTCATTAGAATGACTCTAAATATTGCAATTTTTCCTTGTTGCTTGGTTTGTCGAAGCTAAATTTGTGATCCTTAAAAACCCGTATTAAATACAACTGTTATAACATTCGCTATGAGTAAATTCTTCGAATTCCTGAATTCATCGGTTGGCCGCAAGTGGTTAATGGCCTTCACCGGTTTATTCTTATGCCTGTTTGTGCTGGTGCACATGTCGGGTAATCTGCAATTATTTAAAAATGATGGCGGAAAAGCATTCAATCAATATGCAGTTTTCATGACGACCTTCCCTTTAATCAAGGTGGTATCGTACGTGAATTACCTATTGATTTTAGTACATGCGTTAAACGGATTCTATCTCGTTAACAAAAACCGCAATGCTCGTCCGGTAAAATATGCCGGAGCAAAAAGTGAAGCAAGTGCTACGTGGTCGTCTCGTAACATGGGAATATTAGGAACTGTTTTATTGGTATTCATCGTAATACACATGGGACATTTCTGGAGAGAATTCCACTTCGTTCCGATGGAAGCGAAGCAGTACATCACTAAAATCGGTGAAATTCCGGGCGACGGAACTCCATTCGACACAGTGATTACTATTCAGGCGAAAGACTTCAAAGAGCCAAGACATTACACTATCAACCAGCAAGACATGAGTGGTCGCATGGCTACTTACGAAGTTGTTGAGTTAAAAGACTTATATGGAGAAGTAGCAGAAGCGTTTAAATCGCCTCTATACGTAGCCTTCTATGTATTGGCAATGATTGCATTATCATACCATCTTGCGCATGGATTCCAGAGTGCATTCCAGACTTTCGGAATTCGATCTAAGACCTATGCTCCTATCATTAAGGGCTTAGGGAATCTACTATTTGCCATTATCATTCCGGCTTTGTTTGCTGCAATGCCACTTTACTTTTTATTCATTAAACACTAAGAAAGAACATCGACTATGACGCTCGACTCAAAAATACCGGCAGGTCCATTATCAGAAAAATGGGACCGTCATAAGTTTAATCTTAAGCTTGTAAATCCGGCGAACAAACGCCGCTACGATGTTATCATTGTAGGAACAGGATTAGCGGGAGCTTCGGCAGCTGCTTCTCTTGCTGAATTAGGATACAATGTAAAAACCTTCTGTTTTCAAGATAGTCCGCGACGCGCACACAGTATTGCGGCTCAAGGAGGTATTAACGCTGCTAAGAACTACCGTAACGACGGTGACAGCGTTTACCGTTTATTTTACGATACTATTAAAGGTGGTGACTACCGTGCTCGAGAGGCAAACGTTCATCGTTTAGCACAAGTGAGTGTGAACATCATCGACCAATGCGTTGCTCAAGGTGTTCCATTTGCACGTGAATACGGCGGATTACTTGACAACCGTTCATTCGGAGGAGCTCAGGTATCGCGTACCTTCTATGCAAAAGGTCAAACGGGACAGCAATTATTGTTAGGAGCTTACAGTGCGATGAACCGCATGGTAGGATCGGGACAAATTAAGAGTTACACTCGTCACGAGATGTTAGAATTAGTAATGGTTGACGGTCAGGCACGCGGAATTATTGCGCGCGACATGGTTACCGGCGAAATTCAACGTCACAGTGCACATGCAGTAGTACTTTGTACAGGTGGATACGGAAACGTATTTTACTTGACAACATATGCTCGCGGATCGAATGCAACTGCGATTTGGAGAGCGCATAAAAAAGGAGCTTTCTTCGGAAACCCTTGTATGACGCAAATCCACCCTACTTGTATTCCGGTTTCGGGCGATCACCAATCGAAATTAACGTTGATGTCGGAGTCGTTACGTAACGACGGACGTATTTGGGTACCAAAACAAAAAGGAGACCCTCGTCCGCCGGCTGACATTCCTGAAGACGATCGCGATTACTACTTAGAAAGAAGATATCCTTCGTTCGGGAACTTAGTACCACGTGATATTGCTTCACGTGCTGCGAAAGACATGTGCGATAAAGGATTCGGAGTAGGGAAAACAGGATTAGCGGTATATCTTGACTTCAGCGATGCAATTAATCGTTTAGGAGAAAAAGCAGTAGAAGCGAAATATGGTAACTTGTTTGATATGTACAAACAAATCACCGGCGACAATCCTTATAAAACACCAATGATGATTTATCCTGCGGTTCACTATACAATGGGTGGACTATGGGTAGATTATAACTTAATGACTACCATTCCGGGCTTATATGCTTGCGGAGAAGCTAACTTCAGCGACCACGGAGCAAACCGTTTAGGAGCTTCTGCGTTGATGCAAGGATTAGCTGACGGATATTTCGTGTTACCATACACTATAGGAGATTATTTAGCGGGCGTTGAGCGTAAGCCGATTGCCAACGATACTCCTGAATTTATGGAAGCAGAGAAAGTAGTAAAAGAAAGATTAGGAAAACTACTTTCAATCAAAGGAAAGAAAACAGTACATGACTTCCACCGTGAATTAGGATTAATCATGTGGAATCATTGTGGTATGGGACGTAATGAGCAAGGACTTAAAGAAGGTATTGTGAAGATGAGAGCATTACGTGAAGAGTTCTGGAAAGATCTTTTAGTACCGGGCACCGACAACGAATTAAATCAGAATTTAGAGAAAGCGGGACGTGTTGCCGATTATCTTGAATTAGGAGAGTTAATGATGGTTGATGCGCTTGAAAGAAGAGAAAGTTGCGGTGGACACTTCCGTGAAGAATACCAAACACCGGAAGGAGAAGCATTACGTGACGATGACAACTTTGCCTATGTAGCAGCATGGGAATACAAAGGAGACAATCAAGCTCACCAACTTCACAAAGAAGAGTTGAACTACGAATTTATTCAACGTTCACAACGCTCTTACAAGTAATCAACTTTAACAATACCACGATTAAAAAAAATACTTCCGATCATGAGTGGAAATATGAATTTAACATTAAAAGTTTGGAGACAGAAAAACGCTTCAGACACGGGTCGTATAGAGACATATCCGGCTAAAAATATATCACCTGACATGTCATTTTTAGAGATGTTAGACGTAGTAAACGAAGATCTAATTAAAGAAGGTAAAGACCCTATCGCATTCGACCATGATTGTCGCGAAGGGATTTGCGGGATGTGCAGTATGTACATCAACGGACGAGCGCATGGACCAAACAAAGGGGTTACGGCTTGTCAGTTGCACATGCGCAGCTTCAAGAATGGCGACACAATTGTTATTGAGCCATGGAGAGCGGCGGCATTCCCTGTATTACGCGATTTAATTGTTGACCGTACTGCTTTAGAGAAAATCCAACAAGCAGGAGGATTCGTAAGTGTAAACACAGGATCTGCTCCTGACGCGAATGCTATTCCTGTTCCAAAGTGGAATGCTGACGAAGCATTTAATGCAGCAGCATGTATTGGTTGCGGAGCATGTGTGGCAGCATGTAAAAACTCATCGGCGATGTTATTTATGTCGGCGAAAGTATCGCAATATGCTTTATTACCACAAGGAAGAGCAGAAGCTAAGATTCGTGTTGCAAACATGTTAAAAGTACACGACGAACAAGGATTCGGAGCATGTACAAACACAGAAGCATGCGAAGCGGAATGTCCGAAAGGAATTTCTGTGAGCAATATTGCGCGTATGAATCGTGAATATGCGGCGGCGATGTTGGCAGGAGAGTAATAAAAGGACATAAAAAAGCCTCGGATACATCGTTCTGAAAATTTTTCAAAATCCTCATTTACGCTCTGTAAACTCCGGTTTTGAAAAATTTTCAAGCCTCGTCTGCGAGGCTTTTTTATGCCCTTTTGAGTTCTATTACTGCCTCAGATAATTCGTTCTAGAAATTTTTCAAAATCCTCATATTGACGAATAGTCAACACTCCGGTTTTGAAATTTTCCAAGGTTCGTTTGAAAAGATTCAAGAAGCTCAAAAAAACAATTAAAGAAGACCCCTGTCGAATATAATCGGTGGGGGTTCTTTCTTTTAGCCCTTTGCTATCGTATATTTGTAAGTATGAAAAGGACTCTGTTTCGTCTAACCCTTATTTTAGGCATTTTGCTGCAATCGAAAAGCAGTATGGGGCAATTGGCTTGTCAGGATCCGAATCGTCCGGCTCAGCCTACGTATTCTTGTCCCGGCGACTATCGTCCCGTTTGTGGTTGCGACGGTAATACGTACCGAAACGATTGCTTTGCCTATTACAAAGAAGGCTTGAATAACTACACCGACGGCAGTTGCGCATCGTTCGATTTTGATATCACCCCGAATACTGCAACCTACGAATTGAATCTTCAAATCTTTCGTAAAATCGGAGGCTATGTACTAATTACCATTTACACACCATTAGGTTATAGAGAAAGCGAGTTTCAAGTGTATATTCCCGGTGCGGGTTCTACCGGAGGATATGCTTATCCCTACCCTATCGACGTGAGTAATTTAACGGGAGGAGTTTACATCATCGAAGTAGTATCAGATGGAGATAAGCAAGTAAAGAAATTTTTTAAGTATAGGATATAATTCCCTCTGTATAATTTTAAAAAAGCCATTATTTCTTCATGATGGCTTTTTTTATTTACTTTTATTCTTGAAAGTTAATTCCGTCGCCTAAAAATACTAAAGATGAAAAAATTGTTTTTTATAATTAGTCTATTGTTTACGATGACAAATTCCCTGCAAGCTCAATGGGAACGACTAAAAGGACCAAGCTATGGCGGAGTTTCAGCAATGGCCTATAATGCGCCCTATTTATTTGCTTCTACATCAACAGGTGTATTTAGGACTAACGACAATGGATTAAATTGGGAACAAGTAAAAGGGCTTCCGGAAAACAGTATTAAAGGTTTAGCTGTTGCAGGAAACAAAGTCTTTGCCGCATGTTGGTTTTATGGTATTTATGTATCGAACGACAACGGAAATACTTGGGAAAAAGCAGGAAGTGAAATGCCTATCGGAAGTAAATCGGGAGTGAATCCTACTTTGCCCTATTACAAATTATACTCAACACCCAATTATCTATACTGCGGAATTGGAGGCGTTACAAATAAAATTTACCGTTCATCAGATCAAGGTAATTCTTGGCAACTATTTCTTTCGAATCAGTACATTAATGATATGATTCAAGATGCCGATACTATTCTCATCAATAACGGAACAAAAACAACGAGATCAATTAACAATGGCGTATCGTGGTCGACAGTAACTGGACTTAGTCCGAATATAAACAACAAAGTAATTCTTGGTAAGATCAACAACACTTGGGTTGGCGCATTACCGAATACAGCGAATCCATTTAGATATTCTAATGATGGAGGATTAACATTTTCAAACGGAACAATTCCCGGAGCCTACCCATTTTCACAATCGAATATAATTACTGTCGGAAGTAAAATTTTCATAAGTACAAGTTCGGGGATTTACGAATCAACCAATGGCATCACTTGGATATTAAGCATGCCCGCAACAAATCCTTATGTAACAGATGGATTTGGATTTATGCATACTATCAATGGTGATTTTTGGATGGGCAGCTATAAATTTTATTTATCCCAAAACCAAGGAACAACTTTTATAGAGCGTAATTACGGACTTACATCTCTATCAAATTTAGGACGTTATAACTATAATGCAAACGATCATAATTTATATACATCAGAAATAAACAATGCTGCATTGTTACGATCAGCAGACAATGGAAACACATGGAACTCTGTTGGCACCGGATTTGCTTCAAAGGGAAGCTCTGTAAGATATATTGTAAATAACGGTAGCACTTATTTTTCATGTACTGATTCCGGATTATACAAGAGCACTGACAATGCAATTACATGGAATAAAGTAATTACAGGATTACCAACTGCTACTTATAGTCCGAATTATCTTATAAAAGGAAACACAGAACTTTATTTAGCAACGACTAACAGTGGAGTTTATAAATCTGCTGATAGCGGATTAACATGGACTGCTGCAAATGCCGGATTCGTTACAACAATATCTCGATTGAAATGGCATCAGAATAAACTCTATGCAGCTTGTGCAGGAGGATTACTTTTATCGGTGGACTCAGGTTTAACATGGACTTCATTAAATAGTTCTTTGGGAGTACTAAACAGAAATGTAACAGACTTCACAATTACCAACGACAGTATTATTACTTGTTTAAATTACAGTAAAATTTACCGATCGACAGATTACGGTACTACATGGAATTTATTAAATCAAGGAGTAAACCCTGCAACGAATTTACCCGGCGAAGTACATGTAATCGATACGATGTATTTTTATTCGAATCAGAATTCAGATCGTGGAGTTTATATGTGTTCTTATAATAATCCGGTTTGGACACAAATCAATTATGGGTTAGGCATGGAAAGTACCGGATATTGTCCGCAGCCAAAAGAAATGACTCACGACTCCATTTACCTATACTTAAATGGATATGGTTACGGAGCATATCGTTTAGCATTATCAAACATTCTTGTATCAGGTCGAGTTAGCGGAAAAGTATTTTGGGATAAAAACGGTAATGGTACGCTTCAAGCAAATGAACCACTGTTAAAAGATCAATCATTAATTGTAAATCCCGGAAACATTGCAATTGACACCGACACATCAGGAATTTATCACTACAATTATCTCGGTAATACATCTACAATAAGCATACAATTGAATCCAAAACCATATTGGACAATCACCTCCACTCCCGCTATAAAAAGTGTAACGCCAAACGGATTAAACATCGACACATTAAACTTTGGAATTAAAATGATTCCGGGAATAACTGACATAACCGCAGAATTAAACGGAACAGTGCATAGGCCCGGATCACGTCCGAATTATTTTTTAACCATTAAAAATAAAGGCACCGATACCATCAGTGATATTGCAACAGTAACACTCGACAATAACCTTTCATACTTATCGGGCACAACACCACAAAATATAAACGGAAATACTTTAACGTTTGCATATAACAATTTGAAGCCCGGAGAAGAAATAGTTTATCTGATAAATACAGAATTAAACACCTCTACAATTATAGGAACAGTTTTAAATAGCGTAGCTGTTGCCTATCCTTTAGTTGGCGATACAGTAACAGCCAATAATTACGGATATTGTCGTCCGATAGTACAAGCAGCATTCGACCCGAACAATAAAACTGTAGAGCCATCAGGAAACATTGCAAATAGCAATGAATTAAAATATCAAATTAACTTTCAAAATACGGGTAATGATACGGCGTTTACAGTTATAGTTCGCGATACTATCAGTAGTGATTTAGACTTAAACACATTTGTATTTTTAGGAGCAAGTCATCCGGCAACTATTTCAATTAAAAGCGGACGAGTAATTGAATTCCGATTTGATCAAATTATGCTTCCAGATAGCACAACCGACGAAGTAAATAGTCATGGGCTCGTGCGTTTCAGCATTTTCCCGCGTACGGGAATTCCGCTTAATACAACAATAAATAATACAGCACATATTTATTTCGATTACAACTCACCGGTTACAACGAATAGTACTTCAAATACTGTTACAAGTATCACGGCAATTCAAAGCAATTACGTATCCAATCAAATGGCGTCAGAAATAACGCCTAACCCCATCAATACACGATCAACATTAACAATATTCACCTTAGAAAAAGGCATGTTTCACTTGAACTTATTTGATGAAAGTGGTAAGTTGATTTCAACAAGAGATTTCGAAGGAAACAGAACATACATCGACAGAAATGAATTCAAATCGGGCATTTATTTTTACGAAGTAATTTCTCCATTAGGAAATAAATCGGCAGGGAAAATAATAATCAATTAAGAATAATCCACAAATAAATTTATTCTTTCACCATCTTAAGTCCCTTAACCGCTTTATCGCTTGTTTCGAAATAATAAACGCCGGCTGCAAAGTTCGATAAATCAACAGCGACAGTTTCGTTGTCGATTGTTCCTGTTGAAATGATTTTACCGAGTTGATCAACAATATTAAATTGCTTTCCAACAAATGTATTATTCAATTTTACGTTTACATTTCCTTTAGAAGGAATTGGAAAAACACTGTACGATTGGTTCGCATTAATATCGCTTAATCCGGTTGTTGTGCTGTTGTATAGTGCAGTAATTTCTAATTGCGTTAAAGCTCTTGTCCATACTCCTACATCATCAAGCAATCCTGCATAATATCCTCCGGCAAATCCACGTCCCACATAAAATCCCATATTAGCTGCGGAAGTTCCTGTATAAGTGAAGTTAGTCGACGATTGCAACATTCCATCGCGGTATAAATTCATTACACCATTATTGTAAGTAGCAACTACATGCATCCATGCTCCGATTGTATCCGGACAAGTTGTCCATATCCAAGCCGATTGTTGTTTATTGCAACCAAACTGAACTTCAGTAGGTCCTTGAATGATTGATATAAAATTTCCTGCCGTATTGTTTCCATTCATCAAAGCAATACCTGCTAATGGTTGTGTCGATTTCTTTTCCCATACCGAATAGGTAAACTGACCCGTTTGAGAAAACGTAAAGCTGGGTGCGTTAATCTGAAACCAATTTGATGAACCATTAAAGGATGCTGCGGCTGCAGGAGTTCCAAATCGGTCGGCAACGAATGTAGCTCCGTAGTTACCTAATGTGTTGTTATGGTTGCTAGCGTCGTTTCCGTTCGAATTAAACGGATACCAAGCTACTAATCCTGTAGTTGGGACATAAGATGGCACTTGAGCATTTGCATTAAGCGCTGCAATCAAGGGCAATGCACATAAGAAGCTGCGTAGAAGTTTTTTCATGGATAGGTATTTGAGGAATAAAAATACCAAAATCCCGCTTTATTTCAAAATCAGCGTGCTGTAACGGTAGAAACAAAAAGTCGCAATTCAGCAAAAAACTGAGAGAATTCACTCTCAAAATCAGCATAATGCTCCACCAAATATTGAGGCGAATTTTCCATCCCCGACTCGAACTTTGTCCTGCGCGACAATCCTTTCAGCGCTCGCTCTATCCCCTCCACTTCACGGTAGTTATACAACCAATTTTGAGGCACCATATACGACAACATGTATTTTGTGCGCTCGGGAAGGATATGTTCATGCTCGTTGAGTAATTGATAGGCATCATTGGCAAAATCGCTTAAAGAACGATGATGATAATGCGCCCAATTCTTCGCCAGATAATGATCGTAAAAAACATCCACTATAACGGTTGCGTATTTCCGAAAATGCGGACGCAGTCGTGCTTTACTGATTTCTACTACCGGATGATGATCGGTAAACTCATCAATCATACGATGTAATTTTATTCCGTCGATAATTGCAGGCGAAAAAGAATCGATGGCACTACCCTTCACATGGTCGGCAATAAAATTCCCTATCATCAAATGAGGATCGTTATTGCTGAGGTAGAGGTGGGCGAGGTAGTTCATTCAAAAGATGTTAGATATTAGATATTAGATATTAGATATTAGATATTAGATATTAGATATTAGATATTAGATATTAGATATTAGATGTTAGATGTTAGATGGGTTCGAAATATACTAACAAATTTTCTTCTTACATCATTTTTTACTGCAGAGACTCCTCTCGGGGCATTGCTTTGCATATATTCATCTGAAGAGCCGAAAACGTGGGTGCAAGGACACTTCGAAATCATCTTGCATCTTGAGCCTTGTATCCTTCATCTTTCCATTCATCCTCTATATACCACGGAGGTCGCGAAGACACTTTGTTTTGCACAGAGACTTCAGAGGCGGCAAAGCCGTAAAGGTATGGGCACAAAGATTGCTACGCAATTTTATTTCCCTTGGGTTTCTTAAAATTTTTGGTATTCGAAATCATCTTGTATCTTGAGCCATGTATCATTCATCTTTTATCATTTAAAAAAAACGCCGATTAACATATTGTCAACCGGCGCTTCATCTCAATAATTATTTTAAGCTTCTGCTTCTTCGTAAGCACTTACTTCAGGGCAAGTACAAACGAGGTTTCTATCGCCATAAGCATTATCAACACGCTTCACAGTAGGCCAGAATTTATTATCGGCGATCCATGGAGCAGGATAAGCTGCTTGTTTACGTGAATAAGGGTAGTTCCAGTTATCTGCTGTTAACTCTTCAGCAGTATGCGGAGCATTTAACAATACGTTATTATGTTTATCGCCATTGCCATTCTCTAACTCACGAATTTCTTCGCGGATAGCGATCATAGCATCGCAGAAACGATCTAATTCTTCTTTCGATTCACTTTCTGTTGGTTCAACCATTAATGTTCCTGCAACAGGGAATGCCACTGTAGGAGCATGGAAACCATAATCCATCAAACGTTTCGCGATATCGAGCGCTTCAATTCCGGCAGTTTGTTTAAACGCGCGGCAATCGAGAATCATCTCATGCGCACAATGTCCTTTGCTTCCTTTGTAAAGAATCGGATAATGTCCTTCGAGACGAGCTTTCATATAGTTCGCATTGAAGATAGCATACTTCGTAGAGTCAGTAATTCCTTGTTTTCCTAACATACGGATATATCCATAGCTGATTAAAAGAATTAATGCACTTCCCCAAGGAGCAGCACTAACGGCTGTGCCTATACGCTCACTGTTCACATTAATAACTGCGTGATTTGAGAGATAAGGAGCTAAGTGACTTCTTACACCGATTGGTCCCATGCCGGGGCCACCGCCACCGTGAGGGATAGCGAATGTTTTATGTAAGTTCAAGTGACAAACATCGGCACCGATCATTCCCGGACTTGTTAATCCCACTTGAGCATTCATATTCGCACCATCCATGTAAACTTGTCCGCCGTTATCGTGAATAATTTTAGTTAACTCACGAATACCTTCTTCATACACACCATGTGTACTCGGATAAGTAACCATTACGGCAGCAAGATTATCTTTATGTTTTTCTGCTTTGTCACGAAGGTCAGCGATATCAACATTACCATTTTCGTCGCACTTAGTAACTACAACATTCCACCCTGCCATAACAGCAGAAGCAGGATTTGTACCGTGTGCACTCTGAGGAATCAACACCACATTACGGTGACCTTCTCCTTTTGCAATTAGGTAACCGCGAATCGCCATTAATCCCGCATACTCACCTTGCGCACCTGAATTCGGCTGTAATGAAACAGCATCGAAACCGGTAACTTGGCATAAATACGCTTCTAACTCTTTAATGATTTGTTGGTAACCTGCAGCTTGATCAACAGGAGCAAAAGGATGAATTGAGTTCCATAAAGGCCAGCTTAAAGGCATCATTTCACTTGTTGCATTCAACTTCATAGTACATGAACCTAAAGCAATCATTGAATGATTCAATGCAAGATCTTTATTCTCGAGACGTTTGATATAACGCAGCATATCTGTTTCGCTACGGTATTTATTAAACACCTGATTCGTTAAGAAATCAGATTTACGAGATAAAGCAAGAGTATCATTAATAACAGGAGATACCGATGCATCGATACCATTACGCTTGTAGTTAAATCCTGCGGCAGCAGCGAAAATGCTGATGATCTCCGTTACATCTTCATGCAAAGTAGTTTCATCGAGCGCGATAACGATACCACTGTCGTTGCAATAAGTGAAATTAATTCCTGCAGCAAGAGCAGCATCACGAATAGCAGCTTGTTTATCGCCTGCCATTACTTTCACCGTATCGAAATACTGCTCGTGAGCAATTTCATATTTATGTTTTTTCAATCCTTCAGCAAGAGACGCTGCACGAAGGTGAACTGTATTTGCAATGGACTTCAATCCTTCCGGACCATGATAAACTGCATACATCGAAGCCATCACTGCCAATAAAACCTGAGCAGTACAAATGTTAGAAGTAGCTTTATCACGTTTGATATGTTGCTCACGTGTTTGCAAAGCCATACGAAGAGCAGGCTTACCTGCAGCATCAACGCTTAATCCGATGATACGACCCGGGATATCACGCTTATACTCTTCCTTCGTAGCGAAGAAAGCAGCATGAGGTCCGCCATAACCCATAGGCACACCGAAACGTTGAGAATTACCAACAACTACATCGGCACCCCACTCACCCGGAGGCGTTAAGAGCACTAAAGAAAGAATATCGGCAGCAACAACTACGCGAATATTTTTTGTATGACATTTAGCTGTGAAACCTGAATAATCTACGATCTCACCATCTTTTCCGGGATACTGCAAAATAGCACCGAAGAACTCTTCACCGAAAGAAAACTCAGCAGCACTACCCACCACTAATTCAATTCCGATAGGAGCCGAACGCGTATTGAGAATATCTAATGTTTGAGGGAAAACAGCATCCGAAACAAAGAACTTATTAGCACCTGCTTTCACCGCCTCTTTGCTACGCGTGTGGAATAACATCGACATCCCTTCAGCCGCTGCGGTACCCTCATCGAGTAAAGAAGCGTTGGCAAGAGGCATAGCCGTTAAATCGCAGATGATAGTTTGGAAATTCAACAACGCCTCCATACGTCCCTGAGCGATCTCTGCCTGATACGGAGTATAGGCTGTATACCAACCCGGATTCTCGAAAATATTTCGAAGGATGACAGCAGGAGTTATCGTTCCCGAGTACCCCAATCCGATATACGAACGGTAGATTTTATTCTTAGCAGCAACTCTTCTCAAGTCACGCAAGTAAGCAGCCTCAGAAACGGCATCGGGGATCTGAAGGTCATTTTTAAGACGGATATCAGAAGGTATCGTCTCGTCGATAAGTTGATCTACTGACTTAACGCCAATAACCTTAAGCATTTCTGCAGTTTCTTTGTGATCAGGACCAATGTGTCGATCGGAGAATTGATAGTGCGACATAACTTTTATTTAGGAATGCAAATTTACGGAATGACCTTCGGAAATAATACACCTTATGAAATAAATCAGCCTTCCGGCATCTTCATCAAACTTGCTGATTCCCAAAGGAATTAAAGGATATAATGAAAAATCGTCCGAAATGTTTTCCACAATCGAAAAAAAACAGCCATAAAGAGGAATAAGTACAGAAAGTGGGCCAAAGGGGATAAATTCGTCTTTTTTACCGATAATTATTAGTTAACAATGTAATTTCTTAGTTTTGGGAAATGAATTTACTTCTATCGAAACTATCGCCGGCGGCGTTTCTTATTGTTTTCATGATAAGTACTCAGGTCAGCGCTCAACATACCATTCAATTATTAAACGGAAAACAGATTACTGCTGAGACCTATTCGGTAGGAGATATATTTGTTAGCTACAAAAAGGTTGGCGACACCCGAACTGCCCCTCGTTTAATTGATCGTTTCGATGTATTTTCAGTAAAAAATGCTTCGGGTGAAGAAGAGATGTTATATGCTCCTTCCGACTCGCTAGACTTCTCGGTTGCAGACGCTCGTTTATATATCGAAGGTGAGCAAACTGCCATTAAATACTACAATCGCCCTTCGGTAAAATGGACTTCTGCCGTTGTAGGCGCAGGCTCTAGTATTTTGAGTTTTTACGCACTTCCAATCCCGATGCTGTATTCGTTGGCTTTAGGACGTCATAACCCTCATAATTTACAAATGGGTCCGCGTAGCGAAAGCAATACTACCCTTACCCCTGAATTATCGGCTAAGAAAGACAACGAAGCGTTCAGATTCGGTTACCAACGTGCTGCTAGAAATATTAAAATTCAGCAGAGCTTGAAATGGGGCTATATCAGCCTTGGCGTGGGCATTGCGGCATTGATTATTGCCACTCAATAACTTCTAAAAATCTTGAATGCAAGCACTTTTCAGCTGGGTCATCATTGGATACTGGCCATAACGGCAGCAGCATATGTGACTTCGGCCATGCATCAGTTGCCACCCGGCAATGTTGACTTTGCATTGGCATGGTTGATTGGTGCAGGTACATTTTTGGTTTATCGCCTTTCCATTTGGCAACCGGTCTTTAATACTGTTGAAAGGAGGATCTATCTTCAAAAAAGTCCTTCGAAACTCGAATTATTTTTACTCGCTTTCAGCTTAATCCTTCCCTCCTTCTTAATCGACTTAAAAACCTTGCTTTTTGCAGGATTCACAGGCATCATTTCAACCTTCTATTACTTTCGACTTACGCTCAAAAACAAAGCATTCGGCGGACTTCGCATCATTCCCGCTTTCAAAAATATTTTCTTAGCAGCTTCATGGTCGTTTTCTACCGTTTATATCCCCTATTTATTCGTTCAAGCAAGTACTCCGGTATTGTTTTTATTCCTCAGCCGATTCATCTTCATCTTAGCAGTTTGCTTTGGTGTTGATATGCGAGATGTGCAACGCGACAAGAAAAGCGGCACAAAAACCCTTGCTGTGCTCCTCGGATTCAATCAAACTAAATTTATTGCCATTATACTATCGGCAGTGTTTATTGCGTTAACCCTATCAGCAAAGCAAATACAACTGCTGCCATTGAGAAGCGATTTCGAACATTACTCGCTGATCTTTACGGGATTATTATTGATTGGAATATTATTTTACTTAAAACCATCACACAAGACTTCCACCTATTCTTTACTACTTGACGGATGCATGTTTTTACAGGCGATATTATTAGTTGCCGGTTAAACCAAAAATTCATCCTGTACAATTACCTTTGCGCCGATGAAACTGAGAGGTCTCCTATTCTTACTTTTTACGCTGATTTGCTCCCCGCAAGTTGATGCCTCATCGTTTCCAATTACCCCGAAACATCAGTTGACTCCTTCCATTTTCAACGGAAAAAGAAGAAAAATCAAGCCATTCTTCCAACTCGATAGCTATTACTCGTTTGTAGGAAGTAAAAGCGCCGATGTATGGGGATTTAAGGCTGGTGTTGAATGGAATCATCAATGGAGGTTCGGGATTGGGTTTAACAAAATCAAGTCCGATATAGTTGAATTAAAAAAGCTCCCCGACAGCGAAGTGCCTTATGCTCATAACGATTCGGCCAAATCCCAATTATATCTGAATTACTTCCCGGTTATGGCTGAGTATGTATTTTACGACAAAGACCCATGGCAGTTAACTGCTCCCATGACCTTAGGCTACGGACGATCGTACTTTCAGTATTATGGATATAGTAATCAGAAGAGAAAAATATTCAAGCACGGAGTGCTCATTACCGAGCCGGGAGTTTATGTTCAATATAAAATATTAAAATGGCTAGGCGTAGGAATTGGTGTTGGATACCGCGTGATGCTCATCAATAATCCTGAAATAGAAACGAAATTCAATTCGCCCGTATTCTCAATTCGCGTAAAGCTCTTCCCCGGAGCTATTATCCGATCATTATTACCGAATGTGCTGCGCGACTAACCCAAAGGCAGCGTTATTATTATCTTTGCACTATGAATACACTAAGCTTCGACGATATCTACATGGAGCTTGCACAAAACCTTTCTCGCAAATCACATTGCGTAAAAATGAAAGTTGGTGCAGTAATATCGAAAGACACACGAATAGTTTCGTTAGGATATAATGGTCCGCCGGCAGGCACTCACAACTGTGATGTAGAATGGCCTGAAGAAGGTTGTCCGAGAGACCGCAAAGGAGGATGCTCACTGGCATTACATGCAGAAGCGAATGCTATTCTCTACGCGGCAAAAAATCAAATCACCATGGAAAACGCTACGCTTTACGTAACCTTAGCGCCTTGTTTACCATGTGCGAGAATTATTTATACAACAGGAATTAAAAAAGTCATTTACCTCGATTCATATGCCGAATATAAAGGCCTCGATATTGAAGAAGGAGTTGAATTCTTGAATCGTTTTGGAGTAAATGTTGAGCGATATAAACGCCCGGAAGGAAAATGATGAATGAAAATACCAAGAGGAGCATTCTACTCCCATTTATCTTAGGAATTGTATTAGCCGGCGGTATTTTTATCGGGAGCAAATTAGTTGTTCCTCAAAAGAAAACGTCGTACAACAAAATTTCTGATGTACTCGATTATATTCAACAAGAATATGTCGACACTATTAACCGTGATCAGCTTACTGATAAATCGATTGAGAAAATTCTCGAGCAACTCGATCCGCACTCTGCTTACATACCTGCTTCTGAATTGCAAGCTGCTAACGAACCTTTAGAAGGAAACTTCGAAGGCATCGGAATTGAATTCCATTTACAGGAAGATACGATCATGGTGGTAAGTGCGATTCCCGGTGGACCTAGCGAACAAGTGGGATTAATGGCCGGCGACAGAATTGTACAAGTCGACGGAAAGACAGTTGTAGGTAAAAACATTAACAACGAAAAAGTAATGAAGTTGTTGAGAGGGAAAGGCGGATCGAAAGTGAAAGTGGGGATTTATCGCCGCGGACATGCTTCTTTGATGCCATTCACTATTACCAGAGGTAAAATTCCGATTTACAGTATTGAAGTAGCGTACATGGTAAATGCAAATACAGGCTATATTAAACTCAGTCGTTTTGCAGCAACTACATACGACGAATTCATGAAAGCTGCTGAAAGCCTCGAAGCAAAAGGCATGAAGCAAATGATTCTCGATTTACGCGGAAATCCCGGAGGATATTTAGATGCAGCAACAGCCATCGCTGATGAATTTTTAGCAGGGAAAAAGTTAATCGTTTATACGCAAGGAAAAGCTCGTCCGAGGACTGAATACAACGCGCACGTCGACGGTACATTCGAAACCGGAAAAGTTGTGGTGCTTGTAGATGAAGGATCTGCTTCGGCATCTGAAATTTTATCAGGCGCATTGCAAGATTGGGATCGCGCAACTATTGTAGGAAGAAGAAGCTTCGGAAAAGGATTAGTGCAAGAACAAACTCCTTTCCCCGACGGATCTGCAGTGCGACTTACAATTGCACGCTACTATACTCCGACCGGAAGAAGTATTCAGAAACCATATCAGAAAGGAGTTGAAGCTTACGAAGAAGAAGTTTACGATCGCGTTAAACACGGAGAATTATTATCGAAAGATAGCATTCACTTTGTTGACTCGTTAAAATATAAAACGCCGGGAGGGAAAATTGTTTACGGAGGCGGCGGAATCATGCCGGATGTATTTGTTCCGATGGACACTACCTACGAAAGTGATTACCTCAATAAAGTATTCGGCTTAGGACTAGTAAATCAGTTTGCGTATGATTATGTTGATCAAAACAGATCAATGATTTCGTCGTACACTAACGCTATGGATTACCGAAAACGTTTTAACGTTGACGATAAGATGTTCAGTGCATTTATTGCTTTCGCTGAAAAGGCGGGAGTAAAGAAAGACGAAGCAGGCATTAAACGTAGTGGTCCGTTGTTAAAGAATCAATTGAAAGCCTATATCGCGCGTTTGAAATGGCAAAACGAAGGACTTTATCCTGTGCTGCAAGACTTCGACAAAACATTCAACAAAGGATTAGAGCAACTGAAATAATCTCCGAATGAAAGCAACAGAAAGGCAACTGTGGTGGATCGCTGTTATACTGATAGCACTCTCACGGTTGCCTTTTATTTTTTATGGCTACGGATCAGAAGAAGATGCTTGGGCATTACCCTTGGTGACCGAGAGAATAGCGAATACACATCATTACGAAGT
>JAKPPP010000305.1 GCA_029547265.1 Bacteroidota bacterium
TGAATGTATTGCGACCTGCGATGTCTACGTAGAAATCTCTGCTTGTTCCTCCTAATTTAAAAATGCTGACACCACTACCAACAGTTGTTCTACTTGAAAAATAACAGTGATTCCCGTCTTGTGCTATAAATCTAAATCTTACGGCAACCGATATTTCATTTATTCCGTTAAACTCTGACAGATTCAAAGAGCCATATAAACTCTTTGTTCCGTTATTTTCAAGCGAACCCCCATACACTCTTTTTTGCGTAGTAGAATTAGTAGTTGTATTCTCAATTACTTGTATATGTCTATTGAATCCTGAATGGTCGAATACTTGCGTAGTTATTGTTTTATCTAACTTATAATGCAGCATCAATGATTTATAATCCTCGTTTATTTCTTTTTGCGAAAGGACGTGGTTGTAGTATTTGAAGTTGCAGATTTGACCGTTGAAATATTGAGTTAATCCAATTCTGTTTCCTATACTAAAGGAGTTAGCTATATTTAATTCGCCAACATACGTTTCTTGATTTATAAGTATTCCGTTTACGAAAATCTTTATAATTTTATTCGAGTCATCGCATGTAGCTGCTACATGATACCATTTGTTGATTCCCACTTTATTACCATATACAATTTTGTATGATGAACCGGAACCGTAGTAGACTACGATTCGACTCACGTTATTGTCATCCACGTCTAAAATGATTCTATTATTAGTGCTTGGGCTTGTTGAGAAAATAACATTACGACCTCCGACAGGTGGGGTTGTCGTTATCTTAAACCAACATGACAAAGAAAATTCGACATGATTTAGAGCGATGTTTCCTGATAATGAAGAGTTCACAGTACGATCAAACGCAAACCCCTTACCAGTCTTACAACCTCCAACAATTGCAGATGTAGAACCGGGAGTTAACTCTGTTTTGAGTAACCCTCTGCTAATATAATCCTGTCCTGTATAGTGAAGTAATAGAGCCATAATTATAAGAAATTAAATTTTAGACTTTGATTAACTGAATCGTATACTTGCTCTACCTTACTTGCTATTACCACCTTTGTTCCTGCATGTACTTCTGCTGATGAACGTATATTGCCGATAACATGTAACTTTTCTGTAGGGTTATTGGTACCTATA
>JAKPPP010000308.1 GCA_029547265.1 Bacteroidota bacterium
TAACGGTTGGCGGTATGGTTAGTTGCCGATTTCGAAGCACTTTCCTGTCAAGTTACAACTACTTTTGATACGGGCTGTGCCGCTCGAATACTCACTGCACCGGCAATTAACTATACCGCGTGTTGTGCGTTCGGCTTTTATTTATTTCATCTTCTTATTGTAAATTGAAGCAAAGTTACTAATTTTGCGGTCAATTATTTAGATTTTTTCATTATGTATTACAGCAGACCTTGGACGACTATCTAAGTGATAGACAGTCCCAAATAAAATTCCCATAATCTTTTTGGCAAGACAAACAGTCTATGCTTTAGTGTGTCGTCATTTTTAATGAAGGCATTTCTTTGTCATAGTTGCTCTGTCAGGTAATACTGTCTTTCACATCGCTACGATTTGAATTCAAGTTGTGCCCTTCCCTAAAAATCGGACGATGTCTAATTAGACAAAACGGTTAAATTTGTAAAAAGGAAAGGTATGAAGAAAAAAGTACACAAAGAGGTAGAGATGGTGAAAGCCGTCAAGGAATTGGAAAGCGGCATATCCGCAGACATCGTGTCAAGGAACTATGGCATATCGCGAGCGAGCTTGTACAACTGGAAATCAAAATACAGCGGTATGGATGTCAGTCAGGTAGAGCAGCTCCGATCATTGCAAGAAGAGAACCGCAGACTCAAACAGATGTATGCAGACCTCGCATTGGATAACAAGATATTACGGGAGGTAATTGAAAAAAAACTCTAGAGCCCGAGATAAAAAAGGAGTTTACAATGGAGATAGTTCAAGAATTTCAGGTCAGCATAACTCGGGCGTGCCGACTAATGGAACTTCACCGTTCGTATTTTTACTATAGAGAGAAACGCAATGATGAAGAAGTAGAACAAGCAATACGCTCTACAGCAGATTTTGGAAATGGATTTTGGAAAATCTATCATACGTTGCGTAAACAAGGATACATGTGGAATCATAAGAAAGTGTATCGTGTTTATAAAAACATGCATTATGAAAAGCGTTGCAACCTTCGCAAACGATTGCCCGCACGCACAAAGAACCCTTTAGAGCAACCAGAAGAGCCGAACACAACGTGGTCAATAGACTTTGTAAGTGACGCATTAGAATGTGGTCGTAAGTTTCGCATTCTTAATGTAATAGACGACTATGGTCGTGTTGCTATTGCCCAAGAAATATCAATGTCAATGACGTCAGAACGTGTAGTGAAACTACTTGAAAAAACAATATGGATTAATGGTAAACCTAAAAATATAAGATGCGATAATGGTACAGAATTTACCTCACACAAGTTCATGGATTGGTGCAAGGCTAACGAAATAACGTTACTTTACACTCAACCAGGATGTCCAACGCAAAACAGTTATATAGAACGTTTTAATGGTAGTTATCGGAGGGCTGTGCTTGATGCTTATATATTTCAAACACTTGGAGAAGCAAGAGAAATTACGGATCATTGGATGACTTTCTACAACAAGCAACGTCCCCACGAATCCTTAAATAATCAGACTCCGTTTGACTTTAGAGAAAATAAATGGTATGTTAACAATAATTAATTTAAAAATTGTCTAATTTTATACTGTCCAAAAAAAGGGAAGTTTACAAAGTATTCACCTGTAAGAAGTCATAATGAATAAAAATAAATTGCCTGTAAGATTTACAGGTCAGCACTTTACAATTGACAAAGTGCTAATTGAAGATGCAATAAAACAATCAAGAATTAATCAAAACGATACGGTCTTAGA
>JAKPPP010000309.1 GCA_029547265.1 Bacteroidota bacterium
TTTTCCGTTCTCAATCTTTCTAACTACTTCCTTCCGGATGTCTTCGCTAAATACGCGTAATTGCATTAAACTTGACTTTTTTGACATGATTTTCTAGTTTTTTATACTAGAGAAAGTGTCAACTTTTTTCAGGCATTATCATTAGATGTTAGATGTTAGATGTTAGGTGATAGTCGATAGTCTATAGATTTTCGGGCTAATTAAAATTTATAGCTACTACGAAAAAATCCTTTTAAATCCTTTGAAATCCTTTCATCCGTGTTCAATTATAAATCTTTATCGCTTAAAGATTTCATAACACTTGCGTTTACAAAACTTCCGAAGCAACTTTCCCGCCGGCGTATTGAATAATAAATGGTTCGGTTGCAGAAGAAATTTCACCTGAGTTTTGAAAAGTTTTGAAATCAAAATCAAGCTCCATAATCACATGTCGGTATTTATGGTGATTCAGCCTTCGCGCATCAATAATTTCTACCCTTCTAGCTTGTTCTACTTCTTGCAAATAACGCACCTGCGGTTTAACTTTCTGAGGCAAGTAATAATCGACAGCGATTAACTGCTGAAGAATTTTATCGTCGGCATAATTAGCAACTGCAAATTCCATTATCATGTCATAAATATCATACAATGTATGCTGATGAAAATCTTTATGCTGATGAAAATGCGTTCCCAATCCGAGAAGGAAATCAAAAATACTATACTTCGCAGAAACGTATTTCAATGTATTTACGGCTCTGTTTTTATTCCAGTAAATTTCGAGTGCTTCTTCTAACAACGTTATTTTATACAGCTCGTCTTTACTCAAATAATTACTTTCAATAATTTGATAGGGCGGCTCGGGATCGAATTTATATCCATGTTGCTCATGCTTATGACGCATGGGAGTGCCTCTCAAAAATTTCAAAAATCCTAATTGCAGTTCAGGGGGATGCAACTTAAATACTTCTTCTATGCTGTACTTAATATCGTTCCATTCATCAAGCGGCAATCCTACAATCAAATCGAGGTGCATTTCGATTAGATTATCGAGTTGCTTAATAACTCCTGCTGTCTTGTCGAAATTTTGCTTTCGACTAACTTGCAAGTTCGCTTTTTGATTAACCGTTTGAATGCCGATTTCAAATCGGAAGAGTCCTTTGGGAATATACTCTTGAATAAATGTCACGATATCGGGATGAACAATATCGGCTGTGATTTCAAACTGAAATACATTCTCGGGACGATGATGTTCTAATATAAACTTAAAAATATCGATCGCGAAATCTTTCTTAACATTGAATGTACGATCGAGGAATTTAATCACTCGCCCGTGTTGCATCAAATAAAGTAAGTTCGATTTAATATCTTCTATCGGAAGATAACGCACTTTATTATCGAGACTCGCCAAACAAAATTCACATTTATAGGGACAACCGCGCGAGGTTTCGATATAACAAACTTTGTTGTACAAATCTTCCGGCGAATCGTATTGATAAGGATTGATTCCTCTATAATTCTCGAGATCAAAAGTGAGCGCTTGCGGATGAAAGCAAACGACTTCTTCTTTTTTGTAAACTAAATTCGGAACCTTCGATACATCGGGAAAATGTTCTACAAATTGCTGAAAAGGAATTTCTCCTTCACCAACAATAATATAGTCGACTTCAGGTAACGAAATAAAATCATCATACTCATAACTTACTTCCGGTCCGCCTAAAAGTACTTTCACCGAAGGATTAATCTTTTTCAGTGCTCGTGCCGCTGCTAATGTTTGAGTGATATTCCAGATATAACAACTGAAAGCTACCACATCATATCCCGCGCAACGCGTTGCAATCTCCTCCGGATTTTCCTTGATTGTAAATTCCTTCCAATCAATATCTCCTTTGTCTTTATTCAAAGAATATAACAACCTGATTGCTAAATTCAGGTGAATATACTTTGCATTAAGCGTGGTGAGCAGGAGTTTCATGAAAGGAAATCGAAATTTAAATCTGAGTACTGATATAAAAAAGCCGACACCCAATGAGTATCGGCTTTAATCTTTACATTAAATATTATTTGCTTAAGTCAGCGAAGTTTTTGAAGAACATAGGAATCGTTTCAATTCCTTTTAAGAAGTTAAACACTCCGTAATGTTCGTTTGGCGAGTGAATCAAATCGCTATCGAGACCGAAGCCCATCAATACACTTTTCAATCCCAGTTCTTTTTCAAACAATGCAACAATAGGAATACTTCCGCCTCCTCTGGTAGGAATAGGTTTTTTACCGAATGTTGCCTCCATCGCCATGCTCGCTGCTTTAAACGCGATTGAATCTGTTGGCGTAACAACAGGCTCTCCACCGTGATGAGGAGTCACTTTTACTTTCACCGATTTTGGTGCTAATGAATTAAAGTGATCGGCAAACAACTTCGTGATTTCATCAGATGTTTGGTTCGGCACTAAACGCATAGAAATTTTTGCGAAGGCTTTACTTGGCAATACCGTTTTCGCTCCTTCTCCAATGTATCCTCCCCAAATTCCGTTTAACTCGAATGTCGGACGAATACCTGTTCTTTCTAACGTTGTATATCCCGTTTCGCCGTGAACATCATCAATATTTAAATCTTTCTTGTATTCATCTAAGCTGAAAGGAGCTCTGTTAAGTTCTTCTCTTTCTTCTTTAGAAAGCGTAAGTACTTTATCGTAAAATCCGGGAATAGTAATGTGATTATTCTCGTCTTTGCATTTCGCAATCATCTCACATAAAATGGTGATTGGGTTAGCTACTGCTCCACCGTAAACTCCCGAGTGTAAATCGCGATTTGGTCCTGTTACTTCTACCTCCACATAACTCAATCCTCTTAATCCAACATCGATAGAAGGAATATCATTTGCGATGATTGAAGTATCTGAAATCAGGATAACATCACCCTTCAATCTTTCTTTATTTTCACGTATCCAGTTACCTAAGTTCGAAGAACCTACTTCTTCCTCCCCTTCGATCATGAATTTTACGTTGCACGGCAAAGTATTGGTCTTCATCATCAATTCGAAAGCCTTCACATGCATGAACATCTGACCTTTATCGTCGCATGATCCGCGAGCTACTATCAAACCGTCCTTAATTACCGGTTCGAAAGGAGGAGAATCCCATAAATCCAATGGATCGGGAGGCTGAACATCATAGTGACCATAAACGACCACGGTAGGAAGCTTAGGATCGATGATTTTTTCGGCATAAACTATAGGATGTCCGGGAGTAAGGCACACTTCTGCCTTGTCGGCACCCGCCTCTACCAAACTTTTTTTAACAAATTCAGCATTTCTTAAAACGTCATCTTTGTACTTGGAATCAGCACTTACAGAGGGGATTCTGAGCATTTCCATGAGCTCGGAAATAAATCTTTCTTGGTGTTGATTGATATAGTTCTTAATTTGTTCCATAAAATTAAATTAGCTTTGTTGAATAAGTGCCCAAATATAGAATAAAGCCACTGCATTTCAGGAATAAAATCATGACTCAGTTTCATAAATTTCAAGGCCTGCTGTTTGCCTTCCTCTTGCTAACTTTCGCTGCCAAGGCTCAAACGCCGGCGAATGACAATTGCGCAAACGCACAGTTTATTTACTTAGACGAAACCGGAAACACTTGTATATCAAGCTCTAACCAATTTGCCTCCGGCGATGGATACTCGAATGCTTGCGATGCTGCCGCTCAAATTCCTTTGCCTCCGGGCGGACATGAGGTTTGGTTCACCTATATCGCCACCGGACCGGTAAACACCATCACAGTGTCTCCAATTGGCGGTACGGGAATTCAGAAAGCTTCAATCACCGTAGCCAACGGAAACTGCGCTGTTGGAGGTACCAACGTTTGTAATACCGCTACTAACCCCGGCGACCCGACATCTGCAGCATTTTCTACCGGAACGGGAACTCAGATTTGGTTTTCAGTGACGTCGTTGATTGCCGATGGCGATTTCTTGCTTTGTGTTAACTCAACTACAGGATTTATCTCTCCCGGCACTACATGTAACAGCGCCGTGAATATTTGCAATAAAGTAGATTTCAGCTCACCGGGATCTATCGTTAATAGTTCATCTGTTAGTCCTTCCTGTTTCTCTACTCCTACAAAACGCGAGCTTTGGTATAAGTTCACTGTAGGCAGTTCAGGACCATTAGAATTTTCAGGATTCCCGAATAATATTGGGGGATTTCGTTGGGCATTGTATGATATATCCGGCGGAGGTTGTCCGGGAACAGAGGTAGCATGTAACGATTTTTACGATCCTCTTCAGCCTTTCGGATTATCATCGTCGGTTGCTAATTGCGCATCTAGTCCTTATTGCCCTCCTGTGAATGTAGTCTCAGGAAAAACGTATGCTTTAATGGTTGACGATACCAGCCAATCGGGATCGGGATTTGACTTTAGCTGGGGACCATCAGTAAAACTATTGCCTACGGCTGATTTCTCTGTCGACAGCACATTAGCCTGCGGCAGCTTAACATTAAATTTCACCAACCTTAGTACGTACAATAATTCTACTTCGTACGTACTGGATTACGGAGATGCAAGTCCGGCCTTTACCGGAACCGGAGCATCATTTACATTGCCTCAACATACTTACGGACCCGGATCATACATCGTAAAACTAACGCTTACACAAGCGGGATCGTGCTCTCATACCTTCTCACGACAGATCATTGTTAATCCGAAGCCGGCTGCTACATTTACTATGAGCACCGACTCTGCATGTTACGATGGATCTAATCCTGTATCTGTTGATTTCACATCATCGCTTTCATCATTTACAGCAGCCTATGACTGGGGATACCCTGGTAATACGGGGATTTTAGGAACGGGCATCGGACAAAACACCGTTTTCTGGTCGAATGCAGGCGTAATTCCGATTACATTATCAGTTACTGAAAATGGTTGTGCATCAGACACTACACGTGACACACTTCGCATCTTTAGTAATCCTTCGGCAACATTTGCGATTGCAGATTCAGGATGCACAGGAACTCCTGTGAACGTTCAATATACAGGAGGCGCGGTATCGACTGCTACTTATGCATGGACATACGGAGGCGGTACGGTTACCAATTCAACAAACCAATCATTTGATGTAGCATGGAACACACCGGGTAAATACGGAATCACATTAGCTGTATTAGAAAACGGATGTCTCTCTTTCCCTTATACTGATAGTATTCGCGTCTTCCAAACTCCGTCAATTTCTGTAACTCCACCTGCCAATGTTTGTCAGGATGATACGCTGACTGTTGCATCAATTGCTACCTCTGCTACTGCGGGATTAACATACACTTGGGATTTCGGGACATCAACACTTATCTCGGGAACACCTACGACAGGAGGATCTGCAGATTTTACATGGCCTACGGCGGGACAAACTTATTGGAAAGCAACAGCTGTTTCGATTGAAGGATGTAGTTCGAATACCGATTCAGTAACCATGACGGTTAATCCGAAACCAACATCTACCTTCACCATCAGTGACGATCAATTATGCGGAAATGATTCATCAATTATATCGTTCACAGGATCAATTTTATCTGCCGGACCGGTGTACAACTGGAACTTCGGAACAGGAATAGCTACGGGTGCTGCGGCAGGACCAAAAACAGTGAAATTCACTGCTGCAGGAACCTACCCTATTTACCTCGTAACATCCGATAATTTTTGCGTTAGCGATACTACCAGAGATACAATTACGGTAGCGAATTATCCTGTTGCTGATGCGGGTATCGACTCCACCATTTGTTCGAATATTTCATTGACGATAGGAACAATTCCTACAGTAGGATATACCTATTCATGGACCCCTTCATCGTTCTTATTTGGCAGCACCATCGCGAATCCGCAAGTGGTAATTCCGAACTTCGGTACTACGGATACGTTAGTGCAATATGTTGTTGCTACAACAGAAGGATTTTGCACATCGAAGGACACTGTTTTAATAACAGTTAAGCCTTATCAACTTGCTTACTTTACTCCGCCGCCATCGCAATGTTTCGAAGGCAATGCGTTCGACTTTAAACCTCAATATCCTGTAATTCCGGGAGCGACTTATACGTGGAGTTTCGGTACTAACGGAACGCCGGATTCATCATTCGTAGCACAACCGCAAAACATCACATTCAGTGCACCGGGATGGCAAACAGTTTCGTTCTACACAACAACAGGAAATTGTCCGAGTGATGCTTATACCGACAGCGTTTATGTTAAAGCTAATCCTGTGGTTACAATCGACGCCACTCCGCAAGCGGGATGTCCGCCGTTAGATGTCACCTTCAGCAACCTTTCACCGGCATTGGCAGGGTCATCAATCCTTTGGGACTTTGGCAATGGCGATACTTCAACAACCAACGATCCGTTATACACTTATCAAGTAGCAGGAAATTTCAATCCTTCATTAACGATCACCTCTGCCGATACTTGTTCAACAACAGCGAATCTATCTGGAAATATTATTGTATCACCAATTCCGGATGCAACCTTCCTTGCTACGCCAAGAACAGTAACGACATTGAATCCTGTGATAACTTTCGAAGCTGTTTTCCCTGCAACAACATGCTACTTCGACTTTGGCGATGGCAGTGGCGACAGCTCTTGCTTCTCTCAACATGCCTACCAAGATACGGGAGCATTCGTAGTTAATTTCTATGCGCTAAATGCAGGAGGATGTATCGACTCATCGCAAATTACGGTTTATGTTCAGGATATGTTTGTATTGAATATACCAACTGCATTCACACCGAATAAAGATATGATCAATGATGTTTTCCAATACTCTGCTCAAGGTGTTAGAACATTCGAGATGCAGGTGTTTAATCGCCGCGGACAAATAGTTTGGGAGACTACTAAAACAGAGGACAGTTGGAATGGGGATTACTTAGACACGAGTGCTGAATGTCCTAGCGGAGTGTATGTTTACCGAGTTCGAACGAAAGACGTCAATAACAAAAAACATGAGGTAACGGGAAGAATAACCATTATCCGATAAAAAAAAGAGAGGGACCTGAAAATTCAAGTCCCTCTCTTTTTTTGTATCGTTGATTACTTCAGTTGAACCACGAAAGTATATCCGTTGATTGTCACTTGCGCCAGATTATCTTTTGCAGCATTAGAATAACCGAAGTTAATGTAACGCGTATATTTTCCTGACGGAGTAAAGGCCAATGTACCATCAGTGATATATCGGAAGTTAATGTATTTCTTCAAAGGAGAAACAGTATTTGCGGTATAACTTGCTCCGGTGCGGGTAGTACCGCTTGAAGTACCGCTGATGAGATAAACATCATCGGCCCAAATTTGTGTCGACTCCCCTTCTGACCATTCACGTGTGCGATTAGCAGTATAAGTGCTTGTTCCGCCGCCGCCGAAAGTCTGAGGATCCCAAGTGATAGAACCGTTGATAGAAATCGAATACGTCAAATGTCCTGCATTATTTCTTCCGGTATTGGTTACCGTTTTTGAACCTGCTATATTATTATCGTTCACATAATAGCTATCAAAAGTGATAGTATGCGAACTTCCGCTATCGCGATAAGCACCGGTATACGTTACAATAATTTTACCGCGGCGATAATTTCCATCGTTACCTAAGCAATTTGATGTCCCGAAATCGACAGTAAACGACTTTGGCGTTGAAAGCGTGTCAAAACTAACTGAGGCACATGAAGATAAAATGCCCTCATCACCGGCAGAACGATAAGTAGAAACAGAACCGGTATAAGCCTGATCGGCAATATTTGCCACGTCGTTGTAGGCTGCATCAGCAACCGCATTTTCGATAGAAGTGCTGGTGTCGTTATCGGCCGAAGCCTCGTCTTTCTCCTTTCTACAAGCGGAAAGGCTCACTAAACAGATGGCAGCAATAGCTAACCCTGATTTAAAATTAATGCTTTTTTTAGTCATCATGCGAATTTTTACGAAAGGTTAATAGATATGTTACCGGGAAAACCGCCTTAGCAAAGAAGGTTTATAGCAATAGGACAGCCAAGGCTTACAAAGGTTTAACGAGAAAAGCAGATTTTTATTCTTTTGGTCCCTTGTTATATACAGATGCGTGTTAATAAATTAAGCTTTTCACATACGAATTTGAAATAGCGCCCCGTTCCTTAGGTGTAATTTTGAATGTTTATACGCGCGCACTAGCATGAAGAAGAAAATTCAATATCTATTAGTCATTTGTGTGCTTTGGATCAGCTCATCCAAGGCTCAGCAAACTGAAATTTACACCGAAGCCGATCGCGATTACAAGAAAGGATATGAGCTTTTTGTAAAGGAGAAGTACGGAGCTGCACAAGACGTTTTAGATCGATTTATCAAGGAAAACAAAGGTTCCTCTCATAATCTCATCAATGCAGCTTACTACTCTGCCGTTTCGTCGTACGAGCTATTCAATCCCGATGCCGAGCAGAAACTGGTAAACTTCACCTTGAAATACCCCGAGAGCACCAAAACGCCATTGGCGTGGTTTTATCTAGGTCGCCATTACTATCGCACTAAACGATTCCCGAAAGCTTTACCAGCCTTCGAGAAAGCCGATGTGTATTACTTAACAGGCGATGAGGTGGCTGAATATTATTTCAAAACCGGCTATTGCTATTTCTCGAAGAACGATAACGAAAAAGCAGCGAAGAGCTTCCACGAAATATTAGGGGTTGAGTCGAAGTATCAAACTGCTGCTCAATATTACTACGGACATATTGCTTATTCGAGCAATAATTACAAAACAGCGATGGAATATTTCCGTAAGCTGGATTCGTCGGCGACCTTCGGACCATTAGTTCCTTATTACATCACCCAGATGTATTATGAGCAAAGCAAGTTCGATGAAGTAACGAAATACGGAACAAACATTTTACAAAACGGGAATCCCCAGAATGCATCTGAAATAAACAGGATTGTTGCTGAGTCGTATTACCGCCAAGGTGATTACAAAAACGCATTAGTCTATTTCGGAAACTATCAGCAAAGTGTCCCGGCCATCAATCGCGATGATCGTTACTCAATTGCCTATTGCCAATATAAAAACGGAAACTACAATGAAGCCGCCGACAATTTCAAGAAAGTTGTCGACTTAGAAGATTCATTAGCGCAAAACGCTTACTACCATCTTGCTGATTGTTTCATAAGACTAAAAGACAAACAGAGTGCAAGAAATGCATTTCAATCGGCGGGTAAGTTAACGCACAATCCAATCATCACCGAATCGTCGCAATTTAACTATGCTAAGTTGTCGTATGAATTAGGATTCCAACCCGTAGCATTAAATGCCTTCAGAGATTTCTTAAGGAACTATCCGAATTCGAAATATGCTGATGAATCGAATGAATTAATCGCGGGACTTTACCTTACAACACGTAACTACAAAGATGCACTTGCAGCACTCGATAATGTTAAAGTAAAAACAACAAGAACTAAAGAAGCATATCAGAAAGTTGCATATTACCGAGGCGTAGAATTCTTCAACGATGGAGATCGTGAAAAAGCCATTTCTATGTTCGAGAAAGCAATTGTGAATGATGTTGATCCTACGATTCGTGCTAAGGCGATGTACTGGAAAGCAGAAGCGCTTTACGGACAAGAAAAATATGATGCGGCAGTAAAGCAATATCGCATTTATGTTTTCAATCCCGCTTCAGTAAATACATCGATGTATAATTTGGCAAACTACAATTTAGGGTATGCGCATTTTAAACAAGCGAACTATTCGGAAGCTCAAACATGGTTCAGAAAATATTTAGCGAAGAAAGAAGAAACAGATAAAGCTACGTACGACGACTGTTTATTGCGCACAGGAGATTGTTTTTATGTGATGCGTCAATTTGATAATGCATTACCATATTACAACGATGCTATCAGCAACAAAGCTGCTTCGAGCGATTATGCCTTATTCCAAAAAGGAGTGATTCAAGGAATCCAAGGTGATTTAGATGGAAAGACAACAACGATGAACTCGTTATTGACGAACTACCCTAAATCGAAATTCAAAGCCGACGGATTATACGAAAAAGGAAAAGCACAAATGACATTGGGTAATACTGACAATGCCAGAAATTTATTCAGTCAACTTTTAAAAGAATTCCCGAGCAGCCAATATGCTAAGAAAGCTCAATTGAACATCGGATTGTTATACTATAACAACAAGCAAGACGAAGAAGCACTTGAGAACTTCAAGAAAGTAATCGCCAATTATCCGGGATCATCGGAAGCATCAGAAGCATTATCGAGCGTAAAGAATATTTATGTTTCGGATGGCACACCTGATAAATATTTCGATTATGTAAAAACGGTTTCGAATGTAAGCGTAAGTGTTGAAGCGCAAGATTCGATTACGTATGAAGCAGCGGAGCAACGTTACCTAGCGCAGAAATTTGATGATGCATCAACTGCATTCACTAAATATTTACAGCAATTCCCGAATGGAGCGTTTAAACTAAATGCCACCTTCTATAAATCGGAATGCGACTATCGCTCAAGTAAATTCGAAGAAGCATTAACGGGATATGAAACGATTATTGAACAGCCTAAAAATATTTACACTGAGAAATCGCTCTTGAAGGCCGGAAATATCAATTTCAAAAACAACTTATACGAAAAATCGATTCAGCAGTTTAGTAAGTTGGAACAGATTGCCGATTTAAAAGACAATGTTGTTAATGCTCAAACGGGATTGATGCGCAGCTATTACAGAACGCAGAAATACGATCAAGCGATTACTTATGCTCAGAAACTGATTGCAGGCGATAAAGTATCGAATGAGATTATTGCAGAAGCGCACTTGACTTACGGCAGATGTGCATTAAAGACTAACGACTTCACGACAGCGAAAAAAGAATTCACCAGTACTGCGAAGCAATCGGGTGAAACGGGAGCCGAATCAAGATACAGCTTAGCATTCATCGAATACAAGCTCAATAATTACAAGACATCACAAAACAAGTGCTTTGATGTAATCAACCAAGTGCCATCGTACGACTTCTGGATTGGCAAGAGCTTCTTATTACTTGCTGACAACTACATAGCATTAAAAGATACTTTCCAAGCTAAACATACATTGCAAAGTTTGATCGACAATTTTGAAACTGACCCTAGTGATCCTGAAGACATCAAGGAAATGGCGATGACAAAATTGAATGAAATCATTTCTTCAGAACCTAAAGATTTAATTAAACCTGCTGAACAACAAGAGCAGGAAACAGATCTGAACAAAGAGAAGAAAAACTAATGATCATTATGATTTCGTTTAAATCAATCAGAAAAAAGAAAAACATGCAATTACAACATAAATATATCAGACTTATTTGCGCAGCGGCACTCCTCATCGGACTATCAATTCCGAAGACGGTTTACAGCCAAACGGAAGGCAATACTAACGGTAATGCACCTACGAAAAACTTGGGCAATGAAGATATCAATATCGTTAAGGACTATACTCCTGTATTGAACGACGCTTTTAAAATCAATATCGTTCCCGATGGAGATACGGCGGATTTCAAAGCTCCGGTACTTACCTATAGCGTTGATCCCAAGCCGATGAATTCAAATTTCAATTTATCGCCTATTAAGCCGGTTCGTATTAAAGATGATGCAATAAAGAAACTGTATCACGGATTTATCAAAGCCGGTTACGGATTAGAAAACATGCCGCTCTTGAATCTTTATTACAATTCACTACGCTCGAAGTCGTTTAACACAGGAATTAAGTTTAACCACTTCTCAAGTTCAGGAAAAATCAACGACTATGGTAATCCCGCGAACAGCAACAATGAACTGGCAATATTCGGCACCAAGTATTTCGATCAATTAACATTGAAAGGAAATTTAGGATATACCAGAGATGTTGTTCACTACTACGGATATTTAGATCCTCCGCAATTGTATTCTAAATCGGAGACAAAGCACTTAATGCAAGACATTAACGGCGACTTCAGCATTGAAAGTAACAATCGCGATAAAGATGCCTTTTCATATCATGCAGGCGTTAGCTTCTATACGTTTAAAGACAATATCAGCACTAAAGAAAACAACGTAAAAATTAAATTAGGCGGAGGAAAAAATATCGACCTCGGACTAGTAACATTAGATGCCGACTTTGACATTGGAAAATACAGCACGAAGAACTACTCTATCAACAGAAATGTATTTCGTTTGATTCCGAGAATTACGATCAACAAAAATCTATTCTCGGTTATTGCAGGAGCGAACCTTGCTATTTCAAAAGAAGGGAGCACAGGATCAATGCATATCTATCCACATTTAAGAGGAGCATATCAAGTAATTGACGATGCATTTTCTATTTATGGAGAAGTAACAGGTGACATACAACGAAATGACATCCGCAGTTTATCGAAAGAGAATCCGTTCTTCGGACAAAACACTTTGTTAGTAAACAGCAACAAAAAAATCGGATTAGAAGGTGGAGTAACTATTAAACTCGAACATGACTTAATGTTAATTGCATCGGCAGGTTATTCGAGAATCAGCGATATGGCGTTCTTCTACAACAGAGCCGATAGTTTATTCCCGACAACATTCAATACCATTTACGATAAAGTAAACCTATTTGCTGTAAAAGGATCATTAGAGTATAAAATGGCTGAGAAAATCACATTAGGAACCAATATTGAATTCAATCAATATGGAACAGAATCGCTCGACAAGCCATTGTACAAACCTGCGGTGAAAGCCGGTATCAATGCACAATATGTTATTGCAGAAAAAATTTATGCGAAGCTAGATTTCTTCTATAATGGCGAAACGAATGGCATCAACAGCTACTATGCTTCCGATTCAACACACGCACTTAAATTCGAAACGGTAAAACTAAAAAGCTATTTCGATGCGAATTTGAGTGTTGACTATCGATATTCAAAAGTGCTTTCGCTCTTTTTGATGTTTAACAATATCGGATTCACGAGATACTTTAACTACTACAACTATCCGAATTATCGATTTACAGGAATGGCAGGATTAACTTATTCGTTCTAAAAAAATCATATTCCAAAAAGAAAGCCCCGACATTTAATGTCAGGGCTTTTTCATTTTATGAATTGAAGAATTATCCGTTTAAGATATTTCTTGCGATCACTAATTTTTGAATTTCAGAAGTACCTTCTCCGATAGTACAAAGTTTAGAATCACGGTAGAATTTCTCTACCGGGAAATCTTTTGTATAACCGTATCCGCCGAAAATCTGTACTGATTCAGTAGCACAACGAACTGCAACTTCAGAAGCATAATACTTCGCGAAAGCCGATTGCTTAGTCATTGCTTCACCACGATTTTTTAAGTCGGCAGCTTGCAAGGTTAACAATTCAGCTGCTTCAATTTGAGTAGCCATATCAGCTAACTTAAACGAAATAGCTTGGAAGTTAGAAATCGGTTGTCCGAATTGCTCGCGCTCTTGAGAATATTTAACAGAAGCTTCGTAAGCACCCTTCGCAATTCCTAATGAAAGAGCGGCAATGGAAATTCTACCTCCGTCAAGGACTTTCATCGCTTGCTTAAATCCGTCGCCTACTTTACCTAACACTTGACTTTTGTGCACTCTGCAATCTTCGAAAATCATTTCTGCAGTTTCAGAAGCACGCATTCCTAATTTATTTTCTTTCTTACCTGCTTTAAAGCCCGGTGTTCCTCTTTCTACCACGAAGGCAGTAATACCTTTCGAGTCGAGTAATTCGCCGGTACGCGCCAACACAACAGCAACATCACCACTGATACCATGAGTGATCCAGTTTTTAGAACCATTGATAACCCAATAGTCGCCATCTTCTTTCGCAACACAACGCATACGCATAGCATCAGAACCGGTATTCGCTTCTGTTAATCCCCATGCTCCGATAAATTCGGCAGAAGCTAACTTAGGCAGATATTTTTGTTTTTGTTCTTCGTTACCAAAGGCTAGGATATGTCCGGTGCAAAGTGAATTATGAGCAGCCATCGACAAACCAATTGAACCGCAAACTTTCGCTAATTCAGAAATAGCAGTAACATACTCGAAATAACTTAATCCGGCGCCGCCATATTGCTCAGGAACCAAAACACCCATAATTCCTAATTCACCCATTTTCTTGAATAAATCAATAGGGAATTTTTGAGCCTCATCCCATTCCATAATATTGGGACGGATATGTTTTTCTGCAAAATCTCTTACCGTTTGGGCAATCATTTCCTGGCTTTCGGTTGGCCTGAAATCCATAATTTTTAGGGGTTAACTGTTAAATAAGGTGCAAGTTTACGGAGGATTTCCTCGTCATACAAGGGCAAACGACTTAAGTCATTAACAGATTGTAGTTTACCATGCTGTTGCGTATAGTTAACAATTAGACGGGCAAAGGGTTTAGGCATATACGGATGCATCAGACTATCAATGGATTGCGAATTCAGATTGATCTTTTTAAGCACCTTACCATCGGTAATAACATACTTAAACAAGATGTTTAAAACAGAATCCGACAAGCATTTTATTTCCTTTAATTGATCAACCGAGAGGTATCCTCCCAGTTTTTCTCGGTATTTCACCATTGCTTTCGCCCTTCCCTCGCCTATCAGCGGTAACGAGTCGAACTCGGCTTCGGTAGCGGTATTGATATTTACCTGCTTTCGTTGTTTCGGGGGATATTTATCTTTTTCGAAATGACGCGCTTCCAATTGCGGGGCTTCAGCGTTTGACGAAATATTTTCGGGCAAATCGATATAAGGATATAACTGCGTGAATAAATGCTCAGAAATCACAATCATTTTCTTAACATCTTTTTTACAACGAAAAGAGCCTCCGCCTGCTTCCCAACGATGAATAACGGCAGCTTGTTTTTCGGATAGGCCTAACCGTTGCCAATCGTTGAGAGGAAGGTGATTCGGATTGAACTTAAAAAATTCGATTTTCTTCGTTTCTTCTTTTGAATGATAAGCGGTAGAATTTAGGGAAGAAGCGATCTCCGGCTTAACAACTTTCGATTGCTCGGGAGCCAACAGTTTTTGTGATGCGGGAATAGTAATTGCCTCAGCACGCTGAGGAATCCAGTGTAAAATAATGAGAGAAAGTTGCAGGACTCCGATTAAAACGAGTAAGACGACAATGGCATTTTGCTCACGACGAGTATAAGTGAAATAAGATTTAAAAAGATACTTCCATTTATTTAAGCGCATACATTTTTTCTGCGAAAATACTTTCACAAAAAAGAATGAGCCGTTTACAAATGCTTATAATCGTTTAATTAATATAAAATCAAAAAAAATATTGGAGGCATAAAAAATGCAAAGGCGAACTATACAAATTTAATTTTTCACCACCTTCCCCGTCAATACCTCCCTATCGGTACTCAGCTGAAAGATAAACATACCGTTTGCTAGGCCTTGCATATTTACATCGGCGGTAAAGTACTCGCCGGACGAATTACCTTTAAGCGATGTAATTAATTGTCCATTGAGGTTAAACAATTTCAAAACGGCATTTTTACCTTTTAATCCTTTAGCATTTACAAAAGCCATTTGCCAACCGGCATCGTAGTAAACAGCCAGATTGTTTTTATATACCGGGATCTCGTTAAGTCCAACGGATAAAGTATCGCAAATACTTCCCGCTAAAGGACCTAAGTCGTAGTTAGGATTGTTAGGTAGACCCCAATATGTTCTACCTCCTCCTAAATAAAAACTATAAGGCTGAAAATCACATGCTGCTCCAAGGCTATCTGGTGAGTTGATAACACTTAGGTTCATATTGTACATATTGTAGGTAGTGTCTGGGTAAGGATAATTAAAGTGGATACCATCGCTCCAAGCACAACTCCAGTAAATTTTATTGTCGGGAGCTAATTTTAATAATCCTCCTGCTTCAATGGGGGACGATATTTGCGCTATTGTATCAACGGTGTTAGCAGGAAAACTATCATTTAAATTGTACTGAAGAAGCAACGAAATGTTGTCATTTGAAGATAAATACAATTTACTTCCATCAAGAGAAAAAGCACTTCCGACAATTGATGGATATGGCGCCACAGTATCATTGGGCTCAACTAACATATAATTATTGAAATTTCCAGTACACCGATCAAAATCTAATAATTCTATCATTCCTAAATAATTAACCAATGCCATTTTATCTCCTTGGTTATTCATTACCATTCTAATAAATCCTTGAGTGGTTGGCACTCCAATACTTTGCATAAAAGGT
>JAKPPP010000331.1 GCA_029547265.1 Bacteroidota bacterium
CTCTTCGATTTTTTGCCTAAAAAGGCCTAAAATCGCCGGTTTTCGCTTCCTGATCGTCCTTTGAGGTCATTTCCCTAAAGTTCAATCTGGATTAAATGAAGGCGCTTTTTGGAGATCGCAGGGATTACAATTGCCGATTCGTCGATCTGTTTTCCTGCCCGCGGCAATATCGTTATGTTGTCGCCCATCTTGGTTACCCGCTTGGTGGTTTGCTGCCCCGATTTATTAATTACCACTGCCGCTATCTCGTTATTACGTCCAATGTCTTTATTGTATACTATTCCCAATTCATCGCTGTTTAAATAGCTGTCGAACGATGAATATAGCCCAAAATCATCGAGCGATGTTTGTTCCTTACGTATCATCTGACTCCATTGTATCACTCCTTCATTGTTTACCGAGAAGGCTACTATATTGTCGAAGTGATATTCGATTCGTCGACTGTAACTCTGCGTGAAATAGTCATAGTAGGAGTACTCGCTTAAATAAGCTGCTTCGGCAATAATTACCGCGCCTCCGTCATTTCGTAGTACTACCTTTTGTATCGGATAGCTGAATAGACTTATTCCTCCTCCCGAATTTCGTTCGCCAACTAGCTTTATTTGCGCGTCGCCGCCTACCGGATAGTTCTTTATTTCTAACGGACCATCACTGCCGGTCTTTAACTTGGCGAATATTAATCCCGCCCCACTAAACGATTGCTTATCGGCATAAAATCCTGTCACTACCGCATTGCCTTTAATTTTATCTACCGTTATAGCCGCTTCTGTCATCGGCCTGCTGCTGTCGTTTATTTTGTATTCTTTTACTTCTTCACTGCCCGCTTTCATCACTAACAGTGTGTATATACGTTGTTTCTTTTTTTCTTTAGCAGGATCAGGATCTTTGATCATTCCTAAGAGATAAAATTCTCCGTTGTCAGCTATGCTGTAATCTGTCACCAACAAATCACGATCGCCATAATTCACTTTACCGCTATGCGATATTAATGCTTTGTAGTTGGTGTCGAGTAATGCAACGTTCATGGTTTGTGTGCCATCTCCCGTTTCGTTGACGTAAATCCCTAAATTATTTTTCCCCGGACTAATAATCAGTCGCGGTTTTTCAAGCGCATTACTCTTGGTATATGAAAATGAAGTTGCGTTTTTTCCTGTGATTTCGGCTTTGCCTTTATTGTTGTAAACGTCGATAAATAATTTGTACTTGTTTTGCGTCTTGTCGATGATGGTCGATAGTACTACCAACTTATTATTGAAAAAAGTAACTCCTTCTATCGATGCTCCGTCATATCCCGCTACTAAGGGAATTGTCCAACGGCGTTTCATTCCGTAGTTGTAAAAACTCAACTGATATTTTCTATTTCTCAATCCCACACGGTCGCGATCACTACCCAATGGTAAATTGCTATGCACCACAAATACTCCTTCATCGTCGGCCCCTTGAACTAAGGCGTAGTCCATGCCCGTATCATCTAAAGGATCGGTCGATATAATCACCGTTTGCGCTCTTAACGACGATGTTCCGGTAATAAAAAGTATACTAACGGCAATGAAGTAACGAAATATTTTAAATTTCATGAATGATCAGTAGCTTAAGATAAAAGGATTGTTGTTGCGTTCATAGCCGATACTTGTTTTGTCGCCATGCCCAGGATGTACTTCCGTGTTATCGTCTAAAATTAATAATCGTGTGCGAATACTGTCCATCAGTTGCTCCATACTTCCGCCGGGTAAGTCCGTTCTTCCAATACTTTGTTTGAAGAGTACATCTCCTGCTATTACCGTGGCATCATCCGCTGAGTAAAAACAAACACTTCCCGGACTATGTCCCGGTGTAAATAAAATCTTCAGCGTTGTATTTCCGAACTTAATTTCATCATGTTCAACTAAATCAATGATAGGCTCCGGTGATCCTTCCATCAATATTCCGTACATCTTACCATATCCTTGAGCTGCATCTAATAGCATCGCTTCTTTAGCATGAATGCGTGGTTTTAGTTGGTATTGTTCAAATACATATCTGTTACCTAAAACATGATCTATATGACAATGCGTATTCAGTAAATATATCGGCTTTAATGCATTTTCTTCAATGAAACTACTAAGCATTTTCTTTTCATTCGCATCGTAACATCCCGGATCTATGATTACACATTCTTTTGTTTCGTCGTAAAGTATATAGGTGTTTTCCTGAAAAGGATTAAACGTGAACTTTTTTATTGATAACATCTTAACTCGCTTTTAATGGTTTGTATCCCGATTTCGAAAGGATATCTTGTGCATTGGTATTTTTGAATAAGTCGGATACCGATACGTTTTTATTGTTTTTCATATAGCTTCTCACTATCTGCCACCCGATAAATGCTCCTAATTTAGCAGGTGCTTCTTTCGGGAATCCACTCGTGCCGTTACCGTCGTTTATGAATTTCATATAGAGCTTGGCATTGTTGCTGAATAGGAGTTGTTGCTCAATAAAGAAAGCCCAAATTTTGGCTTCATTGGCGTACGACCATTCCAACTGATTCGCACTATATCCAATCTTAATTGTATCGTCGTTTTCGGGAGTTAAGAGTTCTAATGCATACAATGCTTTTCCTTGATATACCATCTGGTTTAAACATGAACTTTGTACTGTATCGTTTAAGTATTCACTGTCGAGCCAGCCTTTAATCATGTCGTTGATGATATATTCTTTCCTGAATTTTTTAATCATGTATAACGGAAGTCCTAGAGTAGGGTAGTACCGGTATTTTTCTCCCAAGTAAAAATGTAATCCTACACCCAAGACACTATCAGTAGTGGTAACGTTGGTTGCGAAAGGCGATAAGTAAGTAACAATTTCGGGAATAGGTTTGCCGGGAAATAGTTGGCTGTAGCGCTTAAACACATCTTCCGATTCTGTCTTTATAAAGCTCGCATCCTTGTATTGTTTTTGGCTTTCCTCATATATTTCACGCATATACTTATCGTGAATATAGTCGTTCATGTTTTTGGCAATATATCCGTAATTAGGATGATCGCCATAGCCTTGCGTTAATCCCGTCAAACGAATGCACCATAAGTCGAAAAATTGACCGTATTTGGCTCGTAAAGCCATAACTGCGCTGCTGTCGATTTGATCGTGCGAAAAAACATCTTGCTCAAAGCGTTCGAATTTTAAGTCGAGTTTGACCTCCGGCGTTTCAATAGGTTCCGGCGCATTTTTTTTATGCGGATCCGATTTACATCCCTGTTGAATACTTATTATGGCTGCTAAAACTATTAGCAGTGTTATTTTAGCTAAATTTGCTGTGTTAAATCGACTTATCATGAACAAACGTATTCTTCTACTGGTTTTTATTTTTTGCTTGAGCTTAGGTATAACGAAAGCTCAGGATCAGAAATTTCATTTCGGATTAAAAGTTGCGCCTACTTTGGCTTGGCTTAAACCCGATTCGAAAGAACTTAAACGCGATGGCTCAAAGTTAGGATTTTCGTACGGCATCATCGGCGAATATAACTTTTCTTCCAATTATGCCATTGCTTCAGGGGTTCAAGTAACGTACCGCGGTGGTTCTTTGAAGTATGATACTATCAGTAATTCATCAACTAAATGGAATCTTCAATATGTTGAGTTACCGATAACTATCAAAATGAAGACCAACGAGTTTAATAAATTCCGTTATTTCGGCCAATTCGGCTTCGTTCCGGGTGTTAACATCAAGTCAAAGGTAGATACTTATGCCGAAGATGATATCGACGGGAAAGGGAATATTAAAACGATGAACCTTTCTATGCTCATCGCTGCCGGTGCCGAGTACACTATTTCAGGTTCTACTACCTTATTGGCTTCTTTCGAATTCAATAACGGTTTCCTCGATATCGTGAAGAAAGGTGATGCTACCGACGCTATTCAAAAGGATTACAAAGTGATTTCTAATTACTTCGCTCTTAATATCGGAGTGATGTTTTAGTCATTATTTAAAGTTTTTGAAGAGGAAGGTTCATTTTTGGACCTTCCTCTTTTGTTTTAGCCGTATCCCTAAAGATATGTAACTTTGCTTCCTATGAAGATTGCATTAGCTCAGTTGAATTATCATGTTGGCAATTTTACTGCCAATACCGATAAAATTGTTGATTCTATTCGTCGTGCTAAATCCCTAAATGCCGATTTGGTGGTTTTTTCTGAATTGTCAGTATGCGGTTACCCGGCTCTCGATTTCCTCGATTATAATTATTTTATCAAGTGTTGTAATGATGCTTTGAATGCTATCGCTTCAGAATGTGTCGGTATTACTGCTATCGTCGGTGCTCCTTCGGTGAATGCCGATCCGAAGGGAAAGAATTTGTTTAACTCGGCTTTTGTTTTGGCCGATGGTAAAGTAGCCGCTATTCGTAATAAAACATTATTACCTACTTATGATGTCTTCGATGAGTATCGTTGGTTTGAGTCGAATCGCGATTTTTCTTGTGTTGATATCAATGGAGTGAAGGTGGCGCTTACGGTTTGCGAGGACTTGTGGAATATGAACGATGATCCTTTGTATACTTCATATCCTATGGAGGAGCTGATTCGCGAGAAGCCTTCTATCATGATTAATCTCGCTGCTTCGCCTTTTCATTATTTGCATGCCGATGAGCGTAGAAATATTTTGTTGAAGAATGTGAAGGAGTATAACCTTCCGCTTATTTACGTGAATCAAACTGGTGCACAAACCGATTTGATTTTCGATGGTGGTTCGCTGGTCGTGAATGCTAATGCGGAGGTGTTGCATGAGTTGTCATATTTCGCTGAGGATTTTGCGATCTGCAATTTTAATGAGTCGAATGGTTCCATTACAATGTCGACTGTTGATCACGTTTCGGCCGATTCAGGTAATAAATTGAGCCGTATTCATGATGCACTTGTTTTGGGTATTCGCGATTACTTCCAAAAGATGGGCTTTAAAAAGGCTATCCTCGGTCTCTCGGGCGGAATCGATTCTGCCGTGGTGAATGTTCTCGCTGTTGAAGCATTGGGAAAAGAGAACGTGCATGCTGTTATGATGCCTTCTGAATTTTCAAGTGATCATTCAGTTTCTGATTCCGAAAAATTAATCGCTAACCTCGGTTGTTCAGGTGAGTTATTGTCGATTGCTCCGCTGTATAATGCTTATATGTCGTCGCTCGAAAACGATTTCAAAGGCACTGCCTTTAATGTTGCGGAGGAAAATATTCAATCGCGTATTCGTGGTACCTTGGTGATGGCGTTGAGTAATAAATTCGGATATATCTTGCTGAATACTTCTAATAAAAGTGAGTTGGCAGTAGGTTATGGTACGCTCTATGGTGATATGTGCGGAGGATTATCTGTTATTGGTGATTTGTATAAAGTGGAGGTGTATGCGCTGGCGCGATATATTAATCGCGATAAAGAAATTATTCCGGTGAATATTATTGATAAAGCACCGTCTGCTGAGCTTCGCCCCGGACAAAAAGATGCCGATTCATTACCCGAGTACGATGTGTTAGATGCTGTTTTGTTTAAGTATATCGAAGAAGCTAACGGTCCCGATAAAATTATTGAAGCCGGTTTCGATGCAACCCTCGTTCATCGCATTTTACGAATGGTAAATAATAACGAATGGAAACGCTTCCAGTTCGCGCCAATTATCAGGGTGTCTCCTAAGTCTTTCGGACGTGGCAGAAGAATGCCGCTGGTGGCGAAATATCCAGGATAGGCTAGGTTAGAGGGCCTCAATTTCTTAACGATTCTACAGTGATGTTTTAAGGTCGAAAGGCCTTTTCTTGACAAATTCTGCTGTTTAGCCTCGTTTAGCTGCAATTTTTTCCCGTTTGACCAAATAGTGATGGTAGAATTTTCTGCTTGGCGTAACTTCCCAAGTTCCGAATAGTCTATCATGAATCGTCTTAAGAAAAGCGTACTATATCTAATATTAGCCTTCGTTGTAGGATTAAATCCTTCAAACGCTTTTAGCCCATATTTGAATAATAACAAGGTTTCCTCATCTGAATCAAAAATCGATTTAGACAGGATGAATCTTTCAGAAAATCAAAACCCTTATAACCCTTCGCTTGATTTTTTGCCGAAAGGATTAATCGGCGTTAATGCGTTATTAAGCACCACCGTTTTTACCGAAACTATCGGTACTCCCGGCGCTACTACGTTAATTCCTGCTTATGAGACCGCCAATGGTTTCGATAACGATGGATACACTATGTCGGGTTCGGCGGATGTGAGAGCTACTACTCCTTCTACTGGGTATGCCGGTGCTTCGGGGTCGGGAAATGTTTTTATTACAAATACCGTAGGCAAGAATTTTATCATTTCAGGAATCAATACTTCCGGATTGACGAACCTTCAACTTTCATTCGGTATCAATAAAAGTAGTTTAACAGGCGATGGTAGCGACTTGTTAGTGCAAGTAAGTACTAACGGTACTGCATATACGAACTTGACGTTTCCTGCATTGCCCACAGGTAACGGAACAGCAGGATCAACATGGAATTATAGAACCATTACTACGGGAATTCCTGCTTCGGCTACATTGAGTATTCAGTTTAAACAAAATGGTACTACAACCCAATATCGTATTGATGATATTAAATTAGTTAGTGTGTCGCCGCCTACTATTACTGCTTCGGGACCAACTACTTTCTGTACAGGTGGATCTGTTACTCTCACAGCTTCTGCGGGTTCAACTTATTTGTGGAGCAATGGAGCAACAACCCAAAGTATTGTTGCAACTAATTCGGGATCTTATACCGTTACTGTTGATGGCGTAGTTTCGGCTCCTACTGTAGTAACAGTGAATAGTTGTTTTAATACTTTAAACTTAAAAGCATTTATTCAAGGGTTTTATTTAGGCGGAGGATTACAGCAAGCAGTGTTAGATCCGGTTTCTCTGCCAACAGTTTGTGATTCCGTTACCGTCGAACTTCATAGCACAACTTCGCCTTTTGCTTTGCTCTATACTACAAAAAATGTACTGGCAACAAACGGAACGGGAAGTTTTCTTTTCCCTTCCGCCACACTCGGCAATAGTTATTATGTGGTGATCCATCATCGCAATTCAATTGAAACATGGAGTAAGTTGCCAATTACTTTTTCTACTTCTTCTGTTTCTCTCGATCTATCTGTTCCCGATAATTCAATTCCTAATAATCCTACACCAACATTAACAGGAATTAATCCTTCTTCTGCTGTTGCAGGATCAAGTTCGTTTACATTAACAGTAAGTGGAAGTAGTTTCATCTCAGGATCAATTGTAAAATGGAATGGCACAGCACTTACAACAACTTTTGTTAATGCTTCTCAATTAACTGCTGTTGTTCCTGCAACGAATATTAGTGCAGCAGGAAGTGCAACGGTAACTGTATTTAATCCGACTCCGGGTGGAGGCACAAGTGCCGGAATAACATTTACAATTTCTGTCCCGGTTAATCCTACTCCCATATTAACAGGAATTAATCCTTCTTCTGCTGTCGCAGGATCAAGTTCGTTTACATTAACAGTAAGTGGAAGTAGTTTCATCTCAGGATCAATTGTAAAATGGAATGGCACTGCACTTACAACAACTTTTGTTAATGCTTCTCAATTAACTGCTGTTGTTCCTGCAACGAATATTAGTACAGCAGGAACTGCAACGGTAACTGTATTTAATCCGACACCGGGTGGAGGCACGAGTAGCGGAATTAATTTTACTATTACTTCAGCCGTGCCTACTGCAAAGAAATTTTTGTTTGATGCAACAAAAGCAGAGACAGCGGGAAATGCCGATTGGGTTATCGATCAAGATGCAAGTGTACCTCGTTTCCCTACACCTACACAAGCTAATATAACATCTACTACATCAGAAACATATTGGACAGGTGCTTTATCGTCGTGGGGAATAGCGTTGGTGAAAAAAGGACATACTGTTGAATCATTGCCTTCGTCGGGAAGTATAACCTATGGTAATTCAAGTAATGCACAAGACTTATCAAACTATGATGTATTTGTAGTTGATGAACCCAATATTGTTTTTACTGCAGCAGAAAAAACAGCAATCATTCAGTTTGTAAATAATGGCGGAGGATTAATGATGATAGCGGATCATACAATCTCTGATCGTAATAATGATGGATGGGATTCGCCGGATATCTGGAATGATTTAATGACAAACAATAGCATTCAAAGTAATCCTTTCGGATTTAGCATCGATTTAACAAATGTTACCGAAGTTTCCGGCAATATACTTTCTACTTGGACCACCAATACAATTTTGAATGGAAGTGAAGGAGCTGTTACGCAACTTGAATTTAATAACGGAGCAACCATCACTACAAATACCACCGCAAATGCGAATGTAAAAGGATTAATTTGGCAAACAGGATTTACTCAGAATTCTACTCATGCCATGTGTGCAACCTCTACTTACGGAACCGGAAGAGTTTTTGTTGTAACCGATAGCTCTCCAATGGATGACGGCACCGGAAATCCCGCAGATAATTTATTCCCCGGCTGGACAAGCTTCTCACATTCGAAGTTGTTTATGAATGCTAGTTTGTGGTTGGCGAAAATTCAATAGGGAAGAATGGATTAAATTGAGCTTGCCTAAATTTACTTGAAACTTTTCTATAGACTGTGCTATTTAATTTTGAATTTTGAATTTGAAATTTTGAATTTTATTACCCATGAGTTCTTTGATTGAAATTAACATAATTACTTTATCTATTACCTTGTCTATCAAAAATGCCGAGTTCAAAAAAATCTAACTTACAGTATCTTGTATCTTTTATCGATTCATGATTCTCGATGATCGATTTTATGGAATTAGATTTTGGCTATCGACTATAGGCTATAGACTATCGACAATCGAAATTAGCCAAAAAAAATCAATTGCCTATTGCCTAATATCTGTTGCCTTTCGGGAACATCCTGAATCTTGTATCTTTTATCGATTCATGATTCTCGATGATCGATTTTATGGAATTGGATTTTGATTATCGACAATCGATTTTATCCAAATAACAAAAATCAATTGTCTATTGCCTTTCGGGATTGTACGTCCTTACAAAGGTTGACGAAGTCTTTGATAAAATATTAGGAACGATATATCGAAATTTTATATCGAAGCGGAACGTCCGCCTTAAATTTTTGCGGAAAGAACGATGAGAACGACAACGATAGAAAGAAACACTGCCCGAGACATGAAGCGTCGACGCAGGAGACGATTCAGGGCGAGTTTGTTTCTTTCCGTTGGAGTTGAAATCGTTCCCGCTAAAAAATTTACAGCGGCGGTCTTTTTGCATACTTTTTCGACTGAAGGAAAAAGTATGAGCCGTCGCGCGGCTACAGCGCGTTGGAAGAGGGAAAATGTTTTATCCTGTATTTCTATCATTGAATGATTCAAAAAAATAACCCCACAAAGACCAGAAGGCTCCTGTTTGCCCGATAATTTAGGACTAAAAGAGTCAACCAAAATTAGGCTTGTTTATTACCATAAAGACCACAAAGGAATGCCACAGAGGTCACAGAGTTGGGAAGAAGGAAAACC
>JAKPPP010000343.1 GCA_029547265.1 Bacteroidota bacterium
GATCCTGATAGTACTAAATTGTTTTCCCTTGATCTGGTTAATAGTAAACAAACTTTGCTTTTGAGTACTGCAGGGAAATTACAGAACGGAATACTTATCGATGGTGAAAAGAAATATTTAGTAGCCTCTTTGTCGGGTAGTAAGTTTATTTTTCTTGATTTAGTTTCGAATGAGTCTATTGTTTTTGATGGCATTGCTCTGAATAGTGGATATAAAGTTATAAAGGTGAACAATAAATTATTTGTTTTCGCTGAAAAACCTTATGAAAACGTGAAACCGGATGCTGTTTTATATACGGTAGATTTGGATTCTAGAAAATTAGTGTCCACTGAAACCATAAAGGGTTTACAATATCTACCGGATAATTTAGTGGTCACTAATAGCATGAAATATCTTGTTGCTGCTAAGAAAGGAAGTGTTAAGTTATATTCTTTACCAGATTTTTCTTTTCTCGCACAAGTTATTAGCCCGCAACTTTTAAAAGAATGTATTATCGTAGATTCTATGGATGTGGCTTTTATGAAATTCAATAAAAATATTTCTGAAAGGGTAAAGGCCGATATTGCTAAATATGAAAAGGAAGGTTATTCGGTGCGAGGATGGGACCCTGACTTTAATATGAACAAAGATTATGTATATAAGTACATGATGTACTGTAGTGGCGGAGGTACGCCTACACTAGTTTATGATGTATTCACCAATTTAGGCAATTCTTCTTCGCAAATTATTAGTTCAAAAACTGAAAATGTTAAACCTGTTGAAAGGTTTGTACAAGAAAATATTGTCCGATTTGAAGTTGATGTTACTACTACGAATGGATTTTATGGAAAGGTAGAAACGGAATTTCATGCAGACCCGGGTACTTTGGCAAGCTACTACAACTTCCACCGACCATTCGAACGTATACTGATGGTAAAAAAGAAAACCGGAAAAGAAACGAATGTTTTGGTGGAAGAAATGCCGCGTGAAATGATTGTTAAGAGAGCTGAATCGACCGATAATGAATCAACTCTAAAGAAAAAATCAGCTCCGGCAGGTAAGATTGAATGCCCTGCTTGTGGCGGTTTTGGTGAGAAAACAGGATATAATTCTAAAAAATGTTCATCCTGCAATGGAGGTAAGGTACGTTGCACCATCTGTGGCGGTGGGGGACGCGTTTATACACGTGACAGAAGCCGAAGTGAATATTGTCAGTATTGTCATGGAGCCGGTAGTACAAGCTGTTATAGCTGCGGCGGCAAAGGATCAATATCCACAACTTCCAACAGCACATGTAAGAGTTGCAATGGGACAGGATATATTAGTGCCGGAGCACCCAAAAAGTGAAAGACATAAGTTTGCGACATCTTAAGGGACAACGCTTTTGTTATAGTTCAACGCAACGATTTTATTAAGGAATAATTACTGAAATTAGTTGCTGAAATTTAAAGCATGAACTTAGTCTTTTTACAAAATAACGGAGAAATAGAAAATGTAAAATTCGAACCTAAAATGATTTCTCTAACAAATATACTATTCTTCATAAAGAATAGACTCCAAATACTTAAATTTAATCTAAAACAATAGGTAACAATGAAAAAAAAATATTTTATTCTTATGCTTTCTTTTCTAACGGTATTTGTTTTATCGTGTAGCACCAAAAATAATCAAGAGATTACTAAGCAATCGAATATCGTTTCCGCAGATACTAGTGGTCCCATGATATTGTCAAGCGAAAAACTTGACAGTATTGTGGATGTTGTTGTTAATGTTTCAGCCAACGATTTTTATAAAAATCAACAACCACCTCCAACTGATTTCATGAATGTTAATTTGAAATACATAAAAAAGGATAATGGAGAGGAATTGTATATTCTTTGTGGTCAATTTATAACGAGCGACAAACAAGAAATACCTTTTGCTACCGTAAAGAATAGCGACTATGAGCAATGGGTAGGTAGTAGTGCATTGACTTATTGCCAAAACTCCAAAGAAATATTATATTCAAAGACTAACCTGTCGACGGTTTTAAAGAATAAAATCGAATCACTTAGAAAGAAGTGAATCTTTAAAGAATAATTTTCAATGAAGTTTGAGGTAAGTACTCAACAGTAATATCTCAAGGAATAGGCAAAAAAGGATTACTAGTGAGTTCTATTAGGTAGGTTGGAGAACTAACATTTTCACTTTGCAATGACTATCCGCAATACTTCTCTCGACTGTTTAAATCCAAAACCGGTATGACGCCACTTGAATACAGAAACTTAAACTAAAATGACACTTTAATAAAATTGCGAAAACATTTCTAATACTAACACCGGTTTAGCTTTTTGAAGTCTAACGCGCATTGTAGTATTATAGGTACAAAGTTCATCGTTTGTTAGTCACTTAAGCTGTTGTCTTTTAAAATGCCCACAACTCAAAGCCGCCCGCTTTTATTTCTTCCTTTAATACCAACAAGCCATTCCTGCCCCCACAACACCATTTCCTCATCCACCCCTAATCTCCCCCAAACCACCCTCAAAACCGCCCCAAAAGGCTGCTTTTGGGCTTTTTTGGCCTGTTTGGCTGCTTGTTGTACACCGGCGGAAATTTTTTAAGGAAGAAGTTTAAATATGAAAATGCTATATTTTTGATAGATGCTTCAGGCTTCTTTTAATCTTCGGAGTAGGGGAGTGATGTATTCTAAAAAGAAGATGCAATAAAACGTGACTGCGATAAATATCGAACAAAAAAATGAACAGAGTAATTTTAATTTTCTGTTGTTTGCTATTTGTATTGAATACTTATGGACAAACTTGTGGAAATCCCGGTGCAAGAATAGAGAGATTAAAAGCAGCACAATTGTCAAAGGATTCTATATACAATTTGGTGAAGACTGACCTTGACTTCATCAAGCCAATACCAAATGATACCATTGCAGATATTGGAAGTTATGACGGATATTATCCATTAGTGTATTCAATCTTCTCTGATTCGGTAGTCTTTTACTTAAACGACATTAGTAGTGATGGCTTTTCATACTTCGATAGCATTGAAGATATTTGCACGAAAATAAAAAGACACAACCTCTCTAATAAATTTACTGTCGTTATCGGAAACGATAGTTCAACAAGTCTGCGCGACCATATGTTTAATAAGGTAGTTATTCGTGATGCGCTGCACCATTTTAAGTCGATGGATATTATGTTATCAGATATTAAACGAATAATGAAATCCAATGCAAAACTTATTTTGTTTGAACCTATTAGAGGACGAAATATAAATGAGGAAACTTTGTGCAAAGGTGCAATGACAGTAGACAACCTAATAAAACTCTTAAATAAGAACGGATTTGTATTAGCAAGAGAATTTCCTCAGACTATAGGTGGAAGTTGGTTTGAGTTTAAACAAACTGATGATTAACCACAATATAGTTCAGGACTTACCTGCCAATATCAACGGCTTGGTGAAATAGTAGCCACGAGTTTCCTTAAATGAGCATGAAGAATTCTTAGAATTATTTTTATTTTAACTGAAAATTACTAATTTTCGACATTCGAACAAACCCGATAATAGTTAGGGTTGATAAAAACACATTATCATGTCAACTGAAATCAGAAAAACAATTTTACAAAAGTTTGCAGAACTAAATTCTTCAACCAAGGCTTACGTAAAGTCTGATAACCAATTAGTAGATGTGAAGGTATTTAAATCGGAAATTAAGCATACAAATCTAACTTTAATAGTTACGATACTCTTATCAGTAGGTATTTTGGCATTTGGCTTATATTCTGTTTCAAAGTCTGAAATAAGCCATTCAAGTATTGCATTGATTGTGTTTTTTACTTCATCTGCTATACATCGACAAATAATTAGAATAAACAAACTAAAAGAGCAATATTTTTTAGCTGAATTGTTGAATATTTCGACGACAGGATCAACTTCAACAGAAATATAAACATTAACTAAAATCGACCTTAAGCAATTAAGTGCCCATTGCTTTCTAAAACGGACATGGTTTATCTAAGTTTTTGAAAGTTCGATTTGTAACGGTTAACTTTCCTGTCTAAGTAAAGCTGCGAAATGTTAGAGGTAATGTTCCACGACCACGCGCGACCATAAACATAATTGAAAAAATAAATTGGAAATTTGGTTTAGTTTTTTTTAGGACTTGTATTTGACTTTGTTGTTCCATTTAATGCATTCTTCACATCAGAGATACATCACATGCTGAAATCCACATATCTGATAAAAAAATGTTTGTCTTTACGCATAATAATTTGTTTGCATTGCCTATGGAACAGATTTAGGATTGTGTTTTCAATATGACACAGAAAATCTTTGTAAATAAAAGATATGTAATACGCTATATTGGACATATTTTCAAGGTTTAAAATATTTTGTTATAGTAAATAATATTAAAAGATTATCTTAGCAAAAAAATAGAAGGCAATAACGCTTTGGGCTTCAGAATAGCCTTGTAAATCTTAGTTACAAATATGATGAAATTAAAAGCAACTGTTTTATTGTTTTGGTTAATGTTTAGCACACTTAACCTATTTTCCCAAGTTCAAAAAGGAAATGATATTGATGGTGAAGCCGCAAATGATTATTCAGGCCAGTCAATAAGTATGCCTGATGCCAATACTGTTGCAATTGGCGCTTTTAAAAATGAAGGAAATGGGATAGAAAGAGGCCATACTCGCATCTATAGTTGGAACGGAACAGCATGGGTGCAAAAAGGAAATGATATCGATGGAGAAGCAGATTATGACGATTCAGGCGAAATAGTAAACATGCCCGATTCTAATACTGTTGCTATCTCAACTGAAGTTAATGATGGAAATGGACCTAATTCCGGTCATGTGCGCATTTTTAGTTGGGACGGTACTGCATGGGTACAAAAAGGACTTGATATTGATGGGGAAGCGGCAGATGATTATTCCGGAAGTGCAATAAGCATGTCTGATGCTAATACTATTGCCATTGGTGCTATATTAAATGACGGCATCGTAAGCAATGCCGGTCATGTACGTGTTTTTACATGGGACGGAAATGCATGGGTACAAAAAGGAAGTGATATTGATGGTTCAGCAGCTAATGATTTATTTGGTGGTTCGGTAAGTATGTCTGATTCCAATACGTTTGCAGTTGGGGCCATTATGCATACTCAAAATGCTATTTACGATGGTTTAGTGCGCATCTTTAACTGGAATGGAACTGCTTGGATTCAAAAAGGAGCTGATATATATGGAGAGGAAATTGGTGACTACTGCGGTCAGTCGGTTAGCATGCCTGATTCCAATACGGTTGCAATAGGGGCTATTGGTAATAACGGAAATGGCACAGATGCCGGTCGAGTGCGTATCTTTAATTGGGATGGCAGCGCTTGGGTGCAGAAGGGAAACAGCATCGACGGAGAAGCAGCGATTGACAAATCAGGTGCATGGGTAAGCATGCCTAACTCTAATATGATTGCTATTGGAGCTTCATTTAATAACGGAAATGGAGCCGTTTCAGGGCACGTACGCATCTTTAATTGGGACGGAACATCATGGGTGCAAATAGGATCTGATATAGATGGAGAAGCAGCAGGTGATCATTCCGGTGCGGTAAGCATGCCGGATACAAATACTTTAGCTATTGGCGCATTTGGTAATGATGGAAGTGCAATCAATGCAGGTCATGTAAGAGTATTTACATTATCAAGTAATGTTGAAGTTATTGAAAATTCATTTGGTGATGGCATGGTAGTGTTTCCAAATCCATTCGAAGAACAACTTAATATTAATTTAGGGTCGGTTTTTACTGATGTAGCTGTGATTGTGAAAAATGCAATTGGGCAAGAAACACTAAGGAAAACGTATTCCTCTGCAAACAAACTTAACCTGGACATTAAAGGAGAGGTAGGAATGTATTTTGTAGAGGTAATATCAGATCATAACATAACTATGTTGAAAGTGATAAAAAAATAGGGTAAGAAAATTATATCGAGTGAAATATGTAGTCCTTCTCAAAGTTTAAAGTATTCACCATTTATCCGCAATTATCGAAACTCTAAAAACGAATAAAGATTTAGCTAAACAACTGAGAGTAGTTTTACTAAATTGAAAATGGTTTGCAAACACATATTTCAAAGTATGGGTGAAAATGTAAATTGGCAAGAAATAAATTTATTTGCTTCCCATTATTGTATATCTTCAAGTATTGTAGCTATTACAATCTAATATGTCTGAAGACCTAATTTTAACTCCGGCAATCCAATTTCTTATTTAAGCCCATCTGCAAATTGGTCTCAAAATTATCCATTAAGGCAGCATTTAGCCTTATTGGGCCTGTTGTACGGCAGTTTTATCCTTCTCTGTCAAACCAACACTTCGGTCCAAAATTTCAAAAATCTAAAAAAAATCAAGAAAAAATTTGCGAAACCGAAAAGTTGCACATATATTTGCAACCGATTGGTTTCATTAAAATCATTATTCAAATGCGAAGAGATATATTTCAAGCCATTTCGGACCCTACAAGACGAGCTATTATCGTCTTAATCGCATTGCAAGCAATGACTCCAAATGCTATCGCCGAGCACTTCGACACAACACGTCAAGCGGTTTCAAAGCACCTTCGAATTTTGACCGAGTGTGAACTAGTGAAACAAGAACACCATGGCCGTGAAATTTATTACTCACTCGAAATTGATAAAATGAAAGAAATTGATAAATGGCTTGAACAGTTTCGCAAAATTTGGGAAACTCGTTTCAATCAACTTGATGATTTATTTTTAACTATAAAAAAACAAAAAAAATGAACAGTAATTTATTGTTCGACTTTATAGTCGATAAAGAAAGCCAAACTGTAATCGTTAAACGTGAGTTTAATGCTGATTTATCTTTAGTTTGGGACGCATGGACAAAGCCCGAATTGCTCGACCAATGGTGGGCTCCTAAACCTTATCAAAATAAAACTAAATCAATGGATTTTAGAGAAGGTGGAACATGGCTTTATTGCATGATTAGTCCGAAAAATGAAGTTCATTGGTGCAAAAACGACTTTGTGAAAATTGATCCTAAAAAGAGCTATACCGGTTTAGATGCTTTTTGTGATGAAAATGGAGTGATTAACACAGAATTGCCGAGAACAGAATGGACCAATGTTTTTACTGAAGAGAATAATAAAACCCTTGTGAGTATTTTAGCTAAGTATAGTTCTTTAGCCGATTTAGAGATGATTATTAATATGGGCTTTAAAGAAGGATTTACAATGGGATTAAACCAATTGGATGCTTTGTTAGCTTCACTAAAACATTAATGTACTATGAAAAAAAATAAAATTATATTTTGGGTTGCTACCATAATTATAGCTCTTATGGAAGGTGTAATGCCTTTGGCTACATGGATCGCAGCACCTCAGTATATGACCTTTGGTACTAAAGCTTTGGGTTATCCCGATTACTTTGCTTATACACTCGTCGTAGGGAAAATACTTGGTGTAATTGCAATCGTATTGCCTAAAAATGCCCGCTAGAATTAAAGAATGGGCTTATGCCGGTTTTACTTTCAATTTATTGTTCGCATTTATTAGCCACGCAATGGTTGATAAGGAACCGAGCAATATGATAATGCCTTTGGTTATTTTAGCAATACTAATGACGTCATATCTGTATAAAAATAAAATTTCTAATAGCAATTCAATTTAATTTAAAGGCTAAGTTAATATTCAGCAATTTAGCAGTATAAGATCTTCGGTGTTTAATGTTGATTTATTCTGTAAGGGATTTAAAATATTCCGAAATTTTCTGATGTTACAAGTTGTTATGTTTTGCGAAAGTGTTAACTGCTATGAATAAATGAAGACAATCTTAATATTACTTCTGACATCTATTGGATATTGTGCATTAGGACAATTCAATAAAACTTATTTATTCGTAGGAACTTATACAGATGGACAACCTGATAAGGGAATTTATATCTATGAGTTTAATTCTAAGAACGGGAATTTAAAGAAAGTATTTAGTGGTGAAAATATTATCAATCCTTCATTCCTTACATTGTCGCCTAACGGTGATTACTTGTACGCCTGCACTGAAACAAAACTCCCTCAAGAAGGAAGTGTTTCAGCGTTTAAGGTGGACAGTATAAAAGGCTCACTAACATTCTTGAATAAACAAAAGAGTGGTGGTGAGAATCCCGTTTATGTAACTACAAGTAGAAATAACGAATTTGTTATTAATGCAAATTACACAGAGGGAACGGTTTCCGTTTTTAAAACCAATCGGGACGGAAGCCTTAGTCCTTCTTCACAAATAATCAGGTTTCAAGGAAAAGGTCCTAATACCAAACGACAAGACAAAGCTCATATCCATGCTGCTGTTTTTTCGCCGAATTTCGAATACGTTTTCTTTCCCGATTTAGGAGCTGATAAAATACGTGTCTTTAAATTCAACTTACTAGATGACCAGCCATTAAAGTCGTTAGAAAACTATGACTATACGACTTTACCGGGCAGTGGACCTAGGCATTTCTCATTTCATCCAAACAATAAATTTGCTTACTGCATTGAAGAACTAAGTGGCACGATAACAGCTTTCAGTTATGAAAGTGGAAAATTAGACAGTATTCAACGAATATTTTCCTACTCAAAATTGCAAGAAGAATACAATAGTGCAGACATTCATATTTCACCTGACGGACTCTTTCTTTACGCTTCCAATCGCCGTGACAATGAAAATACAATTTCAATATTTTCAATCAATAATGATAATGGCAAATTAACTTTAATTGGGCATCAATCAACCTACGGTGACCATCCGAGAAATTTCACACTCGATCCCACTGGAAATTTTCTTATTGTAGCCAATCAAGTAACGAATAACATTGTCGTTTTTAAACGCGACACTAAAACAGGACTGCTAACCAAAACAGGAAAAGAAATTAATGTTCCAAGGCCCTCTTGTTTAAAAATGAGGAAATACGGTAACTAATTTTATCTTTGGATTCGATGCGCAATACTTTATGGATGGCCTGAACCAAAAGATTCAAAACTTTTTGTAATTCATACTTTTCAATAAAAACTACCTCATTTTAGGCCTCAGGTGACCGGTTCGCAATTATATCGTCATTTGCTCCGGATCCAAAAGTAAATGTATCCTAATGGCTTTTTTTAAGTTTTTTAGGCCTATTGTGGTGGTTATTATGTTTCGGCAGGGAAGTTTTTAGTAGGATAGGGCTAACGGTAGAAATGTTGTAGCTTTGGTAAATACTGGTTTACGCTGCCTTTTACAAAATACCTAAATAGTCTTGCTATAACCATGACTGTAAGAACGACTAATACTAGTTTTTACATCTAACTTTGTTTAAATAGAAATAAAATGAAACATAAAATTGTAATTATTGGTGGCGGATTTGCAGGATTAAATCTTGCAACTAACGTAAAAAGTGATAAATTTCAAATAACACTTGTCGATAAAAATAATTACATCTTCTTTCCGCCGCTTTTATATCAAGTAGCAACTGGATTTTTAGAACCGAGTAGTATCAGTTATCCGTACAGGAAAATGCTGCGAAATGATAGAAATATCAATTTTAAGTTAGGTGAAGTTTTAAAAGTAATTCCTGAACAAAAAAAAATAATTTTAACTACCGGAGAATTAGAATACGATTATTTGGTTTTTGCAACCGGGACAGAAACCAATTTCTTTGGTATGGAAAATGTGAAAATGAAGTCTATTCCAATGAAGACGATTAATGATGCCATTGAAATGCGAAACTTTATTCTGAATCAATTGGAAGTTGCTACAACACTAATCGCAGATAAAGAAAAACTACTAAGAAAATTAAACATAGTTGTGGCCGGTGGCGGACCAACCGGCGTAGAAATTTCTGGCTTATTAGCCGAAATGCAATCCTCCGTACTTCGCAAAGATTATCCTGAATTAAATAATACCGGTGTTCAATCTAGTATTTATCTTGTCGACGGCGCAGCGCAATTACTTACAGCGATGAGCAAAAAATCGCAAGACGACACCTTTGATGAATTGACAAAATTGGGAGTCAAAATAATTCTTAATGCACAAGTGAACGACTACAATGATGACAAAGTCTATCTGAGTAATGGACAAATTATTGAATCGGAAAATTTAATTTGGGCAGCAGGTGTAGTAGCACAAGTATTCGACGAAATACCTAAAGAATGTTATGGTCGGGGAAAAAGACTTATAACAGACAGCTATAACAAAGTAGAGGGTTTAACGAATATCTACGCAATTGGAGATACTAGTATACAAACAACCGATATTAATTTTCCTAATGGACATCCGCAAGTAGCTCAGGTCGCTTTACAACAAGGAAAAAATCTAGCAAATAATTTCACTCGAATAGTCGACAATTTAGCACCTTCTCCATTTAAATATAACGACAAAGGTTCGATGGCAATTATCGGGCGAAACAAAGCCGTTGCCGACTTTTCATCAAAACTGCATTTCAAAGGCTTTATTGCTTGGTTTATGTGGATATTTATTCATTTGTTTTCATTAGTTCATTACAGAAACAAGGTTACAACCTTTTTTAATTGGGTAACAGCTTACTTTACAAAAGACCAAGCACTGCGAATGATTATACGCCCGAAAGAAAAGATGAAAAATGCTACAGATCCAAAGGCCTAAATTCTACTCTTTTTATAACCAAATCACAAAATGGACGCTTATGTCTTTAATTAGGGCTGTTTAGCTGCTTTTTAGGTTCCGCTTGGGGAATTTCAGAAGGAATAGGGTTGAAAGGGGAAATGTTATATTTTTGATAAATCCTATACAATTGCTAAGCTCCTGATGGGATCATTGAGATTTGTGTGGAAGTACTTACCTTATGTTATTATCGGAAAATTTGTATTTGAATAGGACATAATGAAAAATGTATTACTGATTATATTATTTCTGCTAAGCTATAACCTATTATTGGCGCAAGATGAGGCAGAATATTTATTTCAGCCGCTCCGAATTCACAGTAAAGTAGATCAAAAAGCTATTGATGCAATTCAATTCAAACATTATTTAAATAAAACATCCTTCTTTTTTGCAGAAAAAATTGGCAATGAACAAGGATTGTTTCTGGTTGAGAAAAAATCAAACGAGTGGTTTGTTTATGACTATAATGATTTCATATCAAACTTCAATGTTGGTGAGCATAAAATTCATTCGAAAAGATATGTTTCAATAACTGTTAGTGCTATGCGCTCAGGAAACGGTGAGAATTATTATGGGTGGTATGTATTATTTGATTTAGAGCAAAAAACATATTTGATCTTGAATAACTTTGCTCATAACTCTGACGATGATAAGAATCACGAGAAATATATCAATACAAGAGAATGTAATTCGAAGGTGATATATCAAAATGGAAGTCTTAAGATAACAAGGAAATGTAATCCCAATAAAGAAGAGAATTATTGCGATAATTGTATGGAAACCGGTGTTTATAGAATTTCTAAAATTGGATTAAATAAAATCAATAGATAGCTATCAGGCAAGCTTTCTTCGAAGAGTAATCCTTTTGTACAAAGGGATTATCAGTTCTCAAACTGAAATTTTGTTCTGATACCTGTTATTGCCTCAAGATCATGCGGAAGTTTAAAATTTCAACTCAACAGATAATATTCATTCTCGCAATATTATTTAGCGTTTCCTTAAAAGGACAAGTAAATGACTTTGGAATACGACTGCAGGTTTTAGATAAAAACGTAGTAGATAGTTTGTTTGTTTTTGGCAAGTGGTCGGCTAAAGGTAAAACTGAAACCCATTTAATGTACTTAGGTGAAGTAACCACTAATAATGGTCGTGTTTATAAGATAATGAAGTCATGATGGTTTTGGGGGTTATCACATCGGGCAACAAGTCGAATTCTCATTTATAATAGGGAAAACCAGTATCTTGGCAATTATGCATTAGGAATGACCTACGATTTGCCAAATAAATTGGAAAATGGCTATTTGGTATTTACGAATGTCGACAATCCGAATTGCGATAGAAGTGTTGAAACTAAAGTTAATTTTACAAAAGGGCTTCCTAAAGAGATATTCATAAGATGTAGCGGGAAAAATGGTAATATTTACATCTTTGAGTCTGATTAAAGATAGTATTAAATCTTAAGATAAATTTAGCAATATGAACACCGATATCGTTTCCTACTACAAAGACAGAGCATTAGAATATGAGAAGATATATTCTAAGCCTGAACGTCAGGAGGACTTGAAAAGTTCGACTGCCATTTTGCAAAAGATTTTTGCTAATAAACAAGTATTAGAAATAGCTTGCGGAACCGGCTACTGGACGGAGAGAATTGCAGAGAAAGCTACTTCCGTTTTAGCAACCGATATTAATGAAACCGTTATTGAAGTAGCGAAGACGAAGGGTTTGTCGACTGAACAAGTTTCGTTTGAAATAGCCGATATTTATAATTTTCCTGCTCATGATAAGTTTGAATGCTTGTTTGGCGGATTTATTTGGAGTCATGTTTTACTCCAAAATCTTGACGAATTTCTTTCGACAGTAAATCGCTTAGTTAAACCCGGTGGTACAATTGTTTTTATGGACAATAATTATGTTGAAGGAAGTAACCATGCAATAACAAAAACAGATGATCATGGTAATACTTTTCAGGCAAGAAAACTTGAAGACGATACAACGCATTTAGTATTGAAAAACTTCCCGACAGAAGATTTTTTACGGAAAAAGATAAAAGACATTGCCGGAGAGATTAGGTTTTATAATTTGAAGTATTATTGGATTATTTGTTGCACTACTAAAGCATATAATAGCAATTCATAATTAAATTATTTGGATTTGGGTATTATAAATAACGATTATCAGAATTACGATTGCCTAACAGATGCCGGAGTAACAGTTTTGTTTTTACATGACTAAGTAGTTTATGATAATAGGTTTGAACTAAAAACTAATTTATGATGGATGATAGGTTTATTTAGTGATATGCTTTTCGTATAATTATTTACATGGCAATAATTAGACAAGTCTATTTTTAATCGCTATAAGCTGTTTTTTAGTTTTAGGATCTTTCGTTTTACAATGACTTGAAAATCCGTTCCTAAATGATATTTTAAGTCTTTTTTGATTATTTAAGCGTCAATTAATTTTATGACAAAAGTTTTTATTACATTTATGGTAAAGTTTGATTAATGCTTCTTAGTTGCAACATACACCCAATTGGGGAAGACTGTACACAAATGAACTGTGTAGGAAATAAGTTATTGCTTTGTTTCAAAGGAGAGTGTTTCAAAAAGTGTGTCAAAATAAAGAAAGTGGTATCTTTAAACTTGACATATGGAAACAAACAAATTTGATTACGAAAAATTCAAAAAGGAAGCCGCTCAACGGCTTAAGAATGGGGAAAGTTTGTTAGGAAAGGAAGGCGTATTTACTAACCTTCTCAAAGACTTCCTAGAAGCCACGCATGAAAGGGAGCTAGAGTCCCATATTGCCACTGACAAGAATGCAAATCGTAAAAACGGGAAAGGGAAATAGACAGTTAAAACTACAGTTGGAAAAGTTGATATAACAACACCACGAGATCGCAATGGCACATTTGAGCCATAGATATTGCCCAAGCGAAGCAGTACATTAGGCGTAGATTTAGACAAACAAATTATTGCATTATACGCTCGGGGATCAAGCTATTCGGATATCAGCGATCATTAGATGGAAATTTATGGCTTAGATGTTTCAGAAGCCACAATAAGTCGCATTACCGACAAAGTAGTGCCATTGATTCAGGAGTGGAAATCAAGACCTTTAGAAGCGATTTATCTATTTGTATGGTTAGATGCAATACACTACAAAGTTAGACATGAAGGAAGAGTTATATCCCGCGCAGTATACTGTGTATTAGGAATAAATCAAGCAAGTGTTAAAATGAATGTAATATTCGCGCAAAAGAGCAAGATTGTAATTTTTCTTTTTGTCCCATTGGCTGCCATCAATAATATTTTTCTTTTCAAAAAGGAAAAATTGAATCTAAGCGAACATTCTATAATTGCCGGAATTATTTTATTGGGTATGCTACTGATTTCGGCTTTGTGAAATCTATTCTTCTATTTTGATCTTATTGTCCCCTTTAATCAATCTTTTCGTCGTTCATGAGTTGGTTGGTAACGACATTTGTTATATTTTATATAGGATTCGGGTACTTTAATGCATTCAGTTATGATTATAGCAAAGTTCAAATTGCCTTTAAAATATTCTTGTTTTTATTTTGCTTTAATGAGTCTCGAAATAGTAATTTTGTTTATGGTTGTTATCGGAATTATTTTTCATTGGAAATTCGGATATATTCATGGGACACCTTTTGGTTTAACAAAAATTCTTACGATTCAGGATGTATCGGGATTATCAGTAAATAATCCCAATTCTATAGTGAGTTTTGGTGGATTTATGCGATTCCTTTTCTAGAGCGGAATGTGCTCTTAAACCGCATTTTCCGGTCATAGAATTTACTTGGCTCTTTATAATGGTTTTAATTAATCTTTTGGGCCGACTAATTTTAAATCACTATCACTTACGTGCCAATTAGTAAAATTTATATTTTTGATTTACGGAATCACTTAGCTTCTTTCAGTATAATTAGTTAAACATGATTGACACATTGGAATTCCCTTATGTAATACAATTCAAAAAATAAATATTTGTGAGGCAATCATCGTTAATAACAATTGGAGTTTTTATTGGAGTGGCTTTTCTCTGCAATATGCTTTTGAGAAATCCTGTTTTTACCAATCTTTCTGACAAGGCTGATTTTGAAATTAAGGCCAGTCAATTTGAACTTGCGGATGAAACTTTGAAGCAAATTGTTTTGTCGGATAGCTTAAAGGTGGAATATCATTACCGTTATATTGACGCTCATTTTGAAATTCCTAAAAAGAAGAAAATAGGGAGAAGCCATTACGAGTATCGTGATGATAAATCGATTCAAGATTATTATTATACATTGCAATTTTCTAATGATAGTATCATGGCAGATATTGGCAATTATGGCACAGGTCTTATATATGTTCATCTTGAGGAATATAATATTGCATTATCGTTTTTTCAAAAAGTAAAAAATAAAAGACTTGCCTTTTTGAATAACTCAATGGGGTACACTTACGGCCAAATTGGTTCTAATAAGATGGCCGAACAATGTTATAGGAAGGAAATTGAAAACAAAGGGAATTTAGATGGAGCTTACTCTAATCTAATTCAACTCCTTTTTGATGAAGGAAGATTTGATGAACTAAATAGCTTTTTGAAAAATCCTATGACAAGAGACTATTTTCCTTCAAAAATTGAGCGTGCAATCTATTTTAAATCCTTTCAACCTCTTAAGTATTTAGAGATGCTTTTTAAAAGATTATTTTCTTCTTTAAATCTTGCAGGTTTTATCGCAGCTTTTTTTATAATGTGCAGTTGGATAATGTACTTAAGAAAGCTTGACATATTTGAAATAGAGAAAGCAAAGTATATTGTCATTACTGTTGTATTAGGCATGATATTCAGTTTCCTTACATATCCTTTGTCTGATTTTGATAATTTGATTTTTGGATTTAAGCTAAATGGTGGATTGATAAATGACTTTTTTTACAGTGTAATTGGTATTGGTGCTATAGAGGAGTTTGTGAAAATTGTTCCTTTACTTTTAATGATGCGATTTACAAAAGAGGTTAATGAACCATTCGATTATATTCAATATGCTTCCTTATCAGCTTTGGGCTTTGCATTTGTAGAAAACCTTATTTATTTTAATGATGCTAGTCTTCATATAATTCATGGACGCGCAATGACAGCAGTTGTATCACATATGTTTGATTCATCTGTTATCGCTTATGGTATCATTCTCAACAAATATAAACGACGCAAAAATCCTTATTTGAATTTCATTTTCTTTTTTGCCTTGGCTTCACTAGCGCATGGATTTTATGACTTTTGGTTAGTTAATAAATCTGCAAATGTGTTCAGTATATTTACGATGATTTTCATGATTTCAAGTATGTTTATATGGAATTCATTTAAGAATAATGCTCTTAATCATTCGGATTTTTACGATAAAGACAAATCTTTGAATAATGATAAACTTATTGATTATTTGGTTTATTCTTTATCAGGTATACTATTATTTGAATATGTAACTTTGGCAATTAATTTTTGTCCAAAAGTTGCTAATTACTCACTCTTATCATCCGTGTATTCAGGGGCTTATTTAATTTTCTTTTTGTCAGGTAATTTAAGCCAATTTTCTTTGAGGAAGGGATATTGGGCTCCTATTAAATATTGGGGTTCAAAAGAGCAAATTAATTACGATTCTGTTGTTGATTTAGAATTGAAAATTAAAAACTTCACTAATAATGAATTGGCTGCCCAATTTTTACCTAATTCAGGAAAAATTGTAAGAAGACTTACTATTTCTAAGGAACTTGATTGGTATTTAGTCAAATTGGATAATAAGACCCAAAATCTTTATTATATCCCTGATAATGTATTAATACGAACCAAGAATAAATACGAGCAAATTGAAAAAGGAAAGAAGGTAATGGTTGCGTTTTACTTGGTTCCTTTTGATGTTGATTTAGAAAAATCGGACTTAAAACGAACAGACTTTAAGTTTTGTGGATGGGCTACAACGGGATAGGTTTTATGAAATGAAATTAGATTTTATAATATTAAGTATTCCTGCAAATAAAAGAAAATATGAAAAAACTGATTGAAAGAACTGGATTGTCCAATGATGTAAAAGCATCAAACCGATATAAACAACTTGGTATGCTTTTAAATGCGATTGAAAAAAAGATTTTGCCATCTGATACAATTCAATTAATCGATAAAGAAGTCGATGAATTAAATTCATACAAGGATACCAAAAGTAATTTCTCGAAGGCAATAAAGTCATCAGAAAACAGGATTATTAGGTTGCTTGAGAGTAAACATAAGATTGTTCCAATTAACCATTACCGAAAATTATGGGTGGTTTTGGGTATGTCTGCCTTCGGTGTTCCAATCGGTATTTCATTAGGATTGAGTTTGGGAAGTATGGGATTCTTAGCTATCGGATTTCCAATCGGAATGGGTATCGGTGCCGGCATCGGTTCGGGAATGGATAAGAAGGCACTTAAAGAAGGAAGGCAACTGGATTTTGAGGTTAAGTATTGAGATTATGATACATGTTTCAGTCTAATACAATAAAAAAACCGCAGTGATATTTCGCTGCGGTTTTTTGTTACTATTCGCCCCCTTCATATTATATTGTCACCCCTTCGGGGTTTCGGTGTATAATGTGTGGAGAGTATAGGTCGTACTCTTGTTACTAAAATGTCACCTCTTCGGGGTTTCGGTTAATAATGTGTGGAGTTTTTGGGCCGTTCTCGTGTTACTATAATGTCACCCTTTCGGGGTTTCACTAAGGAATGATTAAAGAGCTTTGCTCCCCATTTTCAAATTAGCACATTTTCAAATCTTCAAATTGATGTATGTTCAAATTATCGAAGTGTCACTTCGCTAACTCCACTCAAATTTCCATCAACATAAATCTCCATGATGTATTTGCCGGCAGCGAAGTTTCTTTCTTCTTCTTCCCAGTTTAAACAGATATCCTGGTTAGCGTTGTCGTATTCGATGGTTTTGCTTACTGAGTATAGTAGTTCTTCTGTTGATCCCGTTTTGCGGAATGTTGAACTTCCTTCTGCTCTGCTTCCTATCACTTTTCCACTAGGTTCGATGATGCGTAGGTAAACAGTTTTACTTCCGGCTTTGGTGATTTTATTTTCAAGAACAGTAAAGCAAGTTTCGATTTTGTTGGTTCGTTTTGCCATCACTGTTTCAGAATATTTACTGTTGTTTCGCTTCTTGAAGGCTTTTACTTTTACATATTCTGCTCTAAGTACTGATGCAGTGCTAACAGTCTTTTCTAAATTCTGACTTAAATTATCAACTTTCGCAGTTAAATCGGTTTTTTCTTTCTTTAACTGTTCGTTTTCTACCATCAACGCATCAATCTGCTCAAGATATTTGTCGCGAAGTGCTTTTAATTCTTCCAACTCAGCTTTTAGCTTTTTGTTGAGTGAAGCACTATTGCCTTCTTTGCGGATCAGTTCGTTGATACGTTCTTTGTATTTGTCGATGTCGACATTCGCCACAGCCAATAAGCTGTCCATACGAGCATTCTCGCCTTTGTATTGGTTCAGTTCGGTGTAAGTTTCATTAAGCTCTTTTTCAACATCAATGCGGGCAGTGATTAAACTGTCTTTTTCATTTTTTGATGATTCTTGCAAATTGCTTTTGCTCGTGAAAAGATAAGCGTTGAGTCCTAAGGATGCAATGAGTAAAACAAGAAGTATTTTACTGTTGTTGCTTTTTTGTTGTTCCATGTTGTTTGCGGATAGTTTGAATAAAGCTAATGTAGTTATTTGAAAGAGTGAAATTTGTTGCGAAAAATCGATTTGTTAACAGGTGGGGGTGGATATTTCCGGAAGATATTAGATGTTGGATTTTAGATGTTAGATGTTCGCGATATGCCAATTGGATCGAAAACAGATATTTGATGTTAGATAAATTATGGTTCAAGGTAGGTTGTAATCTGTTATGTGTCGTAGATTAGATGTTATTTATTGACATAGATTTTGGAGTTGCAAATTGAGATGAATGTGTAATCCTTTGATTTTTTTGTGATCCGTGTTTAGTCGTTTGTAATTATTTATTATCGGATAATTGTAGGTTTTCTACATATTTTCGCCCGAAAAAGATGATTAATTTTAGAAGCCTGCTAGTTTGGAAAGTAAGCATCGCATATGCGGTTAAACTTTATCCAATTATAATTGGAATTGTCGAAATCGAGCAGTACGGATTAATTTCGCAAATGAAAAGATCTTCCGTATCTATTTGTTCTAATATCGCTGAAGGATGTTCTCGTAAATCAACACGTGAAGTGTCTCGATTTTTTGACATAGCTTTAGGATCTAGCTATGAATTGGAAACCCAGTTGATCCTAGTTAGGGAGCTTGAATTGCTTGATAAAGAAGTTACGTCGATGCTTATAAGCGAATTGAATTATATTCAAGCTATGCTCAATAAATATAACCGTAAATTGATGGAAAACCCAAAGAAATCATTGGAGTAGTTGTAATTTACTTAACATCAAATATCAAACATCTATTATCAAACATCTATTATCAAACATCTAACATCTAATATCTATTATCTATTATCTAACATCTTTCCTCAAAACCCATACCTCGCCGTAGGCGCAATATCCAGCCCTGCAAATTCTTTGGCTTGCCATTTGTAATAGCCGTAAAGTGCTATCATGCCGGCATTGTCGGTGCAGTATTCGAAGGCGGGAATGTGGACTTTCCATCCCGATGTTTCTTGCTTTTCCATCAACGCTTTGCGGAGTCCTTTGTTGGCGGAAACTCCTCCTGCAATAGCGATGTTTTTAATGCCTGTTTCTGCTACCGCTTGCGTCAACTTTTTCAGCAAGATTGTGATGATCGTATATTGAGCCGATGCACATATATCCGCCATATTCGCTTCAGCAAAATCGGCTTGTTGTTGTCGTTGCTTTTGTAAGAAGTAAAGTACTGAAGTCTTGAATCCACTGAAGCTGTAGTTTAGTCCGGGCATATCCGATACCGGGAATTTAAAGGCTTTCGGATTGCCTATCGCCGCCATCTTGTCTACTTCCGGACCACCGGGGTAGGGTAGGTTCAACATTTTCGCTACTTTGTCGAAAGCCTCGCCAGCAGCATCATCAATGGTTTGTCCGATGATCTCCATCTTCAAATAGCTTTCTACTTTCACTATCTGTGTATGTCCCCCTGATACCGTTAGACATAAAAACGGAAACTCAGGCGCAATGATCTCTTGTCTCTCACGAGCAGCAAAATTGCCAATCACATGCGCTTGCATATGGTTGACTTCTATCAATGGGATGTTTAAACTCATAGCAAATGCTTTTGCAAACGATGTTCCTACCAAGAGTGAACCTATTAATCCGGGTCCTCTCGTAAATGCTACCGCCGCTAAGTCTTCTTTTGCTACCTTTGCCTCTGAAAGTGCTGCATCTACAACTGGGATTATTTGTTGCTGATGCGCTCTTGATGCCAATTCAGGAACAACACCACCAAATCGTTCATGTACTTCCTGTCCTGCTATTATGTTCGAAAGTATCGTCCCATTGCAAGATATCGCTGCCGATGTCTCGTCGCAAGAGGACTCAATGCCCAATATATAAACAGGTTTTTTGTTCATAAGAAGGGTGCAAAGTTAAAAGATGCAGTGATACTTTTTCTACTTTTCACCCTTACTTCACCAATAGTCTGTCAATTTGCACGTTATAAAGTAAAAATCAAGTAATTATCAAGCGTTTACGTAACATATTGCTCATTATAGCCGGTTCTTTATTGCTCCTTTTTGTGGCAGTTCGTACCCTTGTGCGTATTCCATCCGTGCAGACATGGGTGGTGCAGAAGGCGGCCGGTTACTTGAGTGATGAGCTGAAAACGGATGTGCGCATAGGTAGTATCGACATCAAATTTTTCAAAAGTATTGCCTTAACCGATGTATTTATAGCCGATCAACGTAAGGATACTTTGCTCTTTGCTCCGGAATTGACAGTCTCTTTATCGCGTATCAGCATTTCGAAACATCAGCTGTTTATCCAAGAAGCGAACATCAATAATGCTCGTATCGGTATCGTTCACTATAAAAATCCTCGTGAGTATAATCTCGATTTCATCATTCGCTATTTCTCTCCGTCCGACTCCGATACTACTCCTTCAAAGCATCCGTGGGCGGTGAAAATTGAAAATGTGAAGTTGCTAAATAATACCTTGACTTATCGCGATGAGAAGTATCCTATAACTAAACATCGTCGTATCGATTGGGATGATGTGAAACTCACGAAACTGAATTTGCATATTACCGATCTTGTTCCGGTGGCTGACACAATCGACTTTACAATCGAAAAGTTGTCGTGCGTTGAGAAGAGCGGATTTGTGTTGAATGCATTCTCAGGCGATCTGCATGTTATTCCCGGCAGCATGACAGTGAACAAAATGAAGATTCTTTCACCGTATAGTGATGTTGCTGCCAATGCTAAATTCGATTATGATCATTTTAGCGATTTCGAGGATTTTATCGAGAAGGTTCGATGGAAAGGCGACTTTACAGAGAGTAAACTTTCTTTTACCGACTTACAGTATTTTGCTGAAGAGCTGTTTCATATCGATCGAACCATCGTTTTCAGTGGAAGTGCTCGAGGTACTGTTGATCGTTTTAAAGTGAAAGATCTTTCTTTGCGATATTCTGATGATCTCTATTTCAAGGGAAATGCTTCGATGACAGGACTCCCGAATTTCGATGAGACGTACATGGAGTTGGATGTCGCCGATTTATGTTTGAAGAAGGAGCAGATCGAAACATTACCTGCCTATCCTTTCGATAGCATACAATTGGTTAAGCTTCCCGATAATTTATCGTCGTTAGGTGAGGTGCACTTTAAGGGCAAGTTCAATGGATTCTACAACGACTTCGTGGCTTACGGAAATACAACAACAGAACTTGGATTCCTTTCATCGGATATTAACTTGAAGATAGATCCCGTAGATCGTAAAACGAGTTATTCAGGTAAACTGACCTTGTTCGATTTTGATATGGGTAAATTATGGAACCTTAATCCCGATTTAGGTAAGGTGAGCTTGAAAACGAAAGTCGATGGACATGGATTTGAACTGAACAATATAGAAGCCAACCTCGAAGGTGAGGTAAGTCAGATTCAATTATATAAATATAATTATAGTAATATTCGTCTCAACGGACATCTTGCTAAGAAGTTGTTTACAGGAGAACTCGCTATATCAGATCCTAATCTCGATATGGACTTTGAAGGCGAAGTTGACTTGCGTCCCGAATTACCAATCTATAATTTCAATTCGTCTATTCGTAAAGCTCGCTTAGCGAAGTTAAATTTATTGAAGCGTGATCCTTCGGCTGAATTTTCGGCTGAAGTAGCCATCAATATGATGGGGAATAATATCGATAATGCAGAAGGAACAATTCAATTAGAAGATGTAGTTTATCGCGAGAATGACAAAGAAGTGCGCAGTGATAGAGTGTTTTTAGAATCGAAGATTGAAGGAAGGCGCGAGTTGAATTTTGAATCTGATTTTGCCGACGCTCAAGTGGTGGGAAAATATACGCTCACCGATTTGCCGGCTGCCACACGACAAATTATCTCGAAATATATTCCGGCGACTTTCAAAGCACCTAAGGTCGTACCGAAAGACCAGGACATTACATTCAGGGCAGAAGTAAAGCGAACGCAGCAGCTGTTCGATATTTTTTACCCTACACTTTCTATCGCAAAAGGAACTACCGTTGAGGGAGCAATTAACTCTAATACCGATAATTTCTCTTTGTTGTTTAAGTCTGATCAAATCGGGATTGAAACAGCAAATTTCAGTAATATCAGTATTGCAGGAACTACGGGCGCTAACGGACTCGATCTACGCACAAGCATTCAAGAGATTTCGTTTGCCGATGAGTTAACGATCGACAATTTAAAGCTCAATGGAATTACTCGTCACGATACCGCAAGCATCACTATGAGCTTAGAAGGAGCTGATAGTTTGAAGTCGCAAGCTAGAGTTCGCTTCGATACTCAATTCCTTCAAACCGGCTATACAACTATAAAGTTAGTGCCTGAAATATTGCGTCTCGACGGACAAGATTGGACTATCGATGATCATAACTATATTTTGATTGATTCGAGCGGTGTATTGTTGAATGATATTAATTTGGCAAGTGGGGTGCAGCATTTGAATTTAGAGGGGATTGCATCAAAAGATACTACCGGTCGAATGTTGGTTGAGTTCAAAGATTTTGAATCAGGGAACCTCAATGATTTATTGAAATTGTACGATATAAATATCGGGGGAAAGACCAATGGTACTGCACGAATTTCTTCCTTATTGAAACGTCCTGCTATAACCGCCGATTTACAAATCGAAACATTAAGGTGGTATAACGATACATTAGGTGATGCTGTACTAACGTCGAACTTCAATGGTAAAGACGGAGTAGTGGATGTGAATGCTATTGTTACTCGCGGAGGCGATAAAAATATCTCGGTGATTGGTCAATATCTCATCAAAGAGAAAGATGATGAGTTGAATTTTAAAATCGATTTACAGAAGACCTATTTGCAGTCGTTTAGTCACTATCTTGAAGGACTTGCTTCGAATATAAGTGGAATTGCGAGCGCAAATTTGATGTTAACAGGTACAGCTAAGAAACCATTGCTGACAGGTAAAGCTATTTTGCAGAAAGCAAACTTCATGGTTGATTACCTTAAAACATCGTACAGCTTCTCAACGGAAGTAGAGTTAACTCCTAAGTTCATCAGCTTTAATAAAGTCACGTTAAATGATGTAAAAGGCAATAAATCGACTGTCAGCGGAAAGATTTTTCATGATAATCTTACGAATTGGTATTTTGATATCGATATCAACGCCAAGAATGCGCAAGTGCTGAATACAACTCTGGCGGATAATGATTTGTATTACGGAGTGGCGTATGCATCTGGTACATTAAGTATTAAAGGTTATCTCGATTATATCACCATGAATATCGGATTGAAATCGGAGAAAGGAACTCGTATTTACATTCCGTTGAATAATCCTGAAGAGGTAAGTAAGAGTAACTTCATCACTTTCGTAAGTAGTGATTCCATTGCAAAAACTGAAAAAGATAATGGTCCCGATTTTAGCGGAATAGAGCTTAATATGGACTTCGAAATGACTACTGATGCCTACATGTATCTCGTGTTCGACTCGAAGATTGGTGACGTTATTGAAGGGAATGGGAAGGGAAATATTACGATGACGATTAGTCCTGCCGAAGATTTAAAAATGTTCGGTAACTACGAAATTGAGTCGGGGAAATATCTCTTCACGATGCAGAACGTAATCAACAAGCCATTCCAGATTGAGCGAGGAGGGTTTATTAGGTGGAATGGTGATCCTTACGATGCGAATATAAATATCAGTGCCATTTATAAAACTAAAGCCGGATTATACGACCTTTTCCAGGATAGTACATTCAAGAAAAGCGTACCGGTGAATCTGCAACTTCGACTTACCGATAAGCTCTTCAATCCGAATATCGCCTTCGATATAAAGGTTCAAAATGTAGATCCTACAGTAGAAACTCAGATTAGTAAATTAATTAATACGGAAGAAGAGAAATACCGTCAGGCGATGGCATTAATTATAGCTCGACGATTCACCACTCCAAGTGCATTAAGTGACCGAGGAACAGTGAGTTCCGGAGGAGTTGTAGGGTCCAATGCATATGAATTATTGAGCAATCAGCTGAGTAATTGGGCATCGCAGATTAGTAATCAGTTTAACGTAAATGTGAGTTATAATCCCGGTGATGAAATTACCACCGAACAATTCGAAGTAGGAGTGCAAACATCGATATTAAATGATAGGGTGGTGATTGATGTGAGTGGTGGAACATCATCAGCAATAAAGGGACAAAACACCAGTAACTTGGTGGGTGATTTTAACGTGGAAGTAAAGGCCAATAAAGACGGGCGTATACGACTGAAAGCATTCAATAGGTCTAATAACAACTCTCTAATAAATAATATTAACTCACCATATACTCAAGGAGTTGGTATTTTCTATCGACAAGAATTTAATAGCTTTAAAGAGTTAGCGCATAAATTTAAAGAATCCTTGAAGCGAAAAAGGAAGGTTTCTGCTCCTGCAACAGGTAATTAATAGGGAAATAGGCTGATTTTGCGATGTTTGCCCCTGTATTTTTAGTGAATTTTATAATTGCATGACATTTACGTATTAAAATAATTTACATCTTTGTAGTGGTAACGAACTAATATTTTATTAAAATGACAACTCAAACTAATGGAGTGAAGGCCCTTTTAAAGGAGCTGGAAACCGGAAAAAAGCAGTTGAAAGTCGAATTTGAACGTAGTATGATCGCAATTGATACTGCTATTAAAATTCTAAATTCTGCTAAGTTAGACCCTACGGAGTACGTTAGCGGTTCAAACGAAAGTCGCGGTCCGGGGAGACCTGCGAAAGCTGACATTAATTTAAAAGCAATTATCAGAAAAGTAAAAGGTAAAGGTAAGCGTGGTCGTCCAATCGGTTCACGTGCTCAATTCCATGGCAACCTTACTCAAACTTTATTTGATACTGTTATTGCACAACGTCGCTTCGTTCACAACCGTGATATCGTAGTAGCTTTGATGAAGAAATTCCCCGAAGTTGATCGTGTTGATTTCGGTAAGAAAATTTCTGTTCTTCTAGCTTCACTTAAGAAGCAAGGAAGATTGGTTACTTACCATGAAGGCGGTTACAGAAAGAATATGTTCTGGGGAGCACCTGATTGGATGAAGAACGGCAAAGTAGTTAAAGGCCGTGAGGTCAAAAAATAATTAAGAAGATCCCGCTGAAAAGCGGGATTTTTTTTTGAGGTTTTGTTAGCTGTTGGTGTTGTGAAAAATTTTGGAGATTATTTAAAAAAATAAAAATATATAATTATAATATTTTTGCTTTCTTAAACGATGCAGGACTCACAATTCAAGCTGCATTTTAATCTCTAAATATCATTCCTAATATTTTTAAAAAAAAATATCAACTTATATAAGTCACTTACACTGTATCTTTATCCTGTATCCTTCATCCTGTATCCTGCATCCTTCATCCTCCATCAATAAAAAAAGCCGGACATCATCTCTGATTCCGGCTTTTTAATATTTACCTAAGAATTACTTCTTATCTTCTTTTACTTCTTCGAAGTCGACATCAGTTACGTTTCCGCCTTCTGTTGAAGCTTGAGGATTTCCGTTTGCTTCTGCTCCCGGTTGTGCTCCTGCTTCTTGTGATGCGTTGTACATATCTTGCGATGCTGCCTGCCATGCTGCGTTAAGCGATGCGAATGCAGTGTCGATTGCTGAGATATCGCGGTTCTTATGCGCTTCTTTAAGCTGTGCTAGTGCGTTCTCGATTACTGTCTTCTTTTCTGCAGGGATTTTGTCGCCAAATTCACCTAATTGCTTTTCAGTTTGGAAGATCAATGAGTCAGCTTGATTTACTTTTTCAGCTTCTTCTTTAAACTTACGATCCGATTCAGCATTTGCTTCTGCTTCATCTTTCATTCGTTTAATTTCTTGCTCGTTCAATCCAGATGATGCCTCGATACGGATATTTTGGCTCTTTCCGGTTGCTTTATCTTTCGCTGTTACGTGTAATATACCGTTAGCGTCAATGTCGAAGATTACTTCAATTTGAGGTACTCCTCGTGGAGCAGGAGGGATGCTGTCGAGGTGGAAACGACCGATTGTACGGTTGTCTTTCGCCATGGGACGTTCTCCTTGAAGGATGTGAATTTCTACCGAAGGTTGATTGTCAGATGCCGTTGAGAAGGTTTCCGATTTCTTCGTAGGAATTGTTGTGTTCGATTCAATTAAGCGAGTGAATACTCCTCCCATTGTTTCGATACCTAACGATAAAGGAGTAACATCAAGTAACAATACGTCTTTTACTTCTCCTGTTAATACCGCTCCTTGAATTGCAGCTCCTAAAGCAACTACTTCATCTGGATTTACTCCTTTCGATGGTTTTTTACCGAAGAATTTCTCTACTAATTCTTGAATCGCTGGTATACGTGTTGATCCACCTACTAAGATTACTTCATCTACTTCTGATGGTTGCATCTTAGCATCTGATAATGCTTTCTTGCAAGGCTCAAGAGTACGTTGAATTAAAGTATCTGCTAATTGCTCGAATTTCGCTCTTGTAAGTGTTTTTACAAGGTGTTTCGGAATTCCGTCAACAGGCATGATATATGGTAAGTTGATCTCTGTTTGAGATGAACTCGATAATTCGATTTTTGCTTTTTCTGCAGCTTCTTTCAAACGTTGCATTGCCATCGGATCTTTTCTTAAGTCGATGCCTTCGTCGTTTTTGAATTCTTCTGCTAACCAATCGATGATCACTTGGTCGAAGTCGTCTCCTCCAAGGTGTGTATCTCCATTCGTTGATTTTACTTCAAATACTCCGTCTCCTAATTCAAGTACTGAGATGTCGAATGTACCACCACCTAAGTCGAATACCGCAACTTTCGTATCAGTATGTTTCTTGTCTAAGCCGTATGCTAACGCTGCAGCTGTAGGCTCGTTGATGATACGTAATACTTTTAATCCCGCGATTTCGCCGGCTTCTTTCGTTGCTTGACGTTGTGAGTCGTTGAAGTACGCAGGAACTGTTACAACCGCTTCTGTTACTTCATGTCCTAAATAGTCTTCCGCTGTTTTCTTCATTTTCTGAAGTACCATAGCAGAGATTTCTTGTGGAGTGTATAAACGATCTGTGATCTTAACGCGTGGCGTGTTGTTGTCGCCTTTTACTACTTCATATGGAACACGGGAAATCTCTAAAGAAACTTTGTCGAATGATTCTCCCATGAATCGTTTAATTGATTGAATGGTATGCTTAGGATTCGTGATGGCTTGACGCTTTGCAGGATCTCCTACCTTGCGTTCTCCGTCCTTAATAAAAGCAACCATCGAGGGGGTTGTTCTGCGACCCTCGCTGTTGGGGATTACAACCGGTTCGTTACCTTCCATAACGGCAACGCATGAATTGGTGGTCCCAAGGTCGATTCCAATAACTTTTCTCATGTGTGATGTGTTTTTCTTTTTGTTTGTTTGCCGTTAGTCAATCACTATGCCACCCGCAATAAAAGGCAGGATTGGCAGCTATTTTTAATGGTTTTTGACAGATATTACTGACAGAATGACAATTCGACAGCAGTCGAGCAATCATTGTCAGTTGAAAAGACCTTTCGTATACTGGCTGTTTAGCAACGAATCTTGGGTAGGGGAATTGAATTTAATGTTGGGTGATGTGCTGATCCAACGACTTGTGAAAATTCCTTTCCCGTTTGAAAGATTGGTGTATTCCGGGATATAATTAACTGTATTTCCCGGAGCGTTGACTTGAATGTAATTATACAAATCTTCGCTGCCTACTGTGAAAATATAGTCGGCATCGATAAAGCCTATCGGACGATAAACTAATGGGTCTTTCTTGATTTTTTCTTTCAGGTAACGGAAGATTACTTGTCCGTCGAGTAAGAAAGTTAGGATTTGTCCCCCGTTAGTATTGAGCGATGTTTGGTTGGGTAGATAGTAATCGACGTATTTGTCGACAGCGTTACCCGAACTAATATTGATTTCTTTGTATTTGAATCGCATGATGAGTCCGTAAACTTTACCGTTTTTACCCGACGATATTTTCACATTGAACGGAAACTCCGATGCTAAATTCACTTTTGTAGAAGGGAATAAGTTCAGCTGGCTGATAGTTTCTACCAAAGTAGTTGTGGCAGTAGTTACTTTCCCCGACATTTTGTTTTTTATTTCGAGGGTATAGTCGGCATCGTTTTTTAAAGGGAAAAATGGATCATAAGTGATGGTGCCGTTAGTTTCTCTGATTTGTTTGTAGAGTTGGTAAACAATATGTTTCTCATCAGTAAACAATCCTTCATTTTTTGTGAATCCGAAATTCGGACGAAGTAACATCGTGTCTTTAGCTACTTTGTTAACTCTTTCATAAACGTGAATTTCCACTTTCGCTGTATCGTAATAGATACTATCGGGATATTGAGCCATCAAAAGGGCATTTCCTTCGCCTAGGAATCCTTTTTGGACACGTACGAAGTGAGCAGAATCATTGCGGTTTAAAAGTCCGTAAACGACAGGAAAATCGTCGTATTCGTCAAGTATATCAAGTGTATTGTCGCATGCACTAAAGCCAATAACGGCTGCAATCAGTAAAATGAAAATGTTTGTTTTGGTCATAACTTTTCAAAAGTAGTGGAATTCAATAAATGTTCAGCCATCTTTAAAAATTTTATAAAAATTATTCGTTTACGGTGATTCCGGGCTTCCGTAATAACAATTCCTTTATTTTTATGCCCGAAGCGGCTTATTTATGGTAGAAGCAATTGTGTCAGGTATTTCATTGGGGTTTGTATTGGCGCTCTTATTGGGTCCCGTATTTTTCATGCTCATAAATACCAGTATTAAAAAAGGATTTACTCCTGCAGCTTATTTAGCTGTTGGGGTGATGCTTAGTGACGCCCTTTATATTGTTATCGCTTATTTCAGCAGCTCAGCCTTACAATTAATACAAACCAATAAAGAAATGATTGGCCTTGGAGGCGGGCTATTACTCATCGTCTTTGGAATCGTCAATATTCTAAAGAAGCCTATAATGGAAGGTGATCAGTTGGAACTTCCCGACGATAGCAAGACCTATTTGATTGACACCGGCAAAGGATTTATGATGAATATGCTGAATCCTTTCGTATTGATTTTTTGGGTTGGCGTAAGTACTACATTAACGGTTAAAGATCATTTCACCCCAATGCATACCTATTTGTTTTTTGGATGTGCCTTGGCAACGGTATTGGCAACAGATTTACTGAAGGCCTTCCTGGCAGTGAAATTAAAAACCATTATTAAACCTTCTTTTTTAGTTTGGCTAAATAGGATTTCGGGCGCCGGACTGATGATTTTCGGAATCCGCATGCTTTGGATGCTTTTTGTGAAGTAAATCGGTTAATTTCTTGACGATTTCAGTTTATTATTTCTTGAAATCATTTGAATGGTAGCCTCTAAAAACAATTTAAGAGGTTGCTAAGCAGTGAATTACATGTTTGTTTGGTAACAATTTTCAAACTTGCGGGTAAAAAGGAGGAAATTTCTTTTCAACTATCCTTGACAAGTATGTATTGAATGTAGTAAGTTTACGATCGAATCCTGCTTTGTTTTTGGTTAGGGGGGCAACAAAACCAATATTATCGGATCATTCACCCAGAAATTAAGGTCTTTGGCGAAATATAATGTATCTATCCCGAATGGGTTGGCGTATATTTAGTTAAAGGTAAATACAGTAAATGAACAAAGAACAATTAAAAGAGATAAAGCCTGAGGTTAAAAAACTGTTGGGCAAGTATGTCGATATCGAGGCGGAGGAGACGAAGCTGATGATGACGACTACGCCTTTTAATATTCAAAATTTCGATGAACATAGTAGTGAGGCCATTATTAATCTTAAAAAGATCAATGATATTCGCTTCGTAAATAAATTTCAAGAGGCTGTTAATGAGAAACTGCCGATGGGTGGTATTTACATTGGCTTTGTTGAAACGCAAGAGCAACGTCATCGTCGTTTATTGCATAAGTTCGTGCCTGTAATGGCTCAGCTTTATTTGGTACTCGACTTTGTTTTTAAACGTGTATTCCCGAAACTTCCTTTCTTTAAGAAATTATATTTCTTCGTTACTGACGGAAGAAATCGTGTGATGTCGAAGGCCGAAGCATTGGGCCGTTTAGTGTCATGCGGATTCAGAATTCTTGAAGTAAAGGAAATTGATAATTACTTATACTTCGTCGGACAAAAAGAAAAGTTGCCGAGTTATGATTTGAATCCTTCTTACGGTCCTTTATTCGCGATGAAAAGGGTAGGTAAGGATGGTAAAATCATCAATGTATTTAAGTTTCGTACCATGTATCCTTATGCAGAGTATTTGCAGGAATACATCTACGAGCAAAATAAACTAACTGAAGGCGGCAAATTTGCCGATGATTTTAGAATTACCAATTGGGGTAAGTTCCTTCGTCGCTTCTGGCTCGATGAGTTGCCAATGATCATCAATCTCTTTAAAGGTGATTTGAAAATTGTTGGAGTGCGTCCTTTAAGTCGCCATTATTATTCGCTTTATACCAAAGAGCTTCAGGAGAAACGCATTGATTCGAAACCGGGATTATTGCCTCCTTTTTATGTTGATATGCCAAAGACTCTTGAAGAAATTATTGATTCGGAGTTGAAGTATTTGAAACAATATGAAAAGAGTCCAATGAAAACGGATTTTCAATATTTTTGGGCAATCCTAAATAATATTTTTATTAGAAAAGCGAGGAGTAATTAATTAGCTTTCTTTGGGCTTATCAAGTTTAAAAGCCTTTATTATTACGATAAACACCAGAATGAAAAATGGTGATAATATTAAGTCTTCTAAGTAATGTGCCAAGCCGGCACTAAGTCGATAATCAAATCCAATTCCTTTAAGAGATATTAAAATAAAGCACATAAACATTGTAATTATGAAAAAAAATGCAGTGATTTTTGCTAGGGATTTGCGCATCGAAATTAATCCAATTAAGAGGCTGCTTGAAATCATATAGGCAATTCCGAATAATACCGAAGATTGAAGCTTAGGGGAAAAATGAAAACTGCTAATGTTTAGTAATTCCGAATGAAAATTTGTTGCCTCCGTTCGAGGGTACCTGTTGATGAAAGTTAGTCCGTTTTCGCTAAAAACTAAAAACTTCGATTCTCTTTTCAGTCCTATCCAAATAATAAAGAAAACAAGGAGAGCAATAGCGAAATAGCGTAGTATTAAATTAAGCTTTTTCATCGTTAACTATTTCATTGAATGCTGAAAACTTATTTACCCATATCATCCATAATGCGAATATGAAAGAGTACACTATAACAGTAAATGTGTAGTGATGGTTAAAGTCAAGATGTTCAGGAGCTTTTAATTGAATTAATGCCAGAATTGCAGCTCTCAATGTATTAATCAAGTAAATGCCTATTATTCCTAAAGGGATAAATACAAGTTTCTTTTTTAAGTTCCCGGGAAAACAAATTATAAAACCTGCAAACAAAACGAAAAGTTCTAAACCGTTGCAACGATTTCCAACTCCTACCATAGAAACATTATTGATCTGAACAATTACTTGGTGAATCCCCGGCGTTGTGCTGCCCGTAAACCCTGCAATACTTAATATTGTTGCAGCGTCTGTTGCAACACGATTATTTAACCAATTATCAACTATTCCTGACGGAGATATAAAAAAATCATATGAAATAAACCAAAGTAAATAAAGAAATACTGCTTTGATTAAAAATAAAGCAATCTGCCTTTGTTGCTTGTCTTTAATGAATTTTTCTAGCATTAAGTTAAATATGTCCTAAATTGGAAATGTCCGAATACATCAAAGGTTAGCTCGCGCTAACCTTTGATGTGTTTTCTGTTAAAGCTGATTACTTAGCTTTTCTTTTGTCATTGATTTTTTTCATTCCGTATCCAGCCCCTGCAACTAATAGTGCACTAAGACCACCATCGATAGGTACATTTGGATTGCAGTTCTGAGCAAATAATGGCATAGATGCAATCATCAAGAATGCAACTACAGGAAGAGATTTAAGGATAGTATTTTTCATGTATTATTGGTTTTCTGATATCTATAATAG
>JAKPPP010000364.1 GCA_029547265.1 Bacteroidota bacterium
CTTTCGATCTCCTTTATCGTGTTGGTACAGTTTTCAGAGATATAAATCTTGTGCCGTTTTATGAAATCTATTCCATCCTTTACGCTCTTGTCCGAAGGCATAGCATAATAACCTGCCTGAATGAGTTCTTGAATCCTTTGCGGTTCGGCACTGTCACAATAAACCGGTGCTGTTTGTTCCGTGATAAAGTCCCTTAGCATTTCGATAAGTTCTTGATTAGTTTTGTAACGTTCGTAAAGTTCATCAAGTATGTAGATATTGCCATCCTTCAAGCCGATTCTAAGACAAGCAGTTGGGTTATTATAACCGAAGTCCAGACCGTAAATTATCTCATCGAAAGCAGTAGGTACTTCGTTCGTGATTGTGTAATTGCTGTAAATCTTGTTTTTTATCTCTGCGTATTCACCTAATGCATAGATTCTGTAAAATGCTTCGTCTTGTTCAATAAGTTTCTCTAACGTCTGTACGTACTCTTCATCGAGGAACGGGTTGTCCACGTACCAAGTATGAAGCACTTCCACATCTGAATCTACTCTATCGTAAAACTGTTTTTTCGTCCATCCATCCAGGGAGTTGTAGGTGAGGTACATTTGGTTCTTTGTCTCTGTTGCCCGCCTTAATCTCAACTTTAGTTGCAAGTAGTCATTGTACTCAAACTCGGTCGCCTCCTCCATCCAAATGTAATTAAACTCTGCCGACTTTATCTTTTCCGGTTCATCTATCCCTCTGAAGAAGATTACGTTGCGACGTGGCAACTCGATTGTTTGTTCGACTTTGTGCTCTAAATACGGTACATTTAGCTTGTTTAGTACATCAAGCACTAATCGGTACGAAGTGAGCCTGTTTCCATTCCTCATAGGTACGGTAAGAACAAATAAGACTAGCATGAATATTATATCAAAATAAACACTAATTAGTCAAGCAAGTTTTAGAATCTATCGTTCATTATTCTGATAATATTTATTATAAGCCTGTTTGTGATTATAAGGTGGGATCTGTCGATCTTCCATAGTTTTAGTGTTTTTATAGATCGACAGACTTTAATGATAATCTTCTATAAGAGAAGAAATGATCTCATTGGACGTGTGAAAAGAAAATGAAAAAAATGATAGTGCAACGAATTTATGCGCTTTTTGTAAGGTTTTTA
>JAKPPP010000369.1 GCA_029547265.1 Bacteroidota bacterium
TTTATGGCAATTAACAGTCAAACGGGGCATCGAGCCCCGGTTTGACTGAGCAAACTAAACCTTCAGGATCGCGATGTATTTTAGCAATTAATCTCATCCAGTTAGTTATTACGCGGTCAACGTATTTTAGGCTTTAACACATCATCTAACATCTATCATCTAACATCCAATATCTATTGCCTATTGCCCATCGCCTATAGTCAGCAAACAAAAAAGGGCCAAGATTTCAACCTTCGCCCTTCAACAGTTATTTATCTTTCGTTAATATGCTTCAATCACCATTTTCACTCCCGGTAATTCTTTTCCTTCGATATATTCAAGAAGTGCCCCGCCGCCGGTTGAGACATAACTCACTTGATCGGCATAATGGAATTGATTCACCGCTGCAGCAGAGTCTCCTCCACCGATTAACGAAAATGCTCCTTTTGCAGTTGCTGCTACGATTGCTTCTGCAACAGTGCGTGTTCCTGCTTCGAATTTTTTCATTTCGAAAACTCCCATCGGTCCGTTCCATAATATGGTTTTGCTTTCTGAAACAATTTTCGAGAATTGCTCTGCCGACTTAGGTCCGATATCTAATCCTAACCATCCTTCTTCAATATTTCGGATATCCGTAACGTTAGTATTAGCATCTTTATCAAATTTATCGCCATTGATTGAGTCAACAGGTAAGTGAATGGTTACTCCTTTTGCTTCTGCCGATTTTAATATACTTAATGCTAAATCTAGTTTGTCTGATTCACAAAGTGAACTTCCAATATTTCCTCCTTGAGCCTTGATAAATGTATAAGCCATTCCTCCACCAATAATCAGGTGATCAACTTTTTCCATCAAGCGTTCAATGATCAATATTTTATCCGACACTTTCGCTCCTCCCATAATCGCAGTAAACGGACGAGCAGCATTGTTCAATACTTTTTCTGCATTGTTCAACTCTCCTGCCATCACATATCCGAACATGCTTTTACCTTTGAAGTATTGCGCAATAACTGCAGTACTTGCATGCGCTCTGTGAGCTGTTCCGAAGGCATCATTCACATATACGTCGCCAAGTGCGGCTAACGATTTAGCAAAATCAGGATTTCCTTTTTCTTCTTCTTTGTAAAAACGTAAATTCTCGAGTAATAATACTTCACCCGGCTTTAATGCCGCCGCTGCATTTACTGCAGGTTCGTTAATGCAATCACTCGCAAATTGAACTGGCTTATTTAATAATTCAGAAAGTGTGTTTACAGTATGACGTAATGAATATTTATCTGCAGGACCTTCTTTCGGGCGACCTAAATGCGACATTAAAATCACACTTCCTCCGTCATTCAAAATTTTCTGAATCGTAGGAATTGCAGCTTTTATTCTCGTTGGATCGGTTACTTGAAAATCACTGTTAAGAGGAACATTAAAATCAACGCGAATAAGCGCTTTCTTTCCTGCAAAATTGTACTGGTCAATTGTTTTGATTTGCATAATATTATCCTTTTATCGGACTGCAAAAATAGTCGTTATTGATGATTAAGGGATGAGAACTTCTAAATTTTCCAATCGATGTTTTCGAGTTCCCCCGTTTCTATACTCTTATTAAACCTCTCTATTATTGCTAAAAATGATCGTTTCAGCGCATTTTTCTATCTCTGAGGATGGTTTGCACCGTTCTTCGTCTTATTTTTGCGCCCATGCAATTCAAAGATGTTATTGGTCAGGCTGCGGTAAAGGAGCGGTTGGCTCTTTCTTTTAAAGAGGGAAGAATCAGTCACGCTCAGTTATTTTTTGGCCCGACCGGTTCAGGTGTACTTCCTCTTGCCTTAGCTTACGCTCAGTTTCTTACTTGCAACGACCGAACTGATACCGATAGCTGCGGAAAATGTCCTTCGTGCTTAAGAAACAGCAAGCTGGTTCACCCCGATGTGCACTATTCTTATCCCGTAGTTACAGATACGAAAAGAGGTTTTAAAAAACCTATCAGTCTCGACTATATCACCGAATGGCGTGAGACCGTAATCCCATTTCCTTATTTGAATTATAATGATTGGGTTGCTTCTATCGCCGATAACGAGAATAAGCAAGCTACCATCATGGTGGAAGAGGCGGGCGATATCGTGCGAAAGATTAGCATGAAAGCCTATGAAGCTCCTTTCAAAGTGGTGATTATGTGGCTGCCTGAAAAAATGAGTGCCGTGGTGTCGAATAAAATGCTGAAGAGCATTGAAGAACCACCCGATAATACCATCTTCATCCTCGCCAGCGAACAACGTGATCAGATCATTCAAACTATCCTGTCACGTACTCAACTTATCAAAGTAAATCGACTTTCTGACGATGAAATTGCCAATGCGTTGATGCAACGGAAACATCTTTCCGAAGAACATGCCCGAGATATCGCTCGATTGGCTGATGGAGATTTCCACCTTGCACTCGAACTTTCGCGTGAAGCTTTAGGCGATGCTTCGCATGAAACGGAATTCTTGAATTGGATGCGACTATGCTTCAGTCCTATGAAATCGATGGATAAGCTTCAAGCTTGGGTAGATGGCATGCATGGCTCGGGACGCGAAAAACAAAAGCAATTCTTATTCGCATGCATACAAACTGTGCGCGAATGTATGATGATCAATTTAGCCGATCGCCAATTGGTAAAGATTGATAATCAGCAAATTCAAGCACTCGATAAATTCCTGCCTTTCGTAAATGCGCATAATATGACCCCGTTTGTGGAAGCTCTCAACGAGGCTTATTATCACATCGAAAGGAATGCACACGGAAAGATCTTATTCTTAGATTTGTCACTTAAATTGAGCAGAATTCTGCAGATTAAATAGAAGTTCGGGTAAATTACCGATCTTTAAAAATTATTAGTGGTATTTGAACATAAAAATGAAGAAGTAAAATGGGATGCAGTTCATGTTCTACCACCGACTCTACAACCGGAACTCCCGCCGGCTGCCGCAGCAATGGAACTTGCGGTACCGGAGGATGCAATAAACTAAATGTTTATAACTGGCTGGCCGACATGGTACTTCCTGAAGGGCATAAACCCTTCGATCTGTTGGAAGTGCGCTTTAAAGGCAGCCGTAAAGAGTTTTACCGGAATGTCAACAACCTCGAATTAAAGGTTGGCGACTTCGTAGCGGTGGAAGGAAGCCCCGGTCATGATATCGGGGAAGTAAGCATGGTTGGCGAATTAGTTCGCTTCCAGCTTAGAAAGAAAAATGTAAAGGAAGACTCTCCGGAAATCAAAGCGTTATATCGCATTGCTCGCCCGGTGGATTTAGATAAATGGAATGAAGTTAAAGGCATGGAATTCAATACCATGCATCGTTCCAGAACTATTGCTTTAGAGCTTGGCCTCAAAATGAAACTCAGCGATGTTGAGTATCAGGGTGATGGCAAAAAAGCTACTTTCTTTTATACGGCCGATGAGCGTGTCGATTTTCGTGAATTAATCAAACGCCTCGCCGATGAGTTTAAAGTGCGTATCGAAATGCGCCAAATCGGGATGCGCCAAGAGGCAGCTCGCTTGGGCGGAATCGGCTCTTGCGGACGTGAACTTTGTTGCTCTACCTGGCTAACCGATTTCAAAATCGTAAGTACCAGCGCAGCGCGTTACCAGAATTTATCGCTCAATCCTTTGAAGCTTGCCGGACAATGTGGTAAGCTGAAATGTTGTTTGAATTATGAACTCGACACTTACATGGATGCCGTGAAGGATATCCCTGAGTCGAATATCAGACTACAAACAGGAAAAGGTACGTTGGTGCATCGTAAAACGGATATCTTCAAACGTATCATGTGGTACAATCCTATTCCTGAACCTCGTGAGGGCGACGAAAGAGCTCCTTTCGTTCCGGAAAATTGGATGCCGATTAGCGTAGATCGTGTGAAAGAAATCATCGAAATGAATAAACGCGGACAGAAACCGGATGATGCCGGAATGATCGAGTTTGAAGATGATAACGACGATGAAATGCACTATAAAGATGTGGTAGGACAGGATAGTCTTACTCGCATGGATCGTACGAAGAAGAAGAAAAAGAAAAAATCAGGCGACGATCGCAAGGCTCTTCCTCAAGGACAAAGCACTGCCGCCGCTCCTGCTCAACAGCAAAATCGTCAGCAACAAGGACCAAAGCCGCAAGGACCAAAACCAAATCAGCGAAACGATCAGAAGCCGTCGGGGAATAATAATCCGCAAGGACCAAAACCTGAACAACAACGCCAAGCACCTCGCCCTCAACAGCAGCCTGCTCAGCCAAATCCTAATCAAGGTCCTCGTCCGCCGCGCCAGCAACCCGGTGCTCAACAGGATGCTCCAAAGGCCAATCCGAATCCGGCTCCAAAACCGAATCCTGCTCCTGCTCCACAGCAGAATACTCCGACTCCATCGGGAAATCGTCCTGAACGTAAACGTCCTGAAGGAACGGCACCGGCTAATAACCCTGCTCCGACACCTGCACCGGCACCAACACCGACGAACCCTCCGGCAGGAGATGCGAATGCACCAAAAAGCAATCGCCCTCCACGCAAATTTGAACGTAGAGATGAGTCTAACGGTAACGGACAACCGAATACATAAAATGAGAATCGCATTCAATATGCACTTACACTATTTTGTGGTAACCGCTTGCGCATGCATTTTGCTGCTAAGCGGTTGCGACAACACTACTTTGTTTGAAGAAAATAAACCTATCGACAAAGGAATGTGGGATTCAGAAAACACATTTAAATTCCAAGCTACGGTACCCGATACCGTTAACGGATACAATGTGTACTTGAACCTCAGAAATGCCGGCACTTATCCATACAGCAATATTTTCCTCTTCATCAACACACGTTTCCCGAGCGGATCAATCGATCGCGATACGGTAGAGATTATGTTAGCAACGAAAGAAGGAAAATGGTTAGGAAAAGGACTTGGCGATATCTGGGACAACCAAATTTTATTTAAACGCAATGTTACTTTCCCCGAGAAAGGTGAATATACTTTCGAGATCTCTCAAGCAATGCGCTTGAGTCCGTTGCCGGGTATCATGGATGCCGGAATGCGAATTGAGAAAGTAATACCTTCTAAATAAAATTTAGCGATTGGTATTATTCCGATTGATAAAATTTTGAATCCACAATTATTAGTTCACTAACATCGGTATAAAATAATATTTTTTTAAAGATGCTGCACGTCAGAAATATTGAAGAGCTGAAAGTTGAGTGGGAAGTAGTACTCGATAAAATCTGTACGCATTTCGATGCGGATGTAGACTTGCAAGGAGTGCTTTTTCTAATTGGCATACAAGAACTCGGACAAGGTCCGCGGAAATTTGGCAAAGACGAAAAGCAAGACTTGATGCATATCGCCACCTGCCGACTATTAAGCCAATTCGGTTACTATGAACTCGAAGGCGTTGATGACGAAGGATGGCCACATTGGAAGATGATTCAAAAACTTCCACGTATGAACTTAGGTGAACAAGACTATCTGCTTAAGCAATGTGTGATTGATTATTTTAAAGAGCATGATGTGTTTGTTCGATAGATTTAAATTGACTTTTTTATTTTTATTATGCCGACGAATCAAATGATTCAATAGAATTGATTTCGAATTTAATCAATTTCACTTTTAAAAGTATTAATTTGAATTAATAGCTCAGCGATTAGTCCATTTTTGCATCTCTCTATATATCAAATAGGCTAAAGATTTGCCCTCAAAATATTTTCTGTAATTTTAAAATTTACTTAAAGGATCCACTATTTCTGTATTGATATTCAATTTTTGCAAATACTCAACAAACTCTCTCATGCTTTCTTCAGTTATCCAGATATAATTATGTGTATGTTTCGAATTTGCCAATTCAAATGTAATACTGGAATAAAGACTTCTACCACGCGAGACGCGAACAACTATTTTTCTTATTTCACTGGTCGCATAACATTTAGAACGCCTAAATAAAAAAGCAAAATTCACAACAATTTGATTTGCGCGAATCTCAAATGACGCAACCATAAACAAATGAATTACAAAGAATAATAGCAATGCTGCTCCAAATGCAATCCAAGATTTTGCATCAAAATACTCTCCTTTTGCAAACGCCCTAAATTGAAAAGGAATAAAAAGCAACATTGTTAAAAACAAGAGCTTTCCTTTGGCGAATTTCGATCTAAAATTTCTATCTGCTTCCATACACAAACTATTTTACAAAACACATCTCACAAAAATTCCACTTTTATATCCAAAAGCTTTAGTGTTTCCATTAATTCCACAACACTTTTCTTTTTTAAATATGTATAATAAAAGACCTCCGTTTTGCTTGAGTTAACTATTCTAATTTTCGAATACAATTCTTTTGGTCTAGCAAAACGCACTTCAATCAATTCAATTTCATTTGTTTGGAAACACTTTTTAGAACGAAAAAAGTTAAAGTATATAATTTTAAGTATTCCTTTATCTAACACGATTGACTTTATCATAAAAACCTCTACAAACAAAAAACAAGCCATCACTATAAAAAAGACATTCCACGCCCAAGCATTAAAATAATCGCTAACCCGAAAAAAATTATACTGAACCATAACCAAAAAACACAATAACAATAATGCGATTTTCTGATAGTTATACTTAGTCTTGAAATGAATTTCAGAGTTCATTATTTCCAATTTTTGTACTGTTCATATAAATCAATTAAATCAAATGTTACATTAAATCCATCTAATGGAACAACACCATATTGAAGTTCATTTGCGAATTCAATACCATATGGAAGTTCATTTGTAAATTCAAAATCTGTAACAAAATTTGCAGCATCTATCCCCGTCTTCACAACATCAACACCAAACTTAATTCCATCATTTTCAATTCCATTTGAAAGACCAAGTATATTATCTGATGAATTTGCGATTCCGGCAATACCAATACCTGTAACACCACTAATAGACATAGAACCTCCGGTGAGAATTATGCCTAATGTATTAAGCATTGTCTCTTTGCCTTCTTTCCAAGGTTGTCCGCTATTTACGCCATCATAGGCTCCCTCCATAGCTTGGTCGGCCCAAATATTATCATGAAACCATTCACCAAAATCGTCATCAGAATCATCAGAGACTTCTTTTGTATTCCCTTTACCAACAAATTCAAGATAGGCTAAATCCCCATTTTCATCTAGATGCGAAACTAAGTCTACTGTACTTCCTTCATCTTTACTTCTATAAAGCTCTTTCCCGTTATTATCAACTATTACTATATCATCCCGCTCATCCTCGTACAACCCAAATTTATCAAAAAATCTGATTGGGTTATTGAAGCCATATTTATAGGAAGTTAAATTAGGGGTCAATTTGGCCGGAATATCCAAACCAAATTCTTGAATTACCCCCCCCCTTGCTAACGGAATCAAATTGCACAATGAAGAATATTGCATAGGCTAAGGCCACAGATTAAACGTAAGAAAAACTGGCTCTAAAGGTGATTATCGATTCCATCATTTTGTATTTACATACAAAAAAACCATACTGCTCTTTTGACTAAATATTCTACAGACTTTGCATTTATTTTTAATATCAATGTATTAGTAGTAATGCAAATGTAATTATAATATATATTATCGATAAAACCATTCCTTTCACTTTCGACTTAAAAGATTCTACACTATAGTATTTCTCTATAACCAGAAACCGCTTATCTTTAATAAACATAAAGTACATCAATGCAAGAAGTGGGAAATATAAAACAATGGCATAAGCTTTAAAGGAACCTATAAAATCGATTGGATTAAAACCTAAATACTTCAAAATCACTATTATATTTGTCCCCAACAAAATGCAGAGCCAAATTGACGCAACATATTCAGCTACATCGTTTGCACTTGTAGATTTTAAAAAAGAATAGAATCGATAATATATATTTTCTATTACATTCATTTTTTCACTCAATTAATGCTTATCGAAATAATTATACACGGGGTCAAATACATCATAAGTATCTAAGATTTCTAAACCGACAGAAATAGCAGGCCCACAAACTGGAATAAAGTTACAACCAAATATTAATCCAGCACCTATTAATTCCGCATAATCCGAATTATTATGTTCACTGTATGCAAACTCGCCAACTGCAGAAAGTGCACCTAATCCAGCAGCTCCATAACCTAATACTTTAGAAATTTTGGCGGTTTTTGACAATACATCTGCGGCTTCTCCTTCAATTCGTGCCATATCACGATAGCCATATTTGGGTACAATTTCAGAGGATGAAGCAGCAGCATTTTCTACTGTTTCCAAGCCTAGTTCAATATAAAATGATGTGTTCCCAATTTGCTCTAATAATTCACCAAAATCATCATCAGAGATTTCCCTTGTTCCCTCTCTATTAATAAATTCTGTGTAGGCTAAATCTCCCTTTTCATTTAAATGCGAAACTAAGTCGACTGTGCTTCCTTCATCTTTACTTCTATAAAGCTCTTTCCCGTTATTATCAACTATTACTATATCATCTCGTTCATCTTCGTACAACCCAAATTTATCAAAAAATCTGATTGGGTTATTGAAGCCATATTTATAGGGAGTTAAATTAGGGGTCAATTCTTGTAATGGATCTTGCATAAACCAACGGCAAGTAGCAGGGTCATATTGACGCGCACCGAAATCATAAAGGTTCAAATCAAATTCAGGCTGAAATTCTTGTGAACTAAATTTATAATTATTTGCGGGATTAGCTCTCCCCCTACTTGTCTCCCATAACATTCCAAAAGGATAATAATCATTTTGCTCTATTAATGAAGAAGTAACTTGAATTGCACCATCATTTCAATATTAACCGTTTATAAGTGCTTAACTCCCGATTAAGTCAAATAATTTTCGTAATTTTAATTTGGGAGGGGACTAGTCATTCCCACAATTCTTACCAACCAAAAAACACCCATCAAAACATCCTTGCCTATATGGATTTTGCATTTATGGACTAACTTCTTCTTATCAGCCCATCATCTAGCCTCATTTCGACTAAATCAAAGTCAACTATATGATGTCTTTACCCAATAAAAAAATCCCGCTTTTCGGCGGGATTTTCTATTTTATTTAAGGTCTTATTACTTCAAAACCACTGTTTTACGAATTTCTTCCGACTGCTCTAAGCGGATATAATCCTTAGCAGAAAGTGCGTCTTTGCTGATTTCAACATTTAAAACTGCCTCCCATTCAAATTCGAAGAAAGCTTCTCCCGTACCGGCAGAGAACTGCTCTTGGTATAGGTCGGCGCGTACCCCCGTTTGGGCATTTACAACGCTATCCTGGCGTAAAATCACCTTGGCTCCTGCAACAGGATCCCCAAGAGAGTCAACTACAGTAATAACAGCTTTGCATGGCTTAGTCTTTTTACAAGAGGAAGCAGTAACTGCCGTGATGGCAATAAGTAAGATGAAGGCGTATCGTAACATGGTTAATAATTCTGGGTTTTATACGTTCTCTAAAGAGAAATTGTTCGAATTTAGTTATAATTGCACATATAGGAGGTCGAAAACTTCCGTAAACTTGCATCTCCAAAAATAAACAATTCTTGTTATGAAGAAAACAAGCCTGATAATTAGTCTTATCTGCCTGCTTTTTGCGGGCCAAACGGCATTTGCACAAAAAACTGATTCTAAAGATAAAAAACCTAAGATGGAAAAGGAATACCTGGTGGAAATCACCACTGATCTCGGTAAAATGAAGATCAAACTTTATAACCAAACCCCTAAACACCGCGATAATTTCGTGAAATTGGTGGGCGAAGGCTTTTATGATAGCACATTGTTTCATCGCGTAATCAAAGGATTTATGATTCAAGGAGGCGATCCTGATTCTAAAAAAGCGGCTCCAGGACAAATGCTTGGCGGTGGCGACGTAGGATACCGTATCCCGGCCGAATTCGTTGATACCTTATTCCACAAAAAAGGAGTTTTGGCGGCAGCTCGCGATAATAACCCTGAAATGGCTTCCAGCGGTTGCCAGTTTTATATCGTACAAGGCCGTGTTATGAACGCTAACGAAATAGCTAGCGCAGAAGCTCGCATGGGCAAGAAATTCACAGAAGCTCAAAAACAAGCTTACTCAACAGTTGGAGGTTCTCCTTGGCTCGACGGACAATACACCGTATTTGGCGAAGTTGTTGAAGGATTAGATGTCCTTGATAAAATTGCGGCTGTACCTACAGCTCCCGGCGATCGTCCGTTGGCAGATGTTCGCATGACGATTAAATTAGTAGATAAATAGTATGCGGCGATGATCATCGCAGCTTAATTATATTACAATGTTCGAGAAGATTAAATCATTGATAAATGAAATTGACGGATTCACTCCTAATGTAAAGGATGAATTAGAGCAATTTCGTGTTCAATACCTTGGAAAGAAAGGAGTGCTGGGCGATTTGTTTGCGCAGATGAAAGAAGTAGCTGCCGAAGACCGTAAAGAATTTGGCCGCTTAGTGAATGAGCTGAAAAATAAAGCTGAAGAAAAAGTAAATCTCTTTCGTGAGAAGTTTGAAGAACAGCCTGCCGATACATCTGCTGTTGGCGACTTAACATTACCGGGCGTTTCAAAAGCTCCGGGTAGCTTCCATCCTATCACGATTGTGAGAAATGAAATCAACAGAATATTTTCTCGGATAGGCTTCAACGTTAGTGATGGCCCAGAAGTGGAAGATGATTGGCATAATTTCTCTGCTCTTAACTTCCCTCCTGAACATCCGGCGCGTGATATGCAGGATACATTCTTTATCAACCTAGATCCCGATAAAGAACATTACAACGGACAATTAGCGTTGCGTACGCATACTTCATCGGTACAAATCAGAGTACTCGACAATGAAAAACCACCGGTACGAACAATTTGTCCGGGACGCGTTTACCGCAACGAAGCTATCTCAGCCCGCGCACATTGTTTCTTCCATCAAGTAGAAGGATTTTATATCGACGAAGGAGTATCGTTCGCCGACTTAAAACAAACCCTTTTGTATTTCGCACAAGAAATGTTTGGAGCAGATACAAAAATCCGTTTACGCCCTTCTTACTTCCCCTTCACTGAACCTTCTGCTGAAATGGACATAAGTTGTACCATCTGCAAAGGCGAAGGCTGTAACGTTTGTAAACATACAGGATGGGTAGAAATTTTAGGATGCGGAATGATCGATCCTGCCGTTCTTGAAAATTGCAAAATCGACTCTAAGAAATATACAGGATTTGCATTCGGCATGGGAATAGAACGTATCACCATGCTAAAATACACCGTAAAAGATTTACGCATCTTCTCCGAAAATGATGTCAGGTTCTTACGACATTTTCAAGGAGTGAATTGAAGATAAATTTATTTATTAAAGAGGCTGCATAATCTAATTTGCAGCCTCTTTTTTTTTACTATCATAATGAAGAACTGAACAAAATTATCCCCTGACGATATCTGTCAGTGTAAGCCTCAAAAATTTTAAATTATTTCCCAACTAAAATCTCGCCTTTCGCTTCGCGCAACCTTAAACCCTAAACTATCTCCGAAATACCAAACTTTAACGCAATCCTCGAACCCCAAGCCGGCTTCGCCGAACTAAGAACCATGAACTATGAACTATAAACCTTTCATCTCTTCGACGTCGGCTTCCCAATCACTTTATACTGCCCTTCTCCTTTTAAAATGGAATTATACAAAGTAGGATTTGATAGTACGTTTAATGACTGTAATAATACATCATCATTTTTCATCATGTATGTATAGCGGCCTTTTTGGAAATAATATCTTCCAACAATTTCTTTCGCAAGCATCTTTTTAATTTCTTCTTTGGATGCTAATAGATCTTCCGATTTATTGTGCTTTAATTTAGCTCCCAGTCGGTCGATTTCTGTCCCTGCACTTGCATAATATTTATCATGCTTCGTAGTCTCTACTAAATCGGCAAAGGCTAATTCTGTTTGTGTGCTGTAGTCGTAGTTTTTACCATCTAAGAATTTCACGAAATCACGAAAGTCGTCTTCACTGATTTTAAATTCTCCGGTTGAATCAATCGTTGCATGTTTGGTTCTGTAATAAGATGCATAATCGAAGATTAACATTTTGCGATATAAACTTTTCGCAACATTGCCTGTATCTTTTGCATTAACCATCACATCAGGATAAACAGCACTTCCATCGTAAACTGTTCTTCCGTTTTTTGTTTTAAACACTTTGATCGATGAATCCGCTACTTCTTCAAATGAACCGCCTTCATCGGTATTGTGAGTGTAGATTTTCGTTTGCACACATCTTCCGCTGGCAGTAAAATATTTCGCTACCGTGAGCTTCATCTGGCAGTTATATGTCAAGTTACGCGTTTGTTGCACTAAGCCCTTTCCGTAACTACGCTGACCCACCACTACTCCGCGATCTACATCTTGAAAGTTTCCTGCAGTAATTTCACTCGCAGAGGCAGAATTTTTATCGACTAATACCGCAACACGAATTTTATTATCGATTGGTTCTACTTTCGTTTCGTAAACATTATTCGATCCCGCAATCTTTCCTTTTTGTGTAACAAGCAATTGTCCTTTGTCGATAAACAAATTCAAAATATTCACCGACTCTTCTAATAATCCTCCACCATTACCGCGTAAGTCGAAAACCAACGAAGTCATATTCGGATTTGTCTTTTTCAAATCAACTAATGCATCATGCATTTCGTTATAGCAGTTCTGCAAAAACTTATCGAGTTTAATATAACCTGTAGAATCATTTATCATTCCGTAGTAAGGAACGTTCTTCACTTTTATCTCTTCGCGAACTAATTTCTTCTCTAACGGTTGCGCCTCACCGACACGAGCTAAAGTAAGTTTGATGGATGTACCACTTTGTCCTTTCATCAACTCATCCACTTGATCGGTAGTGAGTCCTTTGAGCGATCGTCCGTTAGCGCTAAGGATAACATCACCGGCACGGATATCTGCTTTCTGCGCAGCATAACCTTCGTAAACATCGAAGACCATTACACTATCACCAACTCTGAAAGATGTCACACCAATGCCACCATAATCGGCACTCACATGCTCAATGCGATAATCTTCAATCTCCGATTCAGTATAGTAATTTGTATATGGATCGAGCGTCTTTAACATACCATCGACACCCGTTTTCAATAACTTACCGGGATTGATATCATCAACATAATACGTGTTTACTTCACGGTAAACATCGGCAAACAACTCAAGCTGTTTCCCGATTTGAAAATAATCTTCGCCGAATCCCCAGCTCATTACGCAAAAAGGGATTAACATCAGCACTATTAAACTACGACGGTGAAAGGATTTTAACTTCATATTCGCAAGGTGGGGGTTTGCCCTGCTCAAAGATATTATTTCAGATCAATTCAGCAGCATGAGGCCATAACGAATTATGAGGTTATTCATTGTTCAAAACATTGATTAACTTGGACCTCTTATTTACTACTCACAATGAACATTTCAGGCTACCGTCAAATTGCTGCTGTTTCGGTAATTCTCATCCTAGGCTTGCTATTAGCCTGGTCACTGAGCGGATTTTTAACTTCTTTTCTTTCGGCAATCATCTTTTATGTGATGCTTAAACCATTGATGCGCAACCTCATCGTTAAACGAAAATGGAAGAAGTCATGGGCTGCATTGGTGGTGATGCTCCTTTCTTTTGTGACGATATTACTTCCCTTCTGGGGATTATATCAGCTGATGTCGGAGAAGGTGTATTATGCAATCAACCATGGAAGCGATGTTATGCAGGGACTTCATCAAATGGATGATTTCATCTTCCGTAAAACAGGGCAAAAAATCTTGTCGGATGATACTTTGAAGAAAATCCAAGAAACATTGGCATCTATCATCCCTCAACTACTAGGAGCAACTGCCTCTATCTTAGCGGATATCGGAATGCTGTACTTCATCTTGTATTACCTGTTAATCAATATTGGATCAACAGAAAAAACACTGCAGGAATTCCTTCCTGTAAGTGATGAAAATGCGCAACGATTCGCGGATGAATTAGGCTCAATGGTTAGCTCAAATGTAATGGGGGCGCCTTTGTTGGCTATTCTTCAGGGATTTTGCGCGGGACTAGGTTTTTGGATTTTCGGACTCGATGAACCTTGGTTTTGGGGAGTTATCTGCGGATTCATGTCGTTTTTGCCTGTTGTTGGAACCGCCATGGTTTGGATCCCGGCCGGTATTTACATGATTACCGCTAAAACAAATTGGCAAGGCAGCGGGATATTAATTTATGGCGCTGTTGTGATTACGAATATTGACAACGTTTTCCGCTTTTGGCTGCAGAAAAAATTCGCCGATGTTCATCCGCTGGTAACAGTTTTAGGAGTGATTATCGGATTAAATTGGTTCGGTATTCCGGGTATCGTATTCGGACCGTTAGCTCTAAGCTACTTCTTGTTGATGGTAAAAATGTATAAAGAAGAATACGGCGAAAAGAAACTGTTTAGAAGTTCTGATTCTCCTGAATAAAACGCAAAAGGCTCCGCAAAATTATTGCGGAGCCTTTTAGCAACCTTTAAACCTCTATTTTTTTATCCAACAGAATATCCGAAACGAGTACCGTAATCCTTCAAACTCGATTTCAGTTTCTGACGTGCTACGTGAATACGAATTTTCACCGTTCCCAATGGAACCGATAAATATTCGGCAATCTCCTCGTATTTATAACCTTGATAACTCATCAAGAAAGGTGTTTTTAAATTATCACTTAAAGCATCAATCGCTTTGTGCATCTCTTTCATTAAAATTGCACGCTCCCCTTCGTTGCTTGCCGTAAATACCGATTGATTAATGTAAAATTGATTCTCGGTATCGTCGGTGAAAATGTTACCCTTCACCATTCTGCGATAGTTGTTGATGAAGATGTTTTTCATAATAGTATATAACCAACCCTTCAAGTTAGTGCCATCGGCAAACTTATCGTGGTTATTAAATGCCTTCAACATTGTTTCCTGAACCAAATCGTTTGCATCTTCTGCATCTTGAGTCAGTTTTAAAGCATACCCCCTCAAAGGACGGTATTGATCTTTTACTCGGTGGTTAAATTCGACTTGTGTCATTTTGTTTAATGTTTTGTCTTAAAAGCTGAACAAATGTACATACAAGTTTTGATCTTTTGCAAGTATTTTGTTTAATCTTTCACAGATTTAGTTAAACAGTTATTTAATTGATTATCTAGCATTTAACTACTTTATTTAGAATCTAGACGGATAATTGCCTCGAATAATACTGCCGATTATTGTTATAATCCAATGCCAAAATACTGTTTAACTTTTTAATCCAATATTTTAAACACTTTTCCGACTTCCATGTTATAACATTTATTAGACAAACGATCTGACATGATAAAGACCAACGGATTTTCTTTGAAAAACAGCAACGATTCTCTTCTTGATGATTTGCTACATAATTACTCAAGCAATATTCAAACTCCTCTTCACGCTAGTGCATTTGCATTAACAACAGACGAAAAAATAGAAATCGTTGCCAAGCATATGCGCAGCATACTACATACCCTAGGACTCGACTTAAACGACGAGAGTATTAAAGATACTCCTATGCGTGTGGCGAAAATGTATGTGAACGAAACGTTCAGTGGATTACTTCCTGAGAACGAACCTTCGGTAACGAAATTTGATAACAATTATAAGTACAATCAAATGCTCGTTGAAAAAGACATTACTGTTTTTTCTACTTGCGAACATCATCTCGTTCCTATCTACGGGAAAGCGCATGTGGCTTACTTTTCTTCCGGCTCCGTAATCGGATTATCAAAGCTGAATAGAATTGTTGATTATTACAGCCGAAGACCACAAGTGCAAGAGCGTTTAACGATTCAGATTTCTGAAGCGCTGAAAAAAGCATTGAACACAAAAGATGTTGCAGTTATCATCGATGCAAATCATATGTGCGTTGCATCTCGAGGAATACGCGACGTCAATAGCAGCACAATTACATCTGAATATTCAGGAAAGTTTTTAAATATGGAAGTAAGAAAAGAGTTCTTGTCGTACTTAGGCAAGTAAAAAATTTCACTCATAAAAAAAGACCGTTGATTAACGGTCTTTTTTTATTTCTATTTTTCTCAATTCCCTCTGATATGATCCAGCAAGTGAATCAAATCATGCATCGAATATAACATTCGTACATTTCGAGGTAATTGAATGTTCGCTTGCATCACTTGACTACCGGCAATCAGAATATTTGTATTCGGAAAATCAACCGATAATTTTCGTGAAACATGCAATGGAGTTTGCGAAGCAATAGGTGTTGTTAATACCGTTAACATATAATCCGCTTTGTAAATCTGCATTACAGGTGTTAAATCATCCATCGGCAAATTCGGACCTAAATAACTGGTATGATGTCCGCGGGAACGAATTAAATAATTAGCAAATAACAATCCTATTTCATGTGGTTCATGAGACGGCAAAAACAAAATAAATTTCTTCGAAACTTGCTGTAAATTCTTAGGCTGCGAATCAATCGCCACAAATAATTTCTGACGAATTAAATTCGTAATAAAATGTTCGTAAGCAGGGTTTATACTTCCCGTTTGCCAAAGCATTCCTACTCTCGCCAAAAAAGGAAATACAACATCGAGATATGTTTTCTCTAATCCGAATTGAATAATATTTGCAGAAAGAATTTTCTCATACGCAACTTCGTCGAGATTAAACATCGCCGCCGTTAACGATTCTACTTGAATTAGATTGTCGTCAGTATTCAAAGTTAACTCCAACACCAACTTCGATAAATCGTCTTTTGTAAGCTTTGTGATTTTCGAAATTTTGTGTCCTTGCCGATTCAACATCGACACACTCAACAACAACTTGATATCCTCATCATCATAATAACGGATATTCGTTGCTGTTCTCTTAGGATTCGGAATACCATAACGCTGCTCCCATATCCTTAAGGTATGAGGCTTAATTCCGGTAAGTGCTTCTACATCTTTAATCGAGAAGTGGTTCATCTCTTTTCTTTTATTCCTATTCCGCGCTTTTCACCACGCAATTTAGGACTTATTCTGTTTTAATAACAGTTTAAGGCGTATATAGTTTTCGCATTACTACTTTTATCAGCTCCCTTTTTATGATTATCGACGATAAATAGGGAATATCGGAGCACGCTCCCCTCTCAGGAATGAGATGCTCGGGCAAGTCGATTTGATAGAGCAATGCCGCTAACTTCGAACCCGATTCTTTGCACCATTGCTTCAAATACGGCTCTAATTGCAATTGCAAATGAAGTATTCCGGTAATTTTGTCGGCATCAATACTTATTTCGAAGCCCATACGTTCACAATCTTTGACCGTCTGCGCCGCCGCAGCTCGCAAAAATGCAAGATCATGTCTATATTTATCGAGTTGTGTATCTTCCATTCGCTGTACATTGCAAAAATATGCTTAAAACTCATAGCAATCGCTTCCTTTTGATCCTAATCGGATTATTTGCAGGAAGTTCATTCTCTCTTCTTCAAGCACAAAGCGGATATCGCCCTCATCCCTTCCTCTCTCCTATGTGGCAAGCGGATGTTGAATACTTACCCGCTACTCAAATTGAGGATACTTCTCTTTCCAATGGATTTACCGGAGCTAATTTCACTTTGCGCATTCCCATTTGGAAAAAGAAGGATTGGCTCGATGCGAACGGTGGAAAACCCTTCTTTGCTGTCATGAGTCATGTGGGAGCTTCTGCAAGAATGTCGCAAATTAGTTTCCTCGATCCCGACCGCTTACTTACCGTAGGGAGGGCCAGCGTTACCGGATTAATGGCCAAAGGACTCCGAAATTTGTATGTCGGACAAATAGGAATTGCCCTACCAACTGAATCTTTCTATTTCAACCCTGCATACCTATGTTTTAACGGATCTTTGATCTGGCGTCACCTCTATCATAACAATCGTTGGTGGCATACACTAGGCATAGTTTATTTGCCTATCCAGGGCCGTGATTTACCTCTGCCAGTTGCCGGTATTGGAGTTAAATTGTCGAACGAAAATCAACTGCAGCTTACCTTCCCATTTAACTTAATGTATACTCATACTTTTAGTCGGAAATTTAGCTTGAGTGGAAAACTTCACAATTTCGGAGGATACAATTATTTAAAAGCCGATACTGTTCACGATGTTCAACCTTTGGCATATCGTTATAATTATCGCAAGCTATCGCTCATTGCTCGTTATTATACCGACCGATTTGTAGTGCTTACCGGAGAGGCGGGCGTGACAGGGAAAAGCAATATTTCGCTCGATGATGTCGACTATCATCAAGCTTCTACGTTTTATTTGAAGTTCAGCATTCAAGTGCGCTTTGGCGAGCGTCCAACTGCTGCACCTATATTAAACTTCGACCCCGGTGATTCCGGCTTCGACCCGAACTATATTGTAGAATAAACTTTTTAGGCTGTCGTTTGTTGGCTTGTTATAATGGATAAATCAGTAGTAATAGCAGGTGGCAGCGGATTAATCGGTAAACGTTTAACAGAGTTGCTTGTCGCCAAAAATTATTCGGTAGCATGGCTGAGTAGAAAAACGAGCGATACATCAGTAAAAACTTTTCAGTGGAACCCTGAGTCACATAGCATCAGCGATAATGAATGGTTGAAATACAAAAACTTGATAATATTATCGGGCGAAAATATTGCATCTCACGCATGGACAGACGACTACAAAAATAAAATCATCGATAGTCGTGTAGCAGTTGCTAAAACCCTCCGTTCAGCGCTATCAACAGAAAATCATTCGATCACTAAAATGATTGCGGCATCTGCCATCGGATATTATGGTGATGGAGGGGAAAAATTTTTCAGCGAAAATGATCATGAAGGAAAAGGATTCCTTTCATTTACCACAAAAAAATGGGAAGATGCTTATACCGATTTTCCTATCGATGTTACAACTTTCCGTATCGGAGTAGTTTTATCGAAAAATGGAGGAGCCTTACCTGAACTAAGTTTCCCAATGAAATTCGGTACCGCACCAACGTTAGGCACCGGAAAACAAATGGTAAGCTGGATTCATCTCGATGACCTTTGCAATATGATTATTCATACAATAGAAAACAATATAACAACAGGTGTTTATAATGCAGTGGGTCCTCAGCCTGTCTCGCATGCGTCGTTTATCGCTTGCTTGCGAAAAACAATTGCACCATGGAGCATTCCTTTCCCTGTGCCTTCTTTCATCCTTCGATTAATCTTGAAAGAAAAAAGCGCTATTGTTTTGGACAGCACTAACGTTTCTTCAAAAAAAATATCTTCTACGGGATTTAAATTCACATTCCCCAATTTAACTTCAGCTTTAAAAAATATTTATGGCAAATAATTCAACTGTAAATATCCATTGGTTTCGTCGCGATTTACGTCTCGACGATAATGCTTCATTGTATCATGCTTTAAAAAGCGATCATCCAGTATTGCCGATATTTATATTCGACAAAAACATTCTCGATAAACTTGAAGACAAAAGTGATAGTAGAGTTGCTTTCATTCATCAAACATTATCAGAAATAAAAACCAAGCTTGAAAAACTTGGAAGTACATTGCTAATAAAATACGGCACACCGGATGAATGTTGGAAAGAAATTCTTGAGGAGTTTAATATCGACACGGTCTTTACAAACCATGATTACGAACCGTATGCAAAGCAACGTGATGAAGCTATTGAAAAATTCTTAAGCACTAAAAATATTGCATTTAAAACATTCAAAGACCAAGTAATCTTTGAAAAGGATGAGGTTTTAAAAGACGACGGAAAACCGTACACTGTTTATACTCCCTTCTCACGTAAATGGATGGCGAAGCTCAATGCCTTCTATTTAAAATCTTATCCCACCGAGAAGTACTTTTCGAACTTATATAAATCAACGGAAAAATATAATGAACTCATCAGTTTAAAAAAGATGGGCTTCAATGATTCCGATAGTAATTTCCCGAAGAATATTGTTAGTGATGTTATCCTGAAAAACTATTCTGACACGAGAGATATCCCATCGGTCGATGGGACATCTAAATTAGGATTACATCTTCGCTTCGGGACAGTCTCTATTAGAAAACTCGCCGCTCATGCTCATCCTATCAGCTTTAGCTGGCTTAATGAATTATGTTGGAGAGAATTTTATATGATGATCATCTGGCATTTTCCTCATGTAGTAAAAGGATCTTTCAAACCTATTTATGATAATATCCAATGGCGAAATAACGAAGAAGAATTCAAACGTTGGTGCGAAGGAAAAACCGGTTATCCCATCGTCGATGCCGGTATGCGCGAGTTAAATGCTACCGGCTATATGCACAATCGCGTACGTATGATTGTGGCGAGCTTCCTCACTAAACATTTACTTATCGATTGGCGATGGGGAGAAGCATATTTCGCTCAAAAACTGCTCGACTTCGAATTAGCTTCTAATAACGGAGGATGGCAATGGGCAGCAGGATCAGGTTGCGATGCAGCTCCGTATTTCCGAATATTTAATCCTTATGAACAAACACGAAAATTCGATCCCGACTTTAAATACATTCGTAAATGGGTGCCCGAATTCGAAGATTTCAGCTATCCGCAACCGTTAGTAGATCATAAAATTGCGAGAGAACGATGTTTGAGTACTTATAAGATGGTGTTATCTAACCCGCAATAAGCAACAGACTACTAATTATTCACGTTGACTTTCTAGATGTTCAATATCATCTTGATCCTTCGTCCTATTAGCAGCTCTTTTTGCTGACATCAAATCTCGAAAATCGATCATTCTAACTAATACTTTGTCAAACTCTACAACTTTTGAGTTTTCAAAAGCTTCATTAAATTCCAATCCTTTAACACTAGTCAACACATCAATACAAACAGGTGGTCGACCAAAGGTAAATACATCATTTATATTTGTATTTAGGAAGAGCTTTTCATCCAAATTAAACAAACTCATTCCAAAATCGAAGAATGCTTTTTTGATTTTCTGAAAATTTCCAGGTGTCTTTTTCACCCAGACATCTAAATCTCCCGTTGTACGATTGTATCCGTGAAAAATTACTGCATATCCACCAACTAAAATATATTCAACGTCAAATTTGTTAAACGCTTCTAAAAAATCAACAAAATCTTCATTTAAAATATTAGCCATGTTTTCGCATACTAAATACTGTTCGATCTAACTTCGGCGGGTTATTAATGTCAATATTCCAAGCACAACATATCAAATACCAAGCAGCTGCAAACCTTTCATTTGGCGTTTTCGAAAGCCAATACGCTCTATTATTATCGGCTTGTTCAAATGTTTGAATTTTAAATTGTGTCCTATCCAACTTTGGCATGGTCAAATTTACAAAATATTACTTAAAAGCAGAAAACCCCGATTGTAGTCGGGGCTTTCTGCTTTATTATTCTTTTAGTTTAGCGTAATTCTCTTCGAAACAACTGCATTACCATCCGATACATTTATCATGTAAACTCCTTTTGATAATTCACTTAAATCGATTTGTTTATCTACTTTACCTGCAACCACATCTACCGCCGAACGATAAACCACTGCGCCTAATGCGTTGGTGATGTTCACAGAGTAATTGCTAGCCTTTTTCGCGTTGAATGTTAAATGGAATTGTCCGTGAGTCGGATTAGGGAATACTTCCATTGAACTTTGTAATTCTTGTTCTTCAATTGATACCGAACATGTGTCAAGTGCAATAACAGGTGTTCTTCCAGTATTACATGTAATGTCAGTGTATTGCCAGTTGTAGAAGAAGTAATAATATCCCGGAGATCCAGCGTTACTTCCTGTTAAATTAATTGATGTACTATTATATGGATAAACTGCTCCTCCCGAGTTTCGATATAAATCTACATACCCTCTACATTTGATGAAATAATTTGAACCGGGATATAATTTAAAGTTCAATGTTACTGTTGTGGTATTCGCTCCACTCGCAGGAACAAATACTGTTGTATCTGCATATGTATTTCCTTGAGCATCTAAAATTTCAATCGTACGATCTCCTGATGTATTTGCAAACACGTCTACTGAATTTAATATTACAGGATTTGTTACATCAAAATATAATCCACGAATATCGTTCGCTGTAAAGAATGCACCTGCACCAAAACCATTTCCAAATTCACCTACATAATCAATTGCTCCGGGAGGAAAATCTTCGTCTACATAATATGTGGTTGTTCCGGTGATAGTCGGAGAGTAATTGCTTCCGGTAGCTACAACATTTCCTCCTCCTTGCGCATCCCACCAACGTAATGTTCCCGAACCAGATCCTGTTGCAGATAAATTTACAACTCCGGGTCCACAACGTTGATCGCCTACGGTAGCAGGATTATTCTGTGGACTAGATGCAATATTGATGTAGTTTGAATATGTTACCGAATCTGTTCCGTTTGCATTTGATGTTACCAACGATACTGAATAAACTCCAGGAGTATTATAGAATACTATAGGGTTTTGCAAGTTTGATGTTGATGGTGACCCTCCCGGGAAACTCCAATTCCATGATGTTGGTTGCCCTGCTGAATAATCGCTGAAGTGCATTGCTGCTCCTTGGCATGATATATTTTGATTCGATCCGAATGCAGCAGTAGGTGCATATGTTCCCGGAACATATAAATCACTTTCCCATAATCCACGTCCGTATGTTGATGCACGAATTTTTCCTGTAGGATAGAAGATCGCAAGTTGCGATACAATCACATTCGGCAATCCGTTAAAGAATGGTTGCCATACACTCATTGTTGCATCTTTAAAGAACACTCCTACATCGGTACCGATGTATAATGCATCATTTGAGTTGTTAACGTATGTTATACAGTTAACAGGAATATTCGGAATAGATGCTGAAAGATTCACCCAAGTAACTCCTTGGTCGTTTGTTTGAAATACTTTACTCGAATTAGTAAAGCCTGAATATGTAATCCATGCTTTATTCGGATCTGTATTGCTGCAAGCGATATACGTAATGTTTCCGCTTGGCATTGATGTGATGGTTGTCCATGTTGCACCACCATCAGCACTCTTATATAATCCACCAGGCTTGCAAGCCCAAATTACTTGATTGTTTGCAGGCGATACTGCAAGGTTGGTTACTGTTGCTGTATTAGTGAAATTGCTAATCTTCGTCCAGGAGTTTCCTCCATTCGTACTCTTCCAAACATTCACAAATCCCGAATACAATAAACTCGGAGTTATCGGATCTTGAATCCATGGTGTTACCCATGCTCCGGTTTCTGTAATACCGGATGTTGCGCCTGAAAAACTATTTCCACCGTTTGTTGATTTTTGGAATGCTCCATTGTAATACTCTGCCCACATGTTTTGGTCGTTGTTCCAATCAATAAAACAAAGCATTCCATCACCACCTAATATTTTTGTCCAACCGGTTCCTGTGTACTTATTAGTTCCATTATCTTGCCATCCTTGAATAATTAAATTCTCATTCGAAGCTGACTGTCCTAATCCATACATTTCTGCAATTTGTAAGCCGTCGCTTAAGTCGCTCCAAGAAGCACCGCTATTTGTTGTTTTGAATACTCCTCCATCACTAACAATAAAATAGGTGGATGCATTTGTAAAAACAATATCGTGGTAATCTACGTGTGTTGTTCCTCCATTTTGCGTCCATGATGTCCCTCCGTTCGTTGAACGTAAGAAATCTGTTTGTCCGCCTAAAATAATTTCATTCGTTGTTGTAGGCGACACTGCAATTGCTAAATCATACCACTGCTGCGTTCCTAATGCCGGAGTACTTGGCTTAGTAAAGCTTGTTCCGCTGTTTGTTGATTTATAAAACCCCTCGGTTCCGTAATTCGGTGCAGGTAATCCTACAATCATATACACATAAGCAGGATCTGCAGGTGAAACGGCAATTGCCATTCTACTTACATTTGAAGCAACAGGCAATCCTGATGTGATCTTCGTAAACCCTTGTCCGTTGTTAGTCGACTTATAAAACTCGGTTCCGCATACATAAACAGTATTTGCATCACCCGGTTTAAATTCCATATCCTTGAATGATCCCGCTAATGTTTGCGTAAATGTAGCTGCAGCATCTGTACTGCGATATACTCCCGATGATGTTGCAACTAAAATCGTATTATTATTATTTGGGTCAATTAAAATTTTACTAATCTGACGATAGTTCGCCATGTAATATGATAAACCTGTTGTGTTCCAGGTTGCGCCTCCATCAGTCGATTTTAATACTCCAACAGAGTAAGTATCTCCTGCATCTCCATCTCCCGTAGCTAAATACATGATGTTGGTATTCGTAGGATCAATGGCGATGTCAGTACAACCAATAACTTGTGCTAGCTGATCTGTATTCGATGACCATGTATTTCCTCCGTCAGTCGACTTCCATAAACCACCTGCAGGTGCACCAACATAAATAATATTTGAGTTAGTAGGATCGAACCGAACAAATGTCAATCGACCTGCATTTCCATTCAAAGGAACTGCCGAAACAGGTCCTAATAAATGCCAATTTCCTGAGTTGAAAGTACCATAGTTTTGCTTGTAACGCTCCATCTCACGATATGGTGTTGATGGATCAAAACGTTCTCCGTTCGGGCCAACACGTGGCGACATAAACGTTTCCCAACGCTTGTACTGGAAATATCCTGGAACTTCAAATTCTTCTTCTTGTAGTTCTTCGCCTTTACGTTTTAATGCACGTTTCTTAGCACGTTCTATTGCACGATCTTTTTTAGCGAAATATTTATTGAAGGCATTCTGCACTTCATAAAAATTTACGTTCGGATCATTCATTTTCGACACCCAGTCTTGCGCGTTGACGCTGAATGGCGACGAAATACATAAAATGATTAAGCTTGTAAGGAGTAGCTTTTTCAACATTGGTCTTGGTTGTTTGGGTCTGTTTGAACTATCAAATATAGAAAAAAGCGTTGAAACAGCATAGTCATTTACCGGCCGTATAAAACAAGCTCCCAATTCGATCAATCCGTTCGTTTACCCCATTTCAGACCGATTAAAAACCAATACTTTACAAATAATAAAGTGCCTTACATATCCAGCCAAACTGAACTTGGCTCAGCAATTGTACTTATCGAAAAAACTAAAGGACTTTTCAGTTTCTCCTGAGCTGAATTTTTTTTTGATATCCTCAATCGCACTTTAAGCGTTCGATAAATGAAGTACTTCGGCGAAATCTCTTTCTTCTGTCGATGCTTTCCAAAGCTTATAACCGCCCGATAAATTTTTCACTGATGTAAACCCGTTTTGCAACAAAATTCTTTGCGCCAAATATCCTCTCAGTCCGGCTTCACAGTAGATGAAAATATTTTTTTTCTTCGGAATTTCATTCAAGCGATTTCTCATCTCATCAACAGGAATATTGATAGCTCCTTCTATTCTTCCCTTTTGATATTCATCTTCTCTGCGTACATCTATAAAAATATCATCGCTTTTTATTTGATCCATTTCATTCCAATAGAAAATTTTTAAGCGCTCAAGCATGATATTCTCTGCAACAAACCCTGCCATATTCACCGGATCTTTTGCTGATGAAAATGGAGGAGCATAGGCATGTTCTAACTCGATTAATTCGTATATCGTACTTTTTCTCTTAATGATCGACGACAATAAATCAATTCGTTTATCCACTCCTTCATAGCCTGCAATTTGCGCACTGTATAGTTGTCCCGATTCAGGATCGAACGCAATTTGAATAGTCATTTGTCCCGCTCCGGGATAATATCCCGCATGCGCTCCATTGTGCGTTGTTGAAACAATATGTTTAATGTTTGCTGCTTTCAAATGCTTAACTGCCGTACCTGCTGCAGCAACTGTCATGTCGAATACTTTTACAATAGCGGTATTTATTGAGCCGTTGTATTTCTGTACATTTCCTAATACAATATTGTTTGCACAGATGCGCCCTTGCTTGTTCGCAGGTCCCGCTAGATAAGTAACTAAAGATTGTCCTGTAATAGGATTCGCAAATTCTATAGCATCTCCTACTGCATAAATATCGGGATTAGATGTTTGTAAATATTCATTCACTTTTATTCCTCTTGCTTCACCGATTTCTAGTCCTGCCCCAACTGCTAATCGCGTATCCGGCTTCACTCCTATCGATAGTATAACAACATCCGCTTCTAAGGAATTTCCTGTTTTTAAATTGACTAATAACTTCTCTCCGTTCTTTTCGAAACCTGTTACTGCATTATTCAAAAATAAGTCAACTCCTTTCGATCGTATATGTTGTTGCACCATCGCTGCAATAGGAAAATCTACCGGTGCTAAAATCTGATTCCCCATTTCTATAACACTTACTTCTAAGCCTAGTCCATGTAAGTTCTCGGCCATCTCTAATCCTATAAATCCTGCTCCGATTACTACTGCTTTCTTCACCGATTTTTTATCGACATAGGCTTTAATAAAATCTGTGTCTTTTACATTTCTGAGTGTGAATATTCCTTCGTTGGTAATTCCGGGTAGTGGCGGACGAATAGGTTCGGCTCCGGGTGATAAAACAAGTTTATCATAGTGTTCAGTGTATTCTTTTCCGGAGACTAAATTTTTCGCCGTGATTGTATGCTCTTCTGCATTCACACTCATCACTTCAGTTTGCACACGAACATCTATATTGAATCGTTGATTAAATGCATCTGCTGTTTGAACAAACAATTTATTTCTGTCTGTAATTACATTACCGATATAATATGGTAAACCGCAATTCGCATAGGAGATATAAGCTCCTTTTTCAAAAATTATAATTTCTGCATGTTCGTCTAATCTTCTTAGTCTTGCAGCTGTACTTGCGCCTCCGGCAACGGCACCAACGATAATGTATTTCATGCTGATATTATTGATGATGCAAATGTCAGATGAAAGAAAGACTTTAAAAGTAACATTAGTCACAATACCCAAAACTTTTTATCAGCTATTTGATAAAAAAGCGATTTTCTCCTCGTAAAGCGTCATAAAAAAAGCCTCATGAAGTTTATCATGAGGCTTAATGACTTTTAATTTTTTATAGATTCTCGAGGAAGTACTGGGATATTTTACCCATTAAATGCACTCTGTCTTTTCCTCGTACATTATGTAAGTGACCGGGATATACAAAGTAATCGAGCATTACATTTTTGCTTACCGCTTTCTTCAAATACATCAAGCTATGTTGCCAAACTACTACATCATCTGATGTTCCGTGAATTAACATTAATTTACCTTTTAACTGATCAACGTAATTTAACAAATTCGCCGCCTTGTATCCTGCAGGATTTTGATCAGGTGTATCCATATATCTTTCTGTATACATTACTTCGTAGTAACTCCAATCGATTACAGGACCACCTGCAACAGCTGCTTTAAAGATACCGGCATTTCTGGTCATTAATGACGTAGTCATGAATCCACCGAAACTCCATCCATGAATGCCCATTCTATCTGCATCTACATACTTCAACGATTTTAAATAATCAACTCCGCTTAACTGATCTTGCATTTCTACTGTTCCTAATTGGCGGAAGGTTGCTTGCTCAAATGCTTTTCCTCTGTTTCCACTACCGTGATTATCTAAAGTGAATACTATGTATCCTTTCTCAGCCATGTATTGATACCATAAATCGCCTCCTCCTAACCAAGTATTGGTTACTAGTTGCACATGCGGACCACCATACACATAAACGATTACAGGATATTTTTTTGTTGAATCAAAATCCACAGGCAATACCATTCTGCAGAATAAATCTTCTCCTAACTTCGACTTAATCGTGAACATCTTTGTTGTACCGATTGCATAATCTTTTAATGGATCTTCTGCAGTTAATACAGTTTGTTTTTCTTTACCTTCAAGACTGATTAATTTGATCACATTAGGAACATTCAATGAACTGAAATTATCAATGAAATAATTCGCTTCTTGACTGTAGAGACATGTATGAACTCCATCACCACTTGTTAATCGTTTTACTTTACCTGTTGCTACACTTGTCACACAAAAATCGCGATTAATTCCGCTGTTGATAGTTGAAGTGAAATAGATATTTGCTGCTTTTGCATCGAATCCCGCTACGTCAATAACTTCCCATGTTCCTTTTGTTAATTGACGTACCAAGGTGCCATCTATTTTGTAGAGGTATAAATGATTCCAACCATCACGACGACTTTGCCAAACAAACTGATTTGGATTTCCCGGAACAAATTCAATCGGATGTAATGGCTCAGAATATTTCTCGTCTTTTTCAGTGAATAATGTCTTAACAAAATCTCCTGTTGAAGCATTGTACTGATTTAAATTCATTTCATTTTGATCGCGATTCAATTCAGCAATGTAAATTGATTTTGCATCAGGACTCCAAGCAATATTTGTTAAGTAATGATCTTTTGGCAAACCGGTTTTTAAATAAAGGGTCTTACCGGTTGTAATGTCAAATACTCCTACTGTCACTTCATGACTTTTTCCTCCTGCGAAAGGATATTTTATCTCTTTATCTTTCGCCGGCTTCTCTGTAAAATCGACGATCGGATAATCTGTTACCATACTTTGGTCCATGCGGTAGAATGCTAATGCATTTCCGTTTGGCGACCAGAACAATCCTTTGTCAATACCGAACTCTTCACGGTGAACACTTTTACCGTAAACTAATTCTCTACTTCCATCAGTTGTAACTTGAATAGCTTTGTGTTTAACATCTACATAAATATTGTCGTTCAAAACATATGCTGTTCCATTGCTTCCAACTTCAGGAACCAATGCATCGGGTGGGACTGTTGAACTATCAGTCACAACAGCCGTTTTCATTTTCGCATCTATCTGATACGTCTTACCTACCCAAGTAAGCTCTAAAGTACTTTTATTCTTCCACTCTAATCCCATTAACTTAGGAACAGTATCTCCATGAACAGCCTTCAACATTGAATTCAATTCTTCCAATGTTAAAACTTGTGTGGCAGTTTTTGAATCAGCTGTACCACGCATCAAAACATTTTTCTCAACATAAGAATAGTCGTTGCTGCCTTTCACCCATTGCAGTTGAGCTAATCGCTTTGGAGCTAGTGTTGTTCGCTGCTGCATCACAGCTTCTTCTAAGGTAATCTGCTTTTTCTGAGCAAATGCCATTGCGGGCACCATCAGGACCAGAAGGGTAATCTTATTCAGTAATTTCATATGGTTATTCTATTGTTGAACAAAAATAAGTGCTAATTCCTTATAAACCCCTTTTCTTAGATAAACAGCACTATAAAATCGACATCCGCGCCTCCCGACCCGAAAATGAGCCGTATATTTGCAGCGGATTAACCAAAAAACCGAGTTTATTATGTTTACAGGAATTGTGGAAGCTACCGGAACCTTGACTTCATTCAGTGATCAAGGAGATAACCGAACATTTATTTTTGAATGCCCGTTTACGCACGAATTAAAGGTTGATCAAAGCCTAGCTCATAACGGCGTATGTCTAACGGTGACGGATATCCGAAACAATTCTTATTCAGTAACCGCTATTGCTGAAACATTGCGCAGAACTAACCTCGGATATTTACAATCCGGAGATATCGTAAATCTTGAACGTTGTATGATTGCCGGCGGCCGCCTCGACGGACATATCGTTCAAGGACATGTTGACGAAACAGGAACTGTTAATTCTATTACCGATGAAAATGGTAGTTGGCATTATAGAATTTCATATAACCCCGACAGTATTCATTTCACAGTGCCGAAGGGTTCTATTTGCATCAATGGAGTAAGTTTAACAGTTGTAGAATCTACCAAAGGACAATTCTCTGTAGCTATAATTCCTTACACCTACGAGAACACAACTTTCCATCGCCTAAAAGTTGGCGATATAGTAAACCTCGAATTTGATGTAATCGGAAAGTACGTGACTGCTTACATGAAAAATATTCAGCCTTAATTACTTTTCTTCTTTTCCGCCTTTGTTCGCTAATTGTCCGCAGGCTGCGTCAATATCTTTCCCTCTACTGCGACGAACATTTACAATATGTCCGTTGTTCTCGAGTGTCGACACAAAAGCATTCAACTTTTCTTCACTGGTATTGGTAAAAACACCATCACCAATTGCATTGTATTCTATCAAATTAATTTTCGCAGGCACTCTGCGCGCAAATGCTCCTAACTCTTTTGCATCTGAAATATTATCGTTGAAGTTTTTGAATACGATATATTCAAACGTTACTCGCGTTCCTGTTTTATCGTAGAAATAATTCAATGCTTCTTCTAATACATCAAGTGTATTCGTCTCGTTAATCGGCATAATCTGGCTACGCTTTACATCGTTCGCCGCATGCAATGATAATGCAAGATTAAATTTCACTTGATCATCGCCTAGTTTCTTAATCATCTTAGCGATGCCTGCAGTGGATACCGTTATTCTTTGTGGCGACATTCCCAATCCGTCGGGCGATGTAATGCGATCAATACTCTTAATCACATTCGCATAATTCAAAAGTGGCTCACCCATTCCCATGTAAACAATATTCGACAACGGGATATTATAATTTTCGAGAGCTTGCTTACGAATAATAGCTACCTGATCGTAAATCTCGTCGAAGTCGAGGTTACGAAGTCTCTCTAACTTACCGGTAGCGCAAAATTTGCATGTTAAGCTACATCCCACTTGCGACGATACACAAGCTGTCATGCGAGAGTCGGTAGGAATCAATACTCCTTCAACTAAATGTCCGTCGTGGAGCTTAAAAGCACTCTTGATGGTACGATCGCGACTAATCTGCAGGTTATCTACAGTCACAGGATCTAAAGTGAAATGCTCTTGTAATAATGACCTTGTATCCTTCGAAAGATTGGTCATTTCGTCGAAAGAACGAGCCGATTTCTGCCAAATCCACTCATGAACTTGCTTGGCACGAAAAGCTTTATCGCCCTTTTCAATGAAAAAGGCTTTGATTTGATCGGCATCCAGATGGCGTAAGTTCGGCTTCGACATGGTGCAAAGATACAAAATCATTGTGGGGTTGATGAGTTCAAGAACTCTAATTACCTTCGCAGTACCATGATCAGGACTTTTAAAGCAGATTTAATTATCACCAACGATGGTCCTCCACTCCGTAACGGCTATGTGGATGTCAATTCTGAGGGTGTAATAGTATCTATCGGAGAGGAAAGCTCTTCGAGCAATATTACTGAGGTATCGGGAATTATCACTCCCGGATTTGTAAACAGCCATTGCCATCTTGAACTATCGCATTTAAAGGGCAAAGTAAAAGAACGAACCGATGGAATGTCGGGGTTTATTAAAGGGCTTTTTGCAGAGCGCTTTAGTTCTTCCGACGAGGAAATGGCGCAAGCTATGTTTCTTGCGGATAAAGAAATGCACGACGAAGGAATCGTAGCTGTTGGTGATATTTCAAATTTCGACATCAGTCTTCCCATCAAACAAAAATCGTCGATATACTATCATACGTTTGTAGAAGTTGTTGGACAAGATCCTTCAAAAGCCGATGACATTTTAGAAAAGGCAATGCTGCTGCGCGATGAATATATTTTCAATACCAAAGGCAGTGCTTCTGTAGTACCTCATGCTCCTTATTCAATGTCGAGAGCATTAATAAGTGCAGTTAACAAAGAAGCATTTCATAAAAGCCGACCGGTTTCTATTCACATGCAAGAAAGTGATGATGAGTTTTTATTTTGCAAAGATAAATCGGGACCATTATCAGAATTCTTTCTCGGACTAGGATTAAACATTCGGGTTTTTGATAACATTAGCGATGCTTGTCCGATGTTAAATACATTACCATTACTTACAGACTGCAAGCCTTTGATGATGGTACATAATACACTCACAACTGCTGCGCAGATTGATATCGCCACTGCTTTGCATAACGATTTGTATTGGTGCTTATGTCCGAATGCAAACAACTACATCACGGGACGATTACCACATCTTTGCATTTACAATAATGACGAATTAAAAGTAACTGTCGGCACCGACAGCCTTGCCAGCAACCATCGCCTTTCTATCTTAGACGAACTAAAAACAATCGCTGCTGCTCATCCCGAAATCCCTTTCGAGCGACTCATCAAATGGGCCACCATCAACGGCGCTGAATTCTTAGGCATCGACAAAAAATTCGGCAAGATAAAAGCAGGAATGACGCCGGGGTTGGTACAAATTGATAATGTAAATATTGAGAACCTTGTTTTGAATGGGGAAGGTAAATCTAAATTAATTAATTGGCTATAGGCTATAGGCTATAGATATTAGATAATAGATAATAGATAATAGATGTTAGATGTTAGATGTTAGAAATAATTTTACATCTAACTTCAAAAAGGAAATTTATTTTTTAGTTTTTCTTGAGAACAAACCTCCTTTTCCACAACAAACAAATCATAAAAAATTGTTCATCATTTTTAATTACAGAAAACAAAAATATTTTTTCCTCTAAGCCTTCGCTTCAACTTAACTCAACAATTCAGTGCAAATATTCAATCATCGGCACTAAGGAAGTTCAAAATTCTTTCCTGTTATGCTAAAACTTTCCGCTTACGCTATTGTCGTCAAACAAAGAGTTCGAACTATCAACGGCTTCGCCGAACTATGAACTTTGAACTTTGAACTTTGAACTTCCTTTTCTACCAATTATCCTTCGTATTCGCTGCCTTCCCAACTGCGCAAGCTTTCTCGAGTGATTTTAAAATTTCTTTCGATTGCTGGTCTACTTGTTGGAGATAAAATTCGAATTCAGGTTTGTAATATGCATTTGCAGTATCCATCCATTTTTCGGCAGGATAATATGAAATCTGCTTCCAATTTATTTCAGTGAGTTCGTATTTATAACGTCCTTCTTTAAATTGGATGTTTAATGTGTATTGCACTAATCCTGCGTCGGTAGAAACTCCTTTTTTGTCAGGAGGATTAGAAATTTTATAGCGTGCCTTACAAATCATCTTACCACCTTCTTTGTCTTTCTCGCGAATTACATCAGTTGGATTTTTATAGTATCCTGTTGCCCACTCTAAAGCACGATCAAATAAAACATCTTTTGACTGACCTGCTACTTCATTTACTTTAGAATAAGTAATCAATTTCGAAGTTTCGTCGATCGGCATTCTAGCTGTCGATTTCGGAGCTTGCGCCAATGCTTGAAAGCTAAGTAGTCCTGAAACCACAATAGTACAAAAGAATTTATACATGGTTTTGATATTTATTAACCTTTAACAGGTATCTTAATTCTTGTTCCGCTTTTTAATGAGCGCGAATTACTGATACGGTTTACTTTTTTAATTTGATCAACATTCGCTTGGTAACGTTGAGCGATATTCCACAAAGTATCACCTGGTTGAACTACATGATAAATAAAAGACGATTTTTTATTTGCAGCTACTTTTACTTTTGCCGAAACTTTATTTTGTTTTACTACTACAGGCTCTTCTCTTTCAGATGATGCCGTATCTTCTACAATTTTCTCTTCGCGTTGTTCTGTTCTCTCTACTACTGCATTATCGTTTTTATCATGAACAGCATGTACACTTTTCACAATAGTTTCTTGCTCTTCGGCTTCATCAGGTGAAGGAAGATTATCGGCTACCGATTCTTCAGGATCAATTACTAACTTAACAGGAATACGCCTCTTCACTGTTGAGTAAATAGCAAGTTTTTGTCCGGGTTTGATAGTATTCTTCTTTAGTCGATTCCACTTTTTCAAATCCGCCATTGCCACATCATAGCGATCAGCAATCTTTCCTAAACTATCTCCTCTGCGAACAGTATGTGTTTTGCGAACTTTTTGTGTTACTGTTTTGTATGTGTATGCATACGACTCATCCGACGAATCCTTTGCTCTCGGTTCTACCAAAGGAGTAATCATTGCTAATCCTCTGTCAACACTGTCAAGAAATGCTCTCGATTCGTATCCATCAACAGGAGCTTCGCCTAATCGTCCTAGCTTGATTGCATCGAAATAAGTATTAATCATTGATGCTACTAATCCGTTGCGCACCCATGGACTACGGCAACCTAACACCACCGACATCAAACGATGTCCGCCGCGAGTACAAGTAGATACTAAGCAAAATCCTGCAGCACGTGTAAATCCGGTTTTTATTCCGTCAACTTCCTGATTGTAGTTAATCACTAAACCATTATGATTTCTATACGTCTGCTTTCCTTTACCATTACTCACCGTTGCATAAGGGATAGAAGTTATATCCACCAACTTGGGATGCTTCATAATCTCCAATCCCAATACTAAAAGATCGCGTGGTGATGCGCTATTATCGAGTTCATCGATGATGGCAGGTAAGCCCGAAGGATTACTGTATTGCGTTTTGATCATGCCTAACTCAAAAGCACGCTTATTCATTCTTTCTACGAAAGCCTCTAATGAACCTTCACAATGTTTAGCAATCCATACGGTGCTTTCATTGTGCGATCCTACCATCGCCATCTTCAACAAATCTTCCAGCGAATAATTCTCTTCAACTGTATACGAAGTATAACGACGGCGACGAATCTTCTTTCTGAAAGTACGTGTAACAGTGATTTTATCGTCCCAACAAACTTTACCTGCTTCAATATCCTCCACCGCTAATAAGCCAACCATCATTTTGGTTAGTGATGCGATAGGGTATGAATAATCCATGTCTTTTTCCCAAACGATACGATCGCGATCAACATCGTAAAGGAGGCCGGCACGAATTTCACTTTCGTTTGAAACGATACCGGGGATTAATTCAGGCTTAAATGAATAATATTGACGATAGGCAAGAGTGTCTGTCCACGACGTAGTATTGTCGGCAACAGCGAAATTTCCTGAAAGCAACAAAGCCATCATCACGCCCACTAAGGCGAGTGATTTTTGCAATGACTTTATTGAACGGATGAATTTCATGATTTTACAATGATACCTTTTTCAACTACGGTAAACCATACCGTGAGTAAATCAATTTACACAAACTTATGTTAATATTCGTGACAACGTTTTGCCGCGCAGAAACCACATTAGAAATTCATGAAGGCATATGACTATTCCATTACGCATATGCATTGCACCGTCTCTAAAGATAAGACGTAAAAATTGCGGGAAAATTGCTTTTATTGCTAAAATCTTACGGTTTCAGCAGCATGGCTTCGGCAAAAACTAAATCGGCAGGGACAGTAATTTTAATATTGGAATCTTCTCCAGGTACTAAATGAATCGCTTGTCCATTGGCTTCTACTAAAGAAGCTTCATCTGTAAAGTTTTCATATCCCTCTTGCGTAAATGCTTCTTTTAAGATAGAAGCATGGAATACTTGAGGTGTTTGAACGGCACGGTAATTATCGCGTGCAACGGCTTTGCTGCTATTACCATCGACTATTCGTAAGCTATCTATTACAGGCACAACCGGAATTACGGCTTTATGAGTTAATGCTTGGTTGTAAAGTTCTTGAATGAGTGTTTCAGTTACTAATGGTCGAACTGCGTCGTGTACGGCGACTAAAGAATGATCGTCGGTTAGGTTCAAACCGTTTAACACCGACATCGCACGACTTCTTCCTCCGGCAATAACTTCATGTTGCACTTCAAACTCAAATTCACGAATCAGGTCGTTCCAATAGTCAATCCACGCTTCATTCATAACAAGAATGATGCGAATACTATCGTGATTGAACTTACGTAAAGTGTGAAAAAGAACCGGCTCACCAGAAATGGCTAAAAACTGTTTGGGCAGGGTACCCTGCATTCGGATGCCCTGCCCACCGGCTACGATTATAGCTGTTTTTCTCATTAATCTAAAATCAACATGGCATCGCCATAGCTGTAGAAACGATATTTTTCTTTTTGTGCCACACGATATGCTTCCATAATTAAATCATATCCTCCGAATGCTGTTGTCATCATCAACAACGTTGACTCCGGCATGTGGAAGTTAGTGATCATCATATTAGCGATACTAAAATCGTATGGAGGGAAAATGAACTTGTTGGTCCATCCTGCATTCGGCTTTAACTCTCCCATAGTTGATACCGATGTTTCGATACAACGCATAGAAGTAGTACCTACTGCACAGATATTTTTCTTCGCCGCTTTCGCTTTGTTTACAATATCTACCGCCTCTTGAGTGATAGAAAATTGCTCAGAATCCATCTTGTGTTTAGTAAGATCTTCAACTTCTACGGGACGGAAAGTTCCTAATCCTACGTGAAGCGTTACCTCTGCCAAATTACATCCTTTTAACTCTAAGCGCTTTAATAATTCGCGACTAAAATGCAATCCTGCAGTTGGTGCAGCAACAGCTCCTTCATTACGCGCATACACCGTTTGGTAACGATCTTTATCGGCATTTTCTGCCTTGCGTTTAATGTATTTAGGAAGCGGTGTTTGTCCGAGTTGTTCGATTACTGCACGGAATTCTTCAGAAGTACCGTCGAATAAGAAACGTAATGTTCTTCCTCGTGAAGTGGTATTGTCGATTACCTCTGCTACCAACATATCGTCGTCGCCGAAGTATAACTTATTACCGATACGGATCTTTCTTGCGGGATCAACTAAAACATCCCAAAGTTTACTCTCTGCATTTAACTCACGTAATAAGAAAACCTCGATTTTAGCACCGGTCTTTTCTTTATTACCATACAATCTTGCAGGAAATACTTTTGTATTGTTTAGCACTAACACATCGCCATCATCGAAATAGTCGATAATGTCTTTAAAAACTTTGTGCTCAATTTTACCGGTTGTGCGGTGTACCACCATTAATCTTGACTCATCTCTGTTCGGAGTCGGGTGAGTGGCAAGTAACTTCTCGTTGAAGTTGAACTTAAACTGAGATAATTTCATACAGCTTACGGGCTTTTTAATAGGTGTATATTCTGCCGAACGTTTCAGCAGCAATCCCTCGAGTCAATTTGTAAGAAATTCACTATTTCGGGACCGCAAAGATACATCAACAAAGGGGCGAAATACTAAAATAGCGACTGTAAACTACTGACAATCAATCAATAAAAACTTTATTTTCGCGCAGACAACTAATAATCAAACAGTTATAAGAAAAGTGCTAATTTTACTGCTCTATCTTTTTATATTTCTCTCTAAGGTCCTCTATTTCAAAGGCTTCTGAGAGTTTGTATTCGCCGATTCTGGTTCTGCAAAGCGATGTTAAGTGTGCTCCATTGTGCAAGAGTTCGCCTAAATCACGCGCTAAAGAGCGGATATAAGTTCCTTTCGTACAAACTATTCGGAAATGAATTTCAGGCAGTTGGAACCCGGTAATCTCAAATTCTTTGATCACGACCGGCTTAGCCGCTAGCTCAACCGTTTCTCCTTTTCGGGCGATTTCGTAAGCTCTTTTTCCATCTTTCTTCACGGCTGAATGCATGGGAGGCACTTGCATAATCGGACCGGTTAATCGTGAAACGGCCTCATCGACCATTTCTCTGGTGATATGATCGATGGGAAATTCTTTGTCGTGCTCCGTTTCTTTATCGAACGATGGCGTGGTGGCTCCTAAATAAAAAGTGCCGGTATATTCTTTCTCGGCATCTTGAATCATAGGTATAGTCTTCGTCTTTTTGCCTGTGCAAATCACCAATAACCCGGTAGCCAACGGATCTAACGTTCCCGCATGTCCGATTTTCTTTGCTTTGATAATGCCTTTAAGCTTTTTAACAACATCGAAGGATGTCCAAGTAAGAGGCTTATTCACCGGAATTACTTCACCCGGATCACCAACAGGAGGAGGAGTTACCATTCTTAAAGGATTTTTAAATCGACTCCTGCAATAAACAGAATGATGATTGCAATACCCACAACAATACGATAGTATCCGAAAACTCTGAATCCGTATTTCGTAAGGAAAGTAATAAAGGATTTAATAGCTAAAAGTGCCACTAAAAAGGCTACAATATTTCCGACTCCAAGTAACAACAATTGGTCTTTGGTAAAACCTGTTCCTGCTACTTCCATTGTTTTATAGAATTTGTACAGCTTATAAACAGTAGCTGCAAACATGGTAGGCACTGCTAAAAAGAATGAAAATTCGGCCGCTGTTTTACGACTGAAATTCTGTGCCATTCCACCAATTATTGTCGCTGCCGATCTCGATACTCCCGGAATCATAGCGATACATTGGAACAATCCGATTTTTACTGCATCGGGATAAGTAATGTCATCTACACTATCATCGCGATCGCTATTCTTAACCAACACATCTATGAAGACCAGCACTACTCCACCGGCAAGTAGGGTAAATCCAACTACCAACACATTGCTTAATAAAGCATCAATATAGTCGTCGAGTAATTTACCCAGAATAGCAGCAGGGATAAAAGCTGCCAACAGTTTATAATAGAAATTCATCGACTGAAAAAATCGCTTGAAGTAAAGCACCACTACTGAAAGAATGGCTCCAAACTGGATTGCTACCGTAAACGCTTTAGTAAACGGATCTTCCGCAATCCCCATTAAAGATGAGGCAATAATCATATGCCCTGTAGAAGATACCGGTAAAAATTCGGTGAGACCTTCTACAATTGCAAGAATAATCGCTTCAAATAATTTCATACTTAATTAGTCAGCCTTTTTTACAATGGCGTAAACACCTAACACGTAGCCTGCCAACACCACAATCGGAGCCAAAGTAATTCTGCGGAAGCTGAAAATTTCTTCGTTGAAAATCTTAGGATCGGTAGTTTTCCCTCCCGACATTAAAGCATATCCAACAATAATGATTGCAATTGCCGCAATGAATAAGCGGTAATTCTCTTTTCCGAAAGCGAAATCTGCTCTATCGGCTGTAGGCGTTTCTTTCACCGCCGCTTTTTTGTCAACTACTGACTTTGCCATTGTTTAATATAGATCTTCTGTTCGGTAGCGAAGGTACTTATTCACCGCGAACAAGGTACAAATCAATGAAAGGAATATTCCTAAGAACACTAATAATCCTGCTACTATTCCCATCAATTGCATGTCGCGGATGAGGGATAACTCAGGAATTTTTTGTTCTCCGAAATAAAATAACGCTGTTAATAATCCGATAGCCGCTACTGCCCCGATTATTCCGTTTACCACGCTGTTAATCAAGAATGGCTTACGAATAAATCCTTTGGTAGCACCTACCAATAACATACTTTTTATAAGCAGTCGCTTAGCATATAACGAAATCCTGATCGTATTATTGATCAATGCAACCGCAACTAAGGTTAATAATATGCTAAATCCGACAAGTATCCACGAGATCGTCTTTACATTTCTGTTTAAACTCTCAACTAACGATGCTTGGTATTGAACTTCTTTTACTGCCGGATTCGATTTCACCGAGCTGATAAAACTCTCGATCGTTTGGGTATCGGCAAAATCACTGCGTAAACGCATATTGATACTTGGGTACAATGGGTTATACCCTAAAAAAGTAACGAAGTCTTCACCTAACTCTTTCTTTAACTCTTCCGCCGCCTGCTCTTTGCTGATCAAAGTAACTTCTTTCACGTAATTCGCCGACTTCACTCTTTGATATAACTCATTAACTGTCAGGCTATCAGCATCAGGCTGGATAACTAAAGAGATCTCAATATTCTCTTTCAGGTAATCCGATAACTTATTGGCATGTAACAACAAAACACTTAATGTACCCAACAGGAACAAGACTAATGTAATGCTGACAATAGTAGATAACCGCGACGAGCGACGGGACTTACGTACTAAGCTTTTTTCTTCTGTCATACCGTGAATGCCGCGCAAAAGTAATTACAGCGACCCGAAAAACCTATTTTACAGCGAAATGTGTCAGCAGAACAGCCAAATTTCATCATTTGATAACCTTTTGACTCGATTTTTAAGCAATCTTGACCTCTCCCCTCTTTACAGACCCTTCCTTTTTGTTACCTTCGTGCTCCTTATTTTAATGTACATTATGGAGTATAATTTCAGTGCTATTGAAGCGAAGTGGCAAGACGAATGGAGAAAACGCCGCACCTATAAAACAGAGATCGATCCTTCTCGCGAGAAGTATTATGTGCTCGACATGTTTCCCTACCCTTCAGGGGCCGGACTACATGTGGGTCACCCGTTAGGATATATCGCTTCCGATATCGTTTCGCGTTACAAGCGCCTGAAAGGCTTTAATGTTTTACATCCTATGGGATACGATGCTTTCGGATTACCTGCCGAGCAGTATGCCATTCAAACAGGACAACATCCGAAAGTTACTACCGAACAAAATATTAAAAGATACCGTGAACAACTCGACAAAATCGGTTTTTGCTTCGATTGGTCGAGAGAAGTACGTACTTGCGAACCGGAATATTATAAATGGACGCAATGGATCTTTATTCAACTTTTTCATAGCTGGTACAACAATGTAACTCAGAAAGCTGAACCTATCTCTCAACTCATTGCAACTTTCGAGAAAGAAGGACTTCAATGTTCATTACCTCAATACCTCACAGGTGATATCGAACAAGAAGTAGGATCGTTTTCTGCTGAAGAATGGAACAGCTTTTCAGAGAAAAAGAAATCAGACATCTTATTAAACTTCCGCTTAGCATATTTGAGCGAAGCATGGGTGAATTGGTGTCCTGCCTTGGGTACTGTACTTGCCAATGATGAAGTAAAAGACGGAGTAAGCGAGCGCGGCGGATATCCCGTTGAGCGTAAGCAGATGCCTCAATGGAGTTTGCGAATTACAGCTTATGCCGATAGACTATTAACAGACCTCGAAGGACTCGATTGGTCGGAGTCGATAAAAGAAGCACAACGCAACTGGATCGGGAAAAGTGAAGGTACTTCTATCATCTTTCAATTAGACGGAAGAGAAGAAACGATTGAAGTATTTACTACTCGTCCTGACACCATTTTCGGAGTTTCATTTGTGACACTTGCTCCTGAGCATGAGCTAGTGAACAAGGTAACGGTAGCGGAGTACCGAAATTCGGTTGACGAATACGTAACCATGGCGAAGAATAGAAGTGAACGTGAAAGAATGGCTGACGTAAAACGCATATCAGGACAATTCACGGGAGCTTATGTTATACATCCGTTTACGGGAGCTAAAATTCCGGTGTGGATAGGAGATTATGTTTTAGCGGGATACGGAACGGGAGCTGTTATGGCAGTACCTGCACACGATAGCCGCGACTATGGCTTTGCAAAATATTTTGAATCTCAGCTTACCGAACAACTCGGACGCTCACCTTTCCTTCAAGTGATAGAAGCGCCTGCCGACAAAGCACATGAAGGATATGAAACAGCATCGTACGACGAGAAATACGGGACATTAATCAACTCCGGATTCTTAAACGGAAAAGAAGTAAAAGCAGCCATCACCGCTGCGATTAGTGAAATAGAAAATAAAAAAATAGGACAAGGAAGAACAAACTATCGCTTACGCGATGCTGCCTTCGGACGACAACGTTATTGGGGTGAACCTATTCCTGTTTACTATAAAGACGGTATACCGCAAACGTTAGACGAGAATGAGTTGCCATTGATATTACCTGAAATCGACAAGTATCAGCCAACAGAATCGGGAGAACCTCCTTTGGCGAGAGCAAAAGATTGGAAATACAAAGGCCAATACGAATACGAAGCTACAACGATGCCGGGATGGGCAGGATCGAGTTGGTACTTCTTGCGATATATGGATGCGACGAACGACAAAGAACTTGTATCGAAAGAAGCAGTTGGATACTGGAAGAATGTCGATTTTTATTTAGGAGGATCTGAACATGCTACGGGGCACTTGTTGTACGTACGCTTCTGGACAAAATTCCTTTACGACTTAGGAATCATCCCAATGAATGAGCCTGCACAAAAACTCATCAACCAAGGAATGATTCAAGG